>PMKE01000071.1:6629-178894 GCA_003158585.1 Alphaproteobacteria bacterium
TCGTCGATCAGCAGCACGATCAGGTAACACTCGGGATGATTGGCCGCGATGGCGCGCGCGATGTTCTGCAGGATGACGGTCTTGCCGGTGCGCGGCTGGGCGGTGATCAGGGCGCGCTGGCCCATGCCCTGGGGCGAGACGATGTCTATGACGCGGCCCGTTTTGTCCTTGAGGGTCGGGTCTTCGATTTCCATCTTCAGCCAGCGCGTCGGATAGAGCGGCGTCAGGTTGTCGAAGTGGACCTTGTGCTTGATCTTCTCGGGGTCCTCGAAATTGATGGTGGTGACCTTGAGCAGCGCGAAGTAGCGCTCGCCGTCCTTGGGGCTGCGGATGGGCCCTTCCACCGTGTCGCCGGTCCTGAGGCCGAATCTGCGGATCTGCGAGGGCGAGACGTAGATGTCGTCCGGTCCCGCCAGATAGTTCGACTCCGGCGAACGCAGGAAGCCGAAGCCGTCCTGCAGGGTTTCCAGCACCCCCATCCCCGTGATCTCGACATTGCGGTCCGCGAGTTCCTTGAGGATCGCGAACATCATGTCCTGCTTGCGCATGGCCGAGGCATTCTCGATCTCGAGGTCCTCGGCGAAGGAGAGCAGGTCGGTGGGGGATTTGGACTTGAGTTCCTGCAGCTTCATCGCCTGCAGGCCGTCTTGGATTGTCATGGGAGATTACACCTGAACGAACACTAACGTTGCCCCGCAAGCCGGTCCTGCGGGATCGATTGTGGAGAGCCGCCCCGAAGTGGATTCGCAGCAACTACGCCTTGCCGGCGCGGCCGCTTGTTGGGGCTCAATGGGGAACTGAGCGTTTATACCGCGATTTGACGGCGATGCAAACGGGGTATGGAGAAAAATCTAGATCGGTTTGGTGATTACCAGGATGACGATCAGGATCATCAGGATGGTCGGAACCTCGTTCCAGATGCGGAAGAATAGCGCCGGGTGCGTGTTCCTGCCGCGCGCGAAGTCCCCGGCCCAGATCGCGTAGGAGATGTGGGTCCAGGTCATGGCGGCAACCAGTCCCAATTTCGCCTGGAACCAGTGCATTTCCCAGAAATTGTTGAGCCAGGCCATCGTCAGGCCCAGCGTCCAGACCAAGGTTACCGCCGGGGTCATGATGATCTTCAGAAGCTTGCGCTCCATGCGGCAGAAGCGTTCGTATTCCGGCATGCCGGGCTTGGTCTCGGTGTGGTAAACGAACAGCCGCGGCAGATAGAACATCCCGCTCATCCAGGCGATCACGGCGATCACGTGCAGGGACTTGATCGTCATGTAATGGTCGAAAAGAAATTCCTTCATTGCGCTAGTTCCGGGTAAAGCCGCAGCAGGGGAAAGTTGCGGGGCAGAGCCGCGCCTTGTCCGCAGCGGCAGCGGATTCCAGCACGAGCCCGGCCAAACCGCTTATGAATTCCTGTCGCACGCCCGCGGTCGGCACCCTCTGATAATCGTGCACCCCCGCTTCGCGCGCCAGATGCGCGTATTCCATGTCGAGTTCGACCAGCGTCTCGGAATGTTCCGACACGAAGGCGATGGGGACGACGACGACGCCCTTGCCCTCGGCCCCGGCACGCCGGATTTCCGCATCGGTGGCGGGGCCGATCCATTCGAGGGGCCCCACCCGGCTCTGGTAGCAGATGCTCCAGTCGGTTACCCCCAAACGCTCCACAAGGGCGGCCACCGTCTTCTCGATCTGCCATTGGTAGGGGTCGCCCCGGTCGATGACACGCTTGGGAAGACCGTGGGCCGACAGCAGCAACCGGTAGGATGTGCCGGGCTTGGCCTTCGCCATCGTCTCGCGCGTCAACGCCGCCAGCGCTTCGATGAAGCCAGGCAACTCCGGATAGCAGCAGATGGCCGACTGGTGCGCCGTGATGCCGGCCGCCCGTGCGGCACGCTGCCAATCCTTGAGGGAAGACCCGGACGTCGTGGTGGAGAACTGCGGATAGAGCGGCAAGAGCACGATGAGGTCCGGCTGCCAGCGCGCCACCTCGGCCGCGGTTTCGTCGCTGAAGGGATGCCAGCAGCGCATGGCGACGAACACACGCACCTCTTGCCCGCTTAGTGCAGCCTCCAGCGCCCGGGCCTGAGCTTCGGTTTCTTCCAGGATGGGCGAGCGCCCGCCGATCTTGGCGTAGATCTCCCGTGCCACGGGCGCCCGGCGCCTGGCAATCAGCCATGCCAGCGGTTTGCGCAGCGGGCCCGGCAGGGAAAGGATCGCCGGATCGCGGAACAGGTTGCGCAGGAACGGCTCGACGGCCTCGGGGGAATCGGGCCCGCCCAGATTGAACAGGATGACGGCCAATCTCACTTGGCGCTCCGCACCAGATGCACCAGCTGCTCGACATGGGCAATCGGTGTGTCCGGCAGAATTCCGTGACCCAGATTGAAGATAAAGCGTGTTCCACGCGTGGCTTGCAGGATGGCCTCGACCGCTTCGGCAAGAGCGGTTCCGCCGGCGACCAGTGCCAGCGGGTCCAGGTTCCCTTGCAAGACGACTTTCATCCCCAAAGTTTCCACAGCCCAATCTATCGGCACGGCCGTGTCGAGCGATACCGCATCGACGCCTGTGTTGCGCGCATAGAGTTCGTAGCCTTGCAGCGTCGTCCCGCGCGGGAAACCGATGATCTTCGCCTGAGGCGCCGCCGCACGTACCTTCGTCACGATCTTCGCCGTGGGCGCCGTCACCCATCTGGCGAAAGCGGAAGCTGTCAGGCCACCCGCAGCGCTTTCGAAGATTTGAACGATGTCCGCGCCCGCCCGGAGCTGGCCGATAAGATGCTCGGCAACACAATCTGCAAGAAGGTCGATCAGTTTCCGAAAACCGTCCGGATCGCGATAAGCCCACAGTGTTGCCGGTCCCGGTTCATTGGCGCCTCCACCGGTCATATAGGTTGCAAGCGTCCAGGGTCCTCCGGCAAAGCCGATAAGCGAGGTTCCGGGCTCCAGGCGCGCCCGCACCAGTTTTATGGCCTCGTACACAGGTGCGAGTGTCTTGGGCCAACAGTCCTTTGAACGATCTAGATTATCCGCCGACGAAATGGGCTTCAGTTTCGGCGCTTGGTCGAAGGACAGCGCCACTCCAAGCGCCGCCGGAATAACCAGGATGTCCGAAAAGACGATCGCCGCGTCGAAGCCGAAGCGACGCACCGGCTGCAGCGTAATTTCGGCCGCCACCTCCGGCGTCATACACATGCTCCAGAAGGAACCGATCTTCGCCCGTATCTCGCGATACTCCGGCAGATAGCGCCCGGCTTGACGCATCATCCAGAGCGGCGGCACATCCGTTCTTCCGTTAAACACACCGAGGAAAGAACAATCCAAAACAAGACTCCTTAAGAATCTTAGATTCTGTAGATGATGTAAGCCTTGTGAATTGTGGAAGGCTCGGGGAGTACCGGATTCCTCTAAGATGGAATATAGGCGGACTCAAGGGTTTGTGTCTCTTGCCTGATGGAGTGTGTCTTGTCGAAAAGGTGGATGGTTTGGTGACTCGACGCCTGGAAACCGGACGATTTGAACAGGCTCGAGGTTATGCGCATAGTTGGGGCATGCCGGTGGATGAACCAGGAGTGAAATTGTGAGTGGACCTTTTCATGTCCATCTCATCTCGGACGCGACGGGCGAAACACTGCATTCCGTCGCCAAGGCGGCTCTGGCGCAGTTCGAAGGCGTCACCGTCCAGGAGCATTCCTACACCCTGGTGCGCAGCGACCGGCAGCTCCAGCGTGCACTGGACTATATCCGGCAACACCTGGGCCTCGTGCTGTTCACGGTTGTCGACCAGAAGCTCCGCAACGATCTTGTGGCGCAGTGCGGCCTGATCGGAGTGCCGTATTTCGACGTCATGGAAGGCCCCGTCGGCCTGATGCAGCAATGCTTCAATACGGAAAAAACACAAAGGCCGGGCGGGCAGCACGACATCGACCAGAAGTACCTCCACCGCATGGAGGCTCTCAATTACACGATCGAGCACGACGACGGCGCCAATCTCGATCTCGGCGCGGCGGAAGTGATCCTGGTGGGTGCCAGCCGCACTTCCAAGACGCCGACCTGTGTATATCTGGCGATCCGAGGCATCCGGGCGGCTAATGTTCCTCTTGTGCTCGGACTGCCGCCGCCTTCACAATTGCTGACTTACACGACGCCGCTCATCGTCGGTTTATGGGTTGTGCCCGAGCGTCTGGTGCAGATTCGCCGCAACCGGCTGACGGCAATGGGCGAAGAGAGAGACACGGACTACGTCGATCTGGAAAAGGTGCGCAACGAGGTCATGGCGACACGCCGTTTGTACGAGCAGCAGGGCTGGCCTTCCATCGACGTAACCAGGCGTTCGATCGAGGAGACGGCCGCCGCGATTATGACTTTGTTGGCCGAACGTCGGGGCGAACCGGCATGAGCATGTTGATCCTGGCCTCAGCCAGTGCCACCCGCGCCCGTCTTCTGCGCGAAGCGGGTGTGACCTTCGGCGTCCGTCCGGCGGACATAGATGAAGGGGAATTCAAGGCCGCTCTTCGCCGGAAAGACACCCCGGTCGAAGCCGTGGCCGAGAGCCTCGCCGAACTGAAGGCGGTGCGCGTCTCGGCGGCCTCGCCAGAGGCGCTGGTGCTCGGCTGCGACCAGACGCTCGTCTGCGAAGAGCGGCTGATCGCCAAATCGCGCGACAATGCCGAAGCCCGCGCACTGCTGATGGATTTGCGCGGCAAGATGCACACCCTCATCTCGGCGGCGGTGCTGGCGCGCGACGGCAAACCGGTCTGGCGCCACCGGGAAAGCGTCAGATTGTGGATGCGCGATTTCAGCGAGCGTTTCCTCGACGATTATCTCAAGAGCGAAGGCAGCACCGTGCTCGGCAGCGTCGGCTGCTATCAGCTCGAAGGGCGCGGAGCGCAGCTGTTCGAACGCATCGAGGGCGACTATTTCGCGGTTCTCGGGCTGCCGCTCATTCCCCTGCTCGCGGTGCTGCGCGAGTACAGGATCGTACCGCAATGAGCGGTTTGGCGGGGGTGGTGGGCTGGCCGATTGCGCAGTCTGTTTCGCCTCTGCTGCACAGCCATTGGATTGCCGAGCACGGCATCGACGGCAGTTATGTGCCTTTGCCGGTCAGGCCGGAGGATTTTGCCGCCGCCATGAAGGAGCTGCAGGGCAAGGGATTTTGCGGCGTCAACGTCACGGTGCCGCACAAGCAAGCCGCCTTTGCCTTGGCCGGGCGCCATGATCGGGCAGCCGGCATCACCGGCGCGGTCAATCTCTTGCTGTTCGGGGATGACGGCATCGAAGGGCGCAACACCGACGGCATCGGCCTTGCCGCCGCTCTCCGGGACGGCCTCGGACAGGATTGCGTCAAGGGCCGCGCTGTCGTGATCTGGGGCGCCGGCGGCACGGCACGGGCGGCCGTTTATGCCCTTTCCCGAATGGGCGCCACGGAGATTCGCATCCTGAACCGCACCGTGGCGCGAGCCGAAGCGCTTGTTGCCTTGGGGCGCCAAGTGTCGGTGAAGATCACGGCCGGAGGCTACGAACTTTGGCCAGAGGCGGGAAAAGACGCGGCCCTCTTGGTACACACCACCAGTGCCGGGATGAAGCAAACCCCTTCGCTCGATCTGCCGCTCGACGTGCTGCCTTCCGGCGCCGCGGTGTTCGATGCCGTGTACAATCCCTTGGAAACGGCTCTCTTGAAACGCGCCAGGGAGCAAGGCCTTCGCACGGTAGACGGATTGGGAATGCTGATGCATCAGGCGGTTCCCTCTTTCGCGGCCTTCTTCGGTATCGAGCCCGCCGTCACTCCTGCCCTGCGCAGCAAGCTGGAAAAGGCGCTGACCGGTGGCTGAGCGTCCCACACTCGTCGGCCTCACCGGTTCGATCGGTATGGGCAAGACCGAGACGGCGAAAATGTTTGCCGCACTCGGCATTCCCGTGTTCGACGCTGACGCGGCTGTGCACGCGCTTTACGAACCGGGCGGGGCGGCCGTCGCCGTCGTCGGCGAGGCCTTTCCGGGCACGGTAAAGGACGGGCGCGTCGACCGGCAGGCGATGGTAGCGCGCGTGATGAACGATCCGGCGGCCTTTGCCAGACTCGAAGCGATTGTCCACCCCCTGGTGGCGATGGAGGAAAAAAACTTTATCGACGAAGCTTGGGCCAAAGACGCGCCACTCGTGATTCTCGATATTCCGATGCTCTACGAGACCGGCGGCGAGGCGCGCATGGACGCGGTGGTGGTGGTTTCGGCGCCCGCGGAAGTGCAGCGCGCCAGGGTGCTGGCGCGTCCCGGCATGACGGCGCAAAGGCTCGACCACATTCTCTCGCGCCAGATGTCCGATGCGGAAAAGCGCCGGCGGGCCCATTTTGTTGTGGACACCGGCCGGGGCTTCGATCACGCCTTCGAACAAGCGAAGCGGATCGTGCAAGAATTGCTGCTGAAGCGGGATGCGAAACATGCGTGAAGTCGTCCTCGACACGGAAACCACAGGCCTCGATCCGGCCGACGGCCACCGCATCATCGAGATCGGCTGCGTCGAGTTGATGGATCATTTTCCAACCGGCCGCAGCTTCCAGCGCTATCTCAATCCCGAGCGCGACATGCCGGCGGAAGCCGAGCGCGTCCACGGCATCACCGGGGCCTTCCTCGCCGACAAGCCGCACTTTTCCGAAGTGGTTGCGGAGCTGATGGAATTTCTGGGCGATGCGCCGCTGGTCATCCACAACGCCGGTTTCGATCTCAAGTTTCTCAATACCGAACTGGCGAAGATCGGCGGGGCGCCGATCCCCGCCGCGCGCGCCATCGACACCATCGAGATCGCCAAGGTGAAACTTCCAGGCGCCCGCTATTCCCTCGACGAGTTGTGCAAGCGCTTCGGGATCGACCTCACCGTGCGCGAAAAGCACGGCGCACTGCTCGATGCCGAGCTGTTGGCGCAGGTCTATCTGGAACTGATCGGCGGGCGGCAGAAACGCTTCGTGCTGGCACCGTCCGATGCCGGTGGTGAGGCGGTCGAAGAATCCCGCAGCGCGCGCACGCGGCCCGAGCCGCTGCCCTCGCTCCTTACCATCGCCGAACGCGAAGCGCACGCGGCCTTCGTTGCCGGCGAGCTCGGCGAAGTGGCGATATGGAATAAGAACTAGGCTTGCGGTTCGCCGCCCGGCTGCGCCTGCTGCATCTGTGCCGCCTTGGCGCGATAGAGCGCGACAAAATCGATCGGCTCGATCATCAAAGGCGGCATGCCGCCGTCGCGTACCACGTCGGCAACGATACGCCGCGCGAAGGGGAACAAGATGTGCGGCGCCTCGATCAGCAGCACCTGCTGGCGGACTTCGTCGGGGATGTTGTGAAGCTGGAAGAGCCCCGAATAGACAAGCTCGAGCAAAAAGAGCGGCTTTTCCTCGCTCTTGGCGGAGACGCGCAGTTTCAGCTCGACCTCATAATGCTCGCGCTCGATCTGGCGCGCCTGGAGATCGACGTTCAACTCGATCTGTGGACGGACGGAAAGGGCGTTCGGGGCCCCCGGATTCTCGAATGACAGGTCTTTAATGTATTGACCGACGACTTGGACATGCGGTGCGTCGACATCCTTGCCGTTCTGGTTGCCGTCTGGGGGAAGCTCGTCAGCCATCGTAAACCCTTGGAAAATCGTGTCGGGGCGGGCGCTAGCACGGAATGGAAGGCCCTGACAAGCGAAACGGCTGCGGCAACCATATTTGCACTTTCGCCGCTTTTGCCGGGCAATGTGCTGGACCGTACCGATCCGTGGCGTTAGGGTAAGGCTTCCCGCGCGCCATGATGCCGCGGAGAACAAAATGGCAAGCTCGCAATTGCTCAACATTATCCTGATCGCCACGCTGGCAGGGTTTGTGCTGTTCCGCCTTTACACGGTGTTGGGGCGGCGCACCGGCCATGAGCGGCCGCCGCAGGACAATTACCGTCTCAAGCCGGCCGAGGACGCAGTCGGGGCGCACGACAACGGGAAACTGACGCACGCCGCGCCGGCCGAACGGCCCTCCGATCCGGTGGCAAGCGGCCTGTTCGACATCGGGCTGGCCGACCGGTCCTTCGACAAGGACCAGTTCCTCAAGGGCGCCCGTGCGGCCTATGAGATGATCCTCACCGCTTATGCAGCGGGCGACCGCATGACGCTCAAGCCGCTGCTCAGCGACGAAGTCTTCGCCGCCTTCGAGTCCGTCATGCGCCGGCGCGAAGAGGCCGTTCAGAAGGCGTCCTTGACGCTGGTCGGCTTCAACGACGTGAAGGTCATCGCCGCGGTCCTTAAAGGCAGCATCGCGGAGATCACGCTCGCTTTCGGCACCCAGCTCATTTCCGCGACCACAAACGCCGCGGGCGCCGTGGTCGAAGGCGACACGAAATCAGTTCGCGACGTGACCGACGTCTGGACCTTCACGCACGACGTACGCGCGCGCGATCCCAACTGGACGCTGGTCTCCACGTCGAGCGAACCGCTCTGACCTCGGTGAGCCGGCGACTAATCATCCTTCTTGCGCTGCTTGTCCTTTTCCTCGCCGGGGCAGGGCTGTGGTGGTGGCTTCATCCCGAGCCCGGACCGCTGCGCCTGACCAAGGTCACTTTCGCCGATCTACCCGGCTGGGCCGCCAGCGATCCCGCTGCGGCGCTCGGCGCCTTCGAGCGCTCCTGCGCGGCGTTGCAAGGCAAGCCCGACGCGGAGCCGTTGGGCGCCGCCGGATATGCGGGAACCGTCGCGGCTTGGCGCGCGCCTTGCCGGGCTGCGCAGGCCGCCGATCCGGTGGAGGCGCGCGACTTCTTCGAGCACTGGTTCACGCCGCTCGCCGTCAGCGCAGGAAGAATCAAAGACGGCCGTTTCACGGGCTATTACGAGCCCGAGCTGTTCGTCAGCCGCCGGCGCCACGGCGCATTTCAAACACCGATCTACGGCCGTCCCGACGATCTCGTCACTGTCGATCTCGGCCAGTTCCGCCCGGCTCTGCGCGGCGAGCGTATCGCGGGAAAGATCGAGGGGGGCAAGCTGGTGCCTTACGCCTCGCGGGCCGAAATCGACGCACACGGCCTGCGCCATGCGCATGTTCTGTTTTACGGCAACGATCCCATCGCGGTGTTCTTCCTGCACATCCAGGGTTCCGGGCGCGTGACGTTCGAAGACGGCAGCCAGGCGCGCGTCAGCTATGCGGCGCAGAACGGCCAGCTCTACACCGCGATCGGCAAGACGCTGATCGACCGCGGTCTGCCGCGCGACGGCCTGTCGATGCAGGCGATCCGCGATTGGCTGAAGGCGCATCCGGACGAGATGCACGAAGTCATCGAAACCGACGCCTCTTACGTTTTCTTCCAGGAGGAGCCGGTCGGCGATGCCTCGCTCGGCGCCAAGGGCGCGCAAGGCGTGCCGCTGACGCCGCTGGCCAGCCTCGCGGTCGATCCGCGGCTGCATGCCTTGGGTACGCCGGTCTTCGTGGCGGGCGGCGGCGCGCTCGACAGGCTGTTCATCGCCCAGGACATCGGCGGCGCGATCCGAGGGGCCGTGCGCGGCGACGTGTTCTTCGGTTTCGGCAGCAAGGCGGAAGCGCGCGCCGGAACCATGAACCAGATGGGCCGGATGTTTGTCCTGGTGCCGAAGACTGTGGCACAAAAGCTGAAGCCGCGAACGGATTTTCCGGATTCCCCATGAGGCGCACCACCAAGGAAGAACACGAGCTGTTTCATGCCGCCTTGTCGGGTCAGACGCCGGTGAAGGTGAAGAAATCTCGGCCGCTAGCCCTAGTGCGTCCTCCGGCGAAGAATACGCAGGCCTCGAAAACTCCAACCGGTCTCGACGGCAACACCAGTAGGCGTCTCAAACGCGGCGAGATTGCGCCAGATGCCAAGATCGATCTGCATGGGCTGACGGAAGCCGCCGCGCATCGCGCACTGACGGCCTTCATGCTTTCGGCGCATCGGCGCGGCGACAAGCTAGTGTTGATCGTGACGGGGAAGGGCGGCGCCGGTTCCGATCCGGAACGCGTGCGCGGCGTGCTCAAGACGATGGTGCCGCGCTGGCTGGAAGAATCCCCGCTCGCCAAACTGATCGCCGACAAGCGCGGCGCGCATGTACGCCACGGCGGCCCCGGCGCGCTGTATGTGTATTTGCGGAAAGTGAAAGCTTAGAGCAGTCCCGCCTTGGCGGCGAGTGCTTCCAGGGAGGTCTCCGGCCGTGCGCCGTAATGGGAGATGACCTCGGCCGCCGCCAGAGCGCCCAGCCGGCCGCTCTTCGACAGGGGCTTGCCGCGCACAAGTCCGAACAAGAAACCCGCTGCGAACTGATCGCCCGCCCCCGTGGTATCGACCACGCGCGCCACAGGTGCCGCGTCGATGACATGCACTTCGCCGCCGCCCACCACGACGCAGCCTTTCGCCGAGCGCGTCAGGGCGGCGATCCTGCCCCATTGCCCGAAACGTTGCAGCACTGCGTCGAACTCCTCGACTTCGAACAGCGCCTTGGCTTCGTCTTCGTTGGCGAACAGGATGTCGAGATCGTTTTCCACCAGCGCCAGGAAGTCCTCGCGGTAGCGCCCGACGCAGAACGGATCGGACAGCGTGAAGGCGACCTTCGTTCCGGCTTGCCTGGCGATGGCGATGGCTTTCTGCGAGGCGGCCTTGGAGACTTCCGAATCCCACAGATAGCCTTCGATGTAGAGGATTTCCGCCGAACCGATATCGGCCTCGTCGATATCCTCGGGCGAAAGCTCGCGGCTGGCGCCGAGATGGGTGTTCATGCTGCGCTGCCCGTCGGGCGCCACCGCGATCAGCGAGCAGGCCGTCGGCGGACCGTCGTCGGCGGGCCGGGTGGCATAGTGGATACCGCCTGCCAACAGGCTGGCGGCGAAGGCTTCGCCCAGCCGGTCGGCCTTGACCTTGCCGATAAACATGCCGCGCGCGCCCAGCGAGACCAGTCCCGCCATCGTGTTAGCGGCCGAGCCACCTGCGGCTTCGACGCGTTCGCCGAAGGCGTGATAGAGCTGATTGGCGCGGTATTCGTCGATCAGGGTCATCACCCCCTTGGCGATCTTGTGGGTCAGAAGAAAGCCGTCGTCGACCGGGGCGAACACATCGACGATGGCGTTTCCCATCGCGACAACATCGAAATTTCGCGCCATTGATCCCCCGAAGAGGTATGCTTGCGGCGTCAAAGCCGTAAAGGACTGAGGACATGTTCGCAAGTCTCGGCAAGGCCGCAAAATCGCTGTTCGACCGCAAATTGTCCCGCGTCGTGATCATCTCCGTCGTGCTGACGGTCTTGCTCTATGTCGCGCTGCTTGTAGGGGCGCTTTACGGCCTCGAGCATCTGCCGGCACTGGGCTCGCCCTGGGTCAACACCCTTCTCGAGATTCTCGCGCCGGTCCTGGTTTTTCTGCTGGTGATTTATCTCGGCGCGGCGGCGGCGGCGCTGTTCGCCCCGCTGTTCCTCGAAATGGCAGCGAAACGGATCGAGGCGCGCTTCTACACTGCCGATTCCAAACCCTCCGGCGCCCCCTTCGGCCAGACGCTCGTCACCGGGCTCCAGCTCACACTGGTGGTGATCGCAGTCGATCTCGCCTTGCTGCCGGCCGATGCCTTCCTGCCGGGGATCGGGGAATTCGTCACTGTCCTGATCAACGGCTGGTTCCTGGGACGGGGCTATTTCGAGATGGTGGCCTTCCGGCATATGTCGAAGAATGCGGCCAAGGCCCTGCGCGGGCGCCACACCTTCGGAGTGTTCGCCGCGGGGCTGGTGATTTCGCTGCTCAGCACCGTGCCGTTCGTCGATTTCATTGCCCCCTTGTTCGGAGCGGCCCTGATGGTCCATCTCTTCCAGCGCTATACGCACAAGGAGCTCCCCGCATGAGAAGGCAAAAGCGCAATCCGGAAAAGTGCGAAGCGGTTTTCCGGCGGATTGCGCGACAAAACAAAAACCTAGGGCAGAAGTGCATTTCGGTAATCTCGGTTTTTTCTCTAACGGCCGGTCTGTGTCTGTTTCTCGCCGCCTGCGCCACGCATGCGCCGCCGCCTCCGGCCATGCCTGCCGTGCCGCTGCCGCCGCCGCCGCCAACAGGGGAGCCCGCCGACCTCATCAATCTGTCGGCTGCCCAGTTGCGTGCGCTGTTCGGCACCCCGGCCTTCATCCGTGCGGAAAACGGCCCGGAGATATGGCGCTACGATAACAAGCAATGCCGCGCCTTCTTCTTCCTCTATCCGGACGCCACCTCGAAAGCGGTCCGCCATGTCGAGACGGTGCCGCGCGGCAAGGAGATGGCCGCCGACGCTAGCTGCCTCGCCGTTTTGCGACGGCCGGTTTCGTGACGGGGGTCTTGTCGGGATAGCGGCAGAGATCGCACACCACGCAATCGGAACATTTTGGCTGCCGCGCCGTGCAGACATAGCGCCCGTGCAGGATCAGCCAGTGATGGGCGTGCAGCAGATATTCCTCCGGCACGAGTTTGACGAGTCCGTCTTCGACTTCGCGTGGCGTCTTGCCGGGTGCGAGCCCCGTGCGATTGGCGACGCGGAAGATATGGGTGTCCACCGCGATGGTTTTCTCGCCGAAGGCGACGTTGAGGACGACGTTGGCCGTCTTGCGGCCGACGCCGGGCAGGGCTTCCAGCGCCTCGCGCTCGCGCGGTACCTCGCCGCTGTGCCGCTCCAGTAATAACTTCGACAGCGCAACGATGTTCTTCGCCTTGCCGCGATAGAGCCCGATGGTCTTGATGGTATTCGATAGACCCGCCTCGCCGAGCGCCGCCATCTTGGCGGGTGTGTCCGCGATCTTGAACAGCGCTTCCGTCGCCTTGTTGACGCCCTTGTCGGTCGCCTGCGCCGACAGCACCACGGCGACCAGCAGCGTAAAGGGATTGGTATAGCGAAGCTCGGTTTCCGGCTTCGGATTGGATTTCTTCAGGCGCGCGAAGAAGGCTTCCACTTGCGGTAAGGGCATGGCGGCGGGCCGGGTTTGGACGGAAGCAGTTAACTCTCTTCCCGCGCATTTGCGCAAGAATCGGGTCGCAAGCGGGCCCCGCTTGCCTCAGCTTGGCGCCCATGAGCAAAATCGTCCCGATGAAACCCCGCGAAGATTCGCCCGATTGGCGGCGCATGGCCCGCGCCATCCGCTATCTGACCGAGCATTATCAGGATCAGCCCAGCCTGGAGGATGCCGCGAGCGCGGCCGGTCTCTCGCCCTTTCATTTCCAGCGTGTCTTCAGCCGTTATGTCGGCGTCAGCCCCAAGGCCTTCGTGGCGCATCTCACCCTCGGCCATGCCAAGCGCGAGCTGGCGCACGGCGCCAGCGTGCTCGATGCCGCCCTCGATGCGGGGCTGTCGGGACCGTCGCGGCTGCACGATCTCTGCCTCAAGATCGAAGCCATGACGCCGGGCGACTACGCCAAGGGCGGGGCGGGCGTCATCATCGATTACGGGTTTGCGGGTTGCCCCTTCGGACTGGCGCTGGTGCTGGCGACGCAGAAGGGCGTCTGCGGCCTCGGCTTCGGCGAGGAGGGCGAAGAAGAAGCAATGCTGGCGGACATGACATCGCGCTGGCCGCGAGCCGAATTCCACCGCAACGAAGCGCGCGCCGCCAAACTGGTACAGCGCATCTTCGATCCCGCCAGCAAGGAAATCCTGCCGCTCTATCTGATGGGAACGCCGTTTCAGGTGAAGGTATGGGAAGCGCTGCTGGCCATCCCCAGCGGCAAATTCTCCACCTATCGCGCCGTCGCCGAGAAAGTGTGCGACGCCAAAGCCGCCCGCGCCGTGGGGGCCGCCGTGGGTCGCAACCCAATCTCCTGGCTGGTGCCCTGCCATCGCGTACTGGGCTCGAACGGCGCGCTCACCGGCTATCACTGGGGCATCGAGCGCAAGCGCGCCATGCTGGCGGTGGAAGCCGCCCGCTCGGATCAGTTCGCCAATCCGAGCACATCGGCGATGGCGTAAAGCCCGGGCTTCTTGCCCTGTCCCCACAACGCGGCGGCGATGGCGCCGCGGGCGAAGATCGAACGGTCTTCCGCCGTATGGGACAGCACCACGCGCTCGCCGGGACCGGCGAAAATCACCTGATGCTCGCCCACCACCGTGCCGCCTCTGAGGCTGGCGAAGCCGATGGCGCCCGCCGGCCGCGGCCCCGTCCGGCCGTCACGGCCTCTGACGCTATGTTCGCCGAGCGAAATCTCTCGCCCCGCCGCCGCGGCTTCCCCGAGCAACAGCGCCGTGCCGGACGGCGCATCGACCTTCCTGTTGTGATGCATCTCGACGATTTCGATGTCGAAGCCGGGCAAGGCCTTGGCCGCCTGTTTCACCAGCGCGGAGAGAACCGCAACACCCAGACTCATATTGCCGGATTTGAAGATCACGGCGCCTCCCGCCGCGGCGCGGATTTTCGCTTCGTCGTCGTCGGAGAATCCCGTGGTGCCGATCACGTCCACGATCCCCGCCTTGGCGGCCAGTTCCGCCAGCGCCACGGACACTTTCGGCGTGGTGAAATCGAGGATCGCCTGCGCCCCGGCGATCAGCGGCGCCGGATCGTCCTCAATCGTGATGCCGAGCGGCTTGAGACCCGCCAACACGCCGGCATCCTGTCCGAGATCGGGATGCCTCTTGGATTCCAGCGCCCCGGCGAGGGCGCAGCCGGGGGTTTCCGAGATGGCGCGCACCAGGGCGCGGCCCATGCGTCCGGCCGCTCCGGCGACCACGAATTGAACGTCGCTCATGAGACCATCCTAAAATGATTCAGAAAGAAGCTCTACGCTTTCTCGTCCGTTCCGCCGGCTTCCTTCTTCGCCACGGTGACCATGGCGGGGCGCAACAGGCGCCCGCCGATGGTGAAGCCGGTCTGGATCACGTCCACGATGGTGCCCGGCGGCACGCCGTCTCCCGGAACCTCGGCGATGGCCTGGTGCAGGTTGGGATCGAATTTGACGCCCGCGGTCGCGATCGGCTTGACGCCGTAGTTCTCCAGTGTGGCGAGCAGCTGGCGCTCGGTGACTTCGACACCGTCGATCACCGCCTTCACCTGGGGATCGGCCGCCTCTCGCAAATCCGCAGGACAGGCGGAGAGCGCCCGGCCGAAATTGTCGGCGATAGCGAGCATGTCGCGGGCGAAGCGCGTCACGGCATATTGCGAGGCGTCGAGCCGGTCGCGCTCGGCCCGGCGGCGCGTGTTCTCCGTCTCCGCCAGGGCGCGCAGCAGCTTGTCCTTCAGCTCGGCCGCTTCGGCGCGCAGCGCTTCGAGGCTTTCCGCTTCGTTTTCTACGGGCTCGTTCTCGATTTCGTTTTCGTCCGACATCTATGTCCTATCCGATCAGGCGCCCGATCACCCTAGCCGTGTGGTCGACCATCGGGATGATGCGCGCGTAATTCAACCGTGTCGGCCCAAGCACGCCGATCACGCCCACCACCTTGCCCTTGGTGTTGGCGTAGGGCGCGGCGATGATCGACGAGCCGGAGAGGCTGAACAGTCGGTTCTCCGAGCCGATGAAGATGCGCACGCCGTCGCCCTCCTTGGCAAGTTCGAGCAGACGGATCAGATCGTTCTTGCGCTCGATGTCGTCGAACAGCGTGCGGATGCGGTCGAGGTCCGATTGCGCCTCCAGCGATTCGAGAAGGTGCGAGGCACCGCGCACGATCAGCACCCTCTCTTCGCTTTCGGCGGGACCGGCCAGCGTGGCAAGGCCCTCCGCCACGATCTTGGCGGTGAGCGCATCGAGTTCGGCACGTTCTCCTTCGAGCTCGGCAAGGATGCCGCTGCGCGCGGCGTCCAGGGTGCGTCCCGCCAGCCGAGCGTTGAGATAATTGGAGGCTTCCACCAGGGCCGAGGCGGGCAGGCCCACCGGCGTGTCGATCAGGCGGTTCTCCACCTGTCCGTCTTCGGTGACCATGACGACCAGCGCCTTGCCCGGTCCGATGCCGACAAATTCGACATGCTTGAGTACGCTGTCCTGCTTGGCGGAGACCACCAGCCCGGCGCAGCGCGACAGGCCAGACAGCATCGTCGTCGCCTGGGTGAGCAGCTCTTCCACGCCGTGGCCGGTCTCGGTAAGGCGCGCCTCGATGGCGGAAAGCTCGGGCGGCGCCGGCTCGCCCACCTGCAACAGGCCGTCGACGAAGAGCCGCAAGCCTCGTTCGGTCGGCACCCGTCCGGCGCTGGTGTGGGGGGCATAGAGCAGTCCCATCGCTTCCAGGTCGGCCATCACATTGCGGATCGAGGCGGGCGACAGCGCGATGGGCAGGATCTGCGACAAGGTGCGCGAGCCCACCGGCTCACCCGAGGCCAGGAACGCCTCCACCAGGCGGCGGAAGACCTCGCGCTGCCGGTCTGCCAGGTAGGTTTCGCCGGTCATCCCGGGACCCATATTCAAGTCCTTGATCCTGCTACAGGAATTATGCAACTCGCAGGCCGGTTTGCATGCCGCCCGCCGGAGCCGCTAGGTAACGGCCCGCGTCTCAAACTTCAAGGTGTCTCCATGCGCAGCCGCGCCCCCGATCAGCTTCGCAGTGTCAGCCTCACGGCGGGTTTTGCCAAGCATGCGGAAGGCTCCTGCCTCGTCAAATTCGGCGACACCCATGTGCTGGTGACCGCCAGCCTGGAGGAGACGGCGCCCAGCTTCCTGCGCGGCTCGGGCAAAGGCTGGGTGACGGCGGAATACGGCATGCTGCCGCGCGCCACGCTGGAGCGCACGCGCCGCGAGGCCGCCGTGGGCAAGCAGTCCGGCCGTACCCAGGAAATCCAGCGCCTGATCGGACGCTCGCTGCGCGCCGTGATGGACCTGACCGCCATCGGCGAGCGGCAAATCGTGATCGATTGCGACGTGCTCCAGGCCGACGGCGGCACGCGCACGGCCTCCGTCACGGGGGGCTTCGTGGCGCTCGCCCAGTGCATCGCCTTTATGAAGAAGACCGGCATGGTGACGAAGCCCGCCATCAAGGATCACGTGGCGGCGGTTTCCTGCGGCATCGTCGGCGGGGCGCCGGTGCTCGATCTCGACTACGCCGAGGATTCCACCGCGCAGACGGATGCGAATTTTGTTCTCACGGGAGCCGGCGGATTGGTTGAAATACAAGGCACGGCGGAAGGCGCCCCCTTCAGCGACGAAGAGCTTGCCAAAATGCTGTCGCTGGCGCGCAAAGGCATCGGCGAACTCGTGATCCTGCAGAAAGCGGCACTTGCATGAAGCTGGAGCGCGGCTCAACTCTCGTCGTCGCCAGCCACAATCAAGGCAAGGTGCGCGAGATCGCGGCGCTGCTCGAACCGCATGGGCTCGAAGTGCGCGGCGCGGCCGAGCTTGGCCTCGAAGAACCCGAAGAGACCGGAACCACATTTGCCGAGAATGCAATCCTCAAGGCGCGCGCCGCGGCGGCGGCAGGCGGGCTTGCGGCATTGGCGGACGATTCCGGCCTCAGCGTCGAAGCGCTCGGCGGGGCGCCGGGCATTTTTTCCGCCCGCTGGGCGGGCCCGAAGAAGAACTTTGCTCTGGCGATGGCGCGCGTCGAACGCGAGTTGAAGGCGCTGGGTGCGGCCGACCGGAAAGCGAAGTTCGTCTGTGCCCTGGCGCTGGCGCTGCCCACCGGTGAAACGGAGCTTTTTGAAGGCGAGGTGCACGGCCATCTGACCTTCCCGCCGCGCGGCAGGAACGGCTTCGGCTACGATCCCATCTTCGTCGCCGAGGGCATGGAGCAAACCTTCGGCGAGATCGATCCGGCACTGAAGCACACCATCAGCCATCGGGCCCGCGCTTTCGAGAAATTCGCCGCGAGCGCGCTCTCGCCATGAGCGGGCTTTACGTGCATTGGCCTTTTTGCGCAGCCAAGTGCCCTTATTGCGATTTCAACTCCCATGTCCGCAGCGAAGTCGACGAGAAGGGCTGGTTGGAAGCGATCCTGCGGGAGCTTTCGCATGTCGCCGTGCTGCAAGGCGCGCAGCGTCCGGTGCTCGAAACCGTCTTCTTCGGAGGTGGCACACCGTCCTTGATGAGCGGAACGTCGGTCGGTCGCATCCTAAATGCGGCAACCAAGCTGTGGCCTTGTGCCGACAATCTCGAAATCACATTGGAGGCCAATCCGGCGAGCGCGGATGCTGCGCGCTTTGCCGATTATGCCGCCGCGGGCGTCAACCGCCTGTCGCTCGGCGTGCAGGCGCTCAACGATGCCGACCTGAAATTCCTCGGCCGCCTGCACAATCTCGCCGAAGCCAAGGCGGCGCTGGGGATGGCGATGAAGAATTTCGGGCGCGTCTCGCTCGATCTCATCTATGCGCGCCCGGGGCAGAGCGTCGAAGCATGGCGGAGCGAACTCACGGAAGCACTTACATTCGGCACGGAGCATCTCTCGCTTTATCAGCTCACCATCGAGCCGCAGACGCCTTTCGCCGCGCTGCACCGCCAGGGCGCGATCCGCGTGCCCGACGACGACCTCGCCGCAGCACTATTCGAGGCGACGCAGGAAGTGACGGAGGCCGCCGGTCTTCCCGCCTACGAAGTCTCCAACCACGCGCGGCCGGGCTGCGAAGCGCGGCATAATCTCGTCTATTGGCGCTATGGCGATTATGCGGGCGTCGGGCCCGGTGCGCATGGCAGGCTTCGGATCGGCGGGCGGCGCATGGCGACGGTCTGCGAAAAACTCCCCGAGCGCTGGCGCGAGAAAGTGCTTCGCGACGGCCACGGTTTTTCCGAGATGAACGAAATCGCTCCCGCCGATGCCGCGCGCGAGCATCTGCTGATGAATATGCGCCTTCGCGAAGGCCTCGATCTTAACGCTTATCGCGCGCGCTGGGGTAGAGCGCCCGATCCAACGCGCATCGCGGAGCTTGTCGCGCAGGGTCTTCTCAAAAACGAATCCGGACGTCTTTGCGCCACGCCACGCGGCATGCTGGTGCTCAACAGTGTGATTGCCGAATTGGCGGACTGAACCTACGACCCGCTCGCCTGGAAGGTGGTCGGTGCGGGGCTGGCCACTACGAAGCCGTTCGGATCGACCGACAGCACCGCCAGTCCGCGCTCGATCGAGCCGTCGGGGCGGAAGCGGAAGATGCCGTCCACGCCGGAAAATCCGTTGGCATCGGTCAGCGCGCGCAAGGTGTAACGGCGATAGGGCGCCCCGTTCGCCAAGAGCGCCACCAGCGCCACGGCGTCGTAGGAAAGCGCGGCCAGTTGCGGCGGCTCGGCACCGAAGGTCTGGCGGTATTTGGCGATGAAGGCATTGTTGGCGGAGGGCTGCGGCGCCGCGAACCAGGCACCGGCCAGCAATACCTCCCTGGCGTTCGACGGCTCGTTCCACAGTCCGGTGCCGAGCAGCTTCACCTTGGTGGTGTCGATTTTGCTGTAGGTGAAGGTCTGCATCACGCCGCGCAGCAGCGAGCCGCCCTGGGGCAACAGGATGGCGTCGCAGCCGGCCTTGCCGATGGCTGCGGCCGGATCGGTCAAGGCCCCGGCGCTCGGATTGAAATGTTCCACGTCGCACACGGCGGCCTTGTTCTGTGCCACGGCGTCGCGGAAGGCCTGTTCCACCACCTCGCCATAGGGCGTCTGGGGAATCATGGCACCGAACTTCATGTGACCTTGGCTCGCGGCATAGGCGACGACGCGCGAGACTTCGCTCTGGGGCTGGAAGCTGAGGAGATAAATTCCATTGCCCCCCACGCTGCGGTCGGTGGAGAAGGCGAGCACCGGCACGCCGCGGTCCCTGGCAAGCGGCGACACCGCGGCCACGGAGGCGGAGAAGAGCGGCCCGATAATGACCTCGGCACCCTGGTCGAGCAGCTTCTGGGCGGCAGCGGCCGCATCGCCTGCGGCGCCGGTATCCTCGGCTGTCATCAGGACGATGTTTGTGTTGCCGGAATCGTAGAGCGCCAGCTCGGCCGCATTCATCATCGCCTTGGCCAAGGCGCGGACATTGGCGGCGCCGTTGCCGAAAGGCAGGATAACGCCGACCCGCACCGACACCTTCTCGGGGGCGGCGTTGGGAAGCCTGAAGTACTGCGGCTGCTCGGAAAAGACCTGGTGCGGCGCCGGGGGCACCTCGGGCGCGGGCGGCGGCGGAGGCGGCGGTGGCGTCGTGCAGGCGGCAAGGGTGCCTATCGAAAGGCACGCGGCGATGGCACAAAGGCGGCGGAAGGATTCGGGCAATGACGCGACACGCATGGCAGGCTCCTCTGCACGGTGAGCCTAAGCATTATGAGGCCCGGCGACAATCGGAAGAACTGGCGCCCGGTCTTTATGTCGTGGCGACCCCCATCGGCAATGCCCGCGATGTCACTTTGCGGGCGCTCGACGTGCTGGAAAGCGCCGATCTGATTGCCGCCGAGGACACCCGGGTCACGGCCAAGCTGCTGGCCATTTTCTCGATTTCCAAGCCGCTTACGGCCTACAACGACCACAACGCACCGCGCGAAAGGCCGCGCCTCTTGAGAAAGCTGAAAGAAGGCGGGCGCGTGGCGCTGGTCAGCGACGCAGGCACGCCTCTCGTCTCCGACCCGGGCTACAAGCTGGTGCGCGAAGCACTCGCAGATGGCGTTGCGGTGCACGCGGTGCCGGGAGCCTCCGCCCCGCTCGCAGCGCTCGCGTCGGCCGGGCTGCCGACCGACCGCTTCCTGTTTGCGGGCTTTCTGCCGTCCAGAAAAGCGGAGCGGCTGACGGCGCTGGATGGTCTCAAGACCTTGCGCGCCACGCTGGTCTTCTTCGAGGCGCCGCAACGCCTCGCCGACAGTCTTGCCGATTTGGCGCAGGTGCTCGGCCCGCGTCCCGCCGCGGTGACGCGCGAACTCACCAAGCTGCACGAAGAGGTGCGCCGCGGCGATCTCGCGGAACTTGCGGCGCATTATGCTACGGCCGGTCAGCCCAAGGGCGAGATCACGCTGCTGGTCGGTCCGCCCGAAGAGATCGCGGCGGATTTTACGCGCGTCGATGCCGCGCTCGAAAAGGCGCTGGCTTACATGCCGGTACGCGCCGCCGTCGATCTCGTCTCGGAGATGTGCGAGGCGCCGCGCCGCGAGGTCTACACGCGCGCCCTCAAGAGAAAAGGCGATGACCAAGACCCGTAAGGAAGCCGAGAAGCGCGGCCGGCGCGGCGAAGCGCTGGCTGAGCTTCTCCTGCGCTGCAAGGGCTATCGCATCCTCGGCCGGCGCGTGAAAACGCGCCTCGGCGAGATCGATTTGATCGCCAAGAGCCTCGCGGGCGTCGTCTGCTTCGTGGAGGTGAAGACCCGGCCCGATACGGGTGCCGCCGCCGAGGCCATCGGCCCGCGCCAGCGGCTGCGCATCGCCCGCGCCGCCGAACTGTATCTCAAGGGCAGGCCCAGTCCGGCGCGTTTCGACGTGGTTACCGTCGTTCCCGGCCGATTCCCGCGCCATTGGCGCGACGCCTGGCGCCCGGACGATATCTAGGGGTTGTGAAAGGGACGGGGAATGACGATCTATTGCGCCAGGAGACTTTCATGACCCTGACCGTCGCCATCCAGATGGACCCCATCGACCGTGTCGCCATCGATGCGGATTCGACCTTCGCCTTGGCGCTCGAAGCCCAGCGGCGCGGGTTTTCGCTGCTTTATTACGGCCCGCGGGACCTCACCTTCCGCGATGGCAAGGTCACGGCCCGGGCGCGTCCGCTTTCGGTACGCGCGGTCAAAGGCGATCATTTCACTCTGGGCGAAGCCTCCGTGGTCGATTTGGCGAAGACCGACGTGGTGCTGATGCGCCAGGACCCGCCCTTCGACATGGGCTACATCACGACGACGCATCTCTTGGAGCGTCTCCAGCCGGGCACTCTCGTAGTCAACAATCCTGCGGAAGTGCGCAACGCTCCCGAGAAACTGTTCGTCACCCAATTCAAGGAACTGATGCCGCCGACCCTCATCAGCTCCGACGTGACGGAAATCCGCTCCTTCCGCGCCGAGCATGGCGACATCATCTTGAAGCCGCTCTACAGCAACGGCGGGGCGGGCGTCGTGCGCCTAAGGCCGGACGACGAGAATCTCGGCGCCTTGCTCGAGATGTTCGCGACGTTCTATCGCGAGCCGGTCATGGTGCAGCGCTATCTCCCCGAAGTGCGCCAGGGCGACAAGCGCATCATTCTTATCGACGGCGAATATGCAGGCATGATCAATCGCATTCCCGCCGCGGGCGAGGCGCGTTCCAACATGCATGTCGGCGGCAAGCCGGTGCCGGCAACGCCGTCCGCGCGCGATCTGGAGATTTGCAGGACTATCGGGCCGGAGCTGAAAAGGCGCGGCCTCATCTTCACGGGCATCGACGTGATCGGGGACTGGCTCACCGAGATCAACGTCACCTCGCCGACCGGCATCCAGGAAGTGAAGCGCTTCGGCGGCCCCGACGGCGCCGCCCTGATCTGGGACGCTATCGAGCGGCGCCTGAAGGCGTAATCCGCCGCATCTTGTCGCAGGGAAGGCTTAGGACCGCATCTCGAAGCGGCTGCGGTAGCGCGCGTCGATCAATGACACCGGAAAATAAATGAACACGTCGGTCGTGCCGAATTGCCGGTCGATCACCGCGCCGTCGCCGATGCCCGCGCCCGCCCGGACGTATCCCTTGAGCAGCGGCGGCAGGGTGCGCAGCGCTTCCTTCGGGTCGATCGCCTCTTTCGGCATCAGATTCATATCGACGTATAGCGAGGGGACCGCGCGCACGCGGATTTCCGGCGGCGCGCGATGGAAGTGGTAGAGATAGGAAAGCGGCAACGCCAGCGCCTTGGGATCGGTGCCGGAGAACGAGGCGCAACCGAACATCACATCGATCGAGAAGCGCGTGATGTAGACCATCACGCCGCGCCACAAGAGCTGCATGGTGGCGGGCCGCGAGCGGTATTCCTTCAGCACGCAGGAACGGCCGAGTTCCAGAAGACGCGTGCCGGCGGGCATTCCCGTCAGCATCGGCGTGATGTCGTATTCGCTGGCGGTGTAGAAGCCGCCGGCGCGCGCCGCATCCGCGTCGCGCATCAGCCGGTAGGTGCCCACCACGACCGGCTGTCCGTCGTCGTCGAGACGCTCGCGGTCGATTACCAGCAGATGGTCGCAAACTTCGTCGAATTGATCGAAGTCGCGCCCCGCCTCGCGCATGGCGGGCGAGGGAATGGCCGACATCTCTTCGTAGAAGACGCGATAGCGCAGGCGCTGCGCCAGCTCGATTTCCGCATCGGTCTCGGCCAGTCGCACTTCGAGCGCGCCGGAGGCCGCCAGAACGGGCCAATGCGCGATGCGGCCCTCGAGAGGGCCAGGTTCGTAGATGTTGACCATATTACGCTTCCGCTTCTCTTTGGCTCTGGCAGATTGCGAAAAATGGACTCTAGCCCAGCGCAGGGTTCAAAACAAACGTCAAGCGGCCGTGGGGGCGGCGGTTTTGGCGCGATCCCGGCGCATCAGGATAAGTACTAATACGGTTGCCGGTATCGACATCGCCGCGGTTGATATGAAAAACGGGATGTAGCCTGCGGCTTTTCCCCCGGCTGCGGCGGCGTCTTGCCCCACCAGGGTTGCGGCCACGTCGGGATGACGCGTGTACCAGTCGACCATTAACCCCGATGTTCCGCCGAGCAGCTTCCCAAGCAGGGCATAGAACGACGAGAACAAGGCGTATTGGGTTGCCGTGAAGGCTTGGCTTGTCAGGCTCGACATGTAGGCGATCAGCGCAGTTCCGGCGAAACCGCTGGAGAAGTTCTCGGCCCCCAGCGCGATCACCAGCGAAGCTATGCTGCCGTGCTGGGTGGCGAGCCATGCATAAGCGAGATTTGCGACAATCGTGAGAAGAATACCGATCAGCAGACAACGATTGGTGCCGAACTTGATCAGCGCGACGCCGCCGCCCATGACGCCCAGGATGGTCATCCAGAAGCCGGCGAATTTCACCACCGCCGCGATGATTTCGAGCGAATAGCCGAGGTCGATGTAGAAGGCGTTGGCCGCCATCACCCCCATGACGAACTCGGAGAGGCGATAGGTCCCGATCAGTGCCATGATGAAGAGCGCGTTCCATTTGTACTTGACCGCGAAATCCAAGAAAGGCGCGACGACGGCGCGGTAGAGCCACTCGACAATCCGCGCGGAACCGCTGCTCATATGCAGCCTTTGGGCGAGGTTCTCGATCGTCTGTTCGCCCACCACTTTCGCGGCCGCGTCTTCCGTCCGCGGGGCAATGAGCGTCACGACCATCCCGCCGACCATCAGCACGGCCATGGTCAGATAGGCGGCGCGCCACGACGCCTCGTTGGCAATGATGAGCGCCCCTGCGCCCGCGACAATCAGCGCCAGGCGATAGCCGAGCTGATAGGCGGTCGCCATGGTGCGCTGGTCTATTGCCGCTTCGATGCGCCAGGCATCGACGCAGATGTCCTGGGTGGCGCTGGCGAAGGCAAGGATGACGGCGAAGATCGCCAACTCGAATAGGGCGGTCTTGGGATCGCCGAAGGCGATACCGATGAGACAGACGATGATGAGAGACTGCGCGACCAGAATCCATGCGCGGCGTTTGCCGAGGAGGCGGCCCAGGACAGGTGGCTTGAACTGATCCACCAGCGGTGCCCAAAGGAACTTGATGGCGTAGGCCAGACCCACATAGCTGAACACCCCGATGGCCGTGCGCGAAACGCCTGCGATCCGGAGCCAAGCCGACAGCGTGCCGAACACCAAGAGCAGCGGCAGCCCCGACGAAAAACCGAACGCCAGCATCACGAGATTGCGGGGCTCGAGAAACGCGCGGAGTGAACCGCGGGAAGGCGTGCTCATGCGGCGGCCGGGGCGGCGACTCGATCGGGGAAGAAGGCGGCGAACATGTCGTCCAACTGGGTTGGTTCGATTGGCTTGGTGAGAAAACCATCCATACCCGCCTCACGGCAAGCCCTGCGTCCGGTTTCCAGCACGTCGGCGGTCAGTGCGACAATCGGCGTGCGGGACCGGCCGGCCCGCGCCTCGTTCCGGCGGATCGCCTTGGCGGCTTCGATGCCGTCCATGCCCGGCATGTGGATGTCGGTGAGGACGAGATCGAATATGCCCTCTTCCATCGCCTTTACGGCGGCCTCGCCGCTGGTCACCTCGGTGACTTTGTGGCCGCGACGGCGCAGCAGTTCCCGGATCAGCAGCGTGTTGACGGGGTTGTCCTCGGCCAGCAGCACGTGGAAGCTCGCGGTCGCTTTCGCCGGGACCGCGCGCGGGGCGGCCTGCGGCGCGGCGGGCTTGAGACTGAGCCGCTCGATCAGCGTCGACAACCGCACCGGCTTCACCAGATAGCCCGCAAAGCCCAACTCCTTGAGATCGGCGAGTTTGGTGCGGGTGCCCGGCGGCAGCAGGACGAAGGCAAGGCTGCCGGGTACGGGTCCGGTCAGCGGTGCCGGTTCCGGATCGGTGCCGGCATCGATCAGCATGATGTCGGCGCTGCGCAGTCCGGCTTCCCCGAGCGGGGTCACGGTGCCGCCCGCAGATTCGATCTGGGCGGAAATTCCGTCGCGCAGCACCGGATTGCGCGTCAGGACGGCGACGCGTTTTCCGTCGAGGGCCATGTCCTGGGGCGGCGCGGCAACGGCGACGATCGCCGGTATGGTGAACCAGAAGAGGCTGCCGTTCTCCACGGGCTCCAGGCCGATCTCCCCGCCCATCGCAGCGACCAGGCGCCGGGAGATCGCCAGCCCCAATCCCGTGCCTTCGAACTTGCGCGCCGGGCTGGAATCGGCCTGGACGAATTCGTCGAAGATGTCCTTGCGCTTCTGTTCCGGCACGCCGACGCCGGTGTCGCGCACCTCGAAGCGCAGGAAGCTGCGTTCGCCGCCGGTTACCGGCGACACCTCGATCTTCACGCCGCCGTTCTCCGTGAACTTGATGGCGTTGCCGACGAGGTTGATGAGCACCTGCCTCAAGCGCATGCGATCTGTGCGGATCACGGCGGGAACCCCCGGTGCCGCGACGGCGGTAAGCTCGATACCTTTGGCATGGGCGCGCGTGCCCAGCAGCTCGCCGACGCCTTCGATCAGGGCACGCACGTCGGTTTCCTCGTCCTCCAGCGTCAGCGCCCCGGATTCGATCTTGGAGAAGTCGAGAATATCGCCGATCAGGCCGAGCAGGGTCTCGCCGGACTGGGTGATGGCCTCGGCATAGCTCTTCTGCTCGGGGCGAAGCTCGGTCTCGAGCAGCAGCCGCGCCATTCCCAGGACGCCGTTCATCGGCGTGCGGATTTCGTGGCTCATGGTGGCGAGGAAGCCGGACTTGGCGCGGCTCGCCGCCTCGGCCTTATCGCGCGCCTCCGTGATGGCGTCTTCCAGCGCCTTGCGCTCGGTGATGTCGCGCCCGACGCTCTGCACTTCCACCAGCCGGCCGAGGGAATCGCGCACCGCAAAATCTTCCCAGGCGAGCCAGCGCCAGCCGTAAGCCGTGCGCACATGCTGGTCGTAGCGCACGCGGGTGTGCCCGCTCTCAAGTCCCGCGAAAATGCCGAACAGCGGCGTGCGGCTGTCGGGATGGACTTCCGGCGCAAATGCTCTGCCCAGCGCGTTCTGCGGATTGAGGCCGAACAGCCGGAAGAAGGCGTCGTTGCCGTAGGTCAGGCGGCTGTCGGCGGAGCGGCGCAGGATGGCGTCGCCCTGGGCGTCCACCAGTCCCTTGTAGCGCGCCTCACTCTGGTTGAGGCGGGCATTCACGGCGGAGGCCGCGGCGAGCGAGGTTTCCAAACGTGCCGCCACCGAACGGAACCGATCGGTTTCCCGGTCGGCAGCCTTGCCTCTTTCGTACGTCGTTCTGAGGCTGTGGAGCACGAAAAGGATCACGACGGCCGTAAGCGCCAGGAAAGTGCGGGGCGGCACCAGTTCGAGCCGGCCGTTGAGGGCGACGTCCCCCAGCACAGCCGTCAGCAATGCGAGCGCCGCCAACCCGAAACCGATACGGAAAATGCGCAACATCATTGGTTTGAATCCCCGTCGACTTTGGGCCTTTTTCGCTTGCATAAGCTTTAACGGGCCCCCTTTCCGGACGGGCGCAAAAGCCGCTCCAGATCGCCGCACCCGCCTGATTTTGTTGTGCCATTTCAAGAGCAAAGGCTTGCCGTGGGACCCCCGGAACGGCCTGTCACAAAAGCTTTGCAGAACTGTGATGGACGTTGCACGGAAGCCGGTCCACGTAGCGTCTTAAAGACCGAGGCGCGGGCGGCGGCCTTGGCGGGATCGCCCGCCGGGAAGGGGTGCGGATGTGCAGGGGGGTGCCTGGATGCTGGCGGGAACGGTCGCCGGGGCGGGCCGTTCTGCGAGTTCCACCGCTTCTCTCATGGCCGCAATCCGATCCGGAAATTCCGTCCCTGTGATGCTATGGCCAACCTTGCCTTGAGTCCGACCGCTGTCCCCGAATCCAAGATTGCCGCCATCAAGCGCGGCAGCGCCGGGGACGCGCGCTTCCGCGGGATGACGTTCGTCGCCGCCTTCCTGGTGGTCGTCATTTTTGCGGGCATCATGATCGCGCTCGCCATCGGCGCCTGGCCGGCGATTATGGAGTTCGGCTGGAGCTTCCTCTTTTCCCAGAAATGGAATCCGGTCACCGAGAAGTTCGGAGCGCTCGCTTCCATCTACGGCACGCTGGTGACCTCGTTTCTGGCCATGCTGCTGGCCGTTCCGGTGGGCATCGGGATCGCCATTTTCCTCACCGAGATCTGCCCGCGCTTCCTGCGCCGCCCGATCGGCATCGCCATCGAGCTGTTGGCCGGCATCCCCAGTATCGTCTACGGCATCTGGGGCCTGTTCGTGTTTGCACCCTTCTTCCAGTCGACGGTCCAGCCCTGGCTGATCGAGGTGTTCGCGGATATTCCCTGGCTGCAGGACCTTTTTGCCGGACCGCCTTACGGCATCGGCATCTTCACCTCCTCCTTCATCCTGTCGATCATGATTCTGCCGTTCATCTCGGCGGTGACGCGCGACGTGTTCAATACCGTGCCGCCCACCCTCAAGGAATCCGCCTACGCGATGGGCTGCACCACCTGGGAGGTGGTGTGGCGCGTGGTGCTGCCGTTCTCGCGGGCGGGCGTGGTCGGCGGAGCGATGCTGGCGCTGGGCCGGGCGCTGGGCGAGACGATGGCCGTCACCTTCGTGATCGGCAATTCGCACCGCATCCACGAATCCCTGTTTGCACCCGGCACCACCATCTCGGCCACCATCGCCAACGAATTCACCGAGGCGGTGGGCGACCTCTACCATTCCTCACTGATCGAGGCGGGCCTCATCCTGTTCTTCATCAGCTTCGTCGTGCTGGCGAGCGCGCAGATCATGCTGCGGGCCCTCGAGCGCCGGGCGGGAGGCATGTCGGGATGAAGCTCAACCGCATGATCTACAAAGGCCGCAAAGGCCGGAACGCCGTTTTCCTGACGCTGTCGACGCTGGCGGCGGCATTCGGCATCGTCTGGCTGGCGCTCATCCTCTATTCGCTGTTCTACAACGGCATCAACGGGATTTCGCTCAAGGTCTTCACCGAGATGACGCCGCCGCCGGGAGAGGACGGCGGTCTGGCCAACGCCATATTCGGCAGCGTCGCCATGAGTTTCCTGGGGGTCGCCGCCGGCACGCCCATCGGCTTGCTTGCGGGCACCTATCTGGCGGAATACGGGCGCTATTCGTGGGTGTCCGGTGTCGTTCGCTTCATCAACGACATCCTGCTCAGTGCGCCGTCGATCCTGATCGGTCTTTTCATCTATGTGATTATCGTGGCGACGACGCACAGATTTTCCGGTTGGGCGGGAGCGGCGGCGCTGACCGTGCTCGTCATCCCGGTGGTGGTGCGCACCACGGAGAACATGCTGCTGCTTGTGCCCAACGGCTTGCGCGAGGCCGCGGCGGCGCTTGGCGCACCGCGCAGCGCCATCATCAAAGCGGTGACGTGGCGGGCGGCCAGGGCCGGCATTCTCACGGGAGTGCTGCTCGCGGTGGCGCGCATCTCGGGAGAGACGGCCCCGCTGCTGCTGACAGTGCTCTCGAACCAGTTCTGGAGCACGGATATGGGAGGCCCGATCGCGAGCCTTCCGGTTATGATCTACAATTTCGCCATGAGCCCGTATGAGGACTGGCACAAGCTCGCCTGGGCCGGTGCGCTGTTGATCACCGCGGCGGTGCTCGCGTTGAGCATCACGGCCCGGATACTCGAATCGTCGAAGCGGAGTTGAGAAATGGATACGGCCGTCCGCGACAAGGTGAAGGTCGAGATCGAGGATCTGTCCTTCTACTACGGCGACAACAAGGCGCTGAAGAACGTCACGGTTCCGCTTCACGACCGCAAGGTCACCGCCTTCATCGGCCCGTCGGGCTGCGGAAAATCGACGCTGCTGCGCGTGCTCAACCGCATCTACGAGCTTTATCCGGGCCAGCGCGCCGAAGGCCGGGTGCTGATCGACGGCGAGGACATCCTGCATACGAGACAAGACCTCAACCTCTTGCGCGCCCGCGTCGGCATGGTGTTCCAGAAGCCGACACCGTTCCCCATGACGATCTGGGACAACATCGCCTTCGGCATCCGGCTCTACGAGAAGCTGCCGCGCTCGGTTCTCGACGGCCGCGTCGAGGACGCGCTGCAGCGCGCCGCGCTGTGGGGCGAGGTCAAGGACAAGCTTAAGGAATCGGGCCTCAGCCTGTCGGGCGGCCAGCAGCAGCGCCTTTGCATCGCGCGAACCGTTGCGACGCAGCCCGAGATCATCCTGCTCGACGAGCCTTGTTCTGCCCTCGATCCGATCTCGACCGCCAAGATCGAGGAACTGATCGACGAGTTGGTGAAGGACTACACCATCGTCATCGTCACCCATAACATGCAGCAGGCCTCGCGCACTTCGGACTACACGGCCTTCATGTATCTGGGCGAGATGATCGAGTTCGACGTCACCGAAAAGATCTTCACCGCGCCGTCCAATAAACGCACCGAATCCTACATCACCGGCAGATTCGGGTGAGTTTTCCCCCCATTTTCGGGTAAGGTAAATCACAAGCGAAGCAAGCGATGCGGAGAGGACTCCGTAATCGTAGTCTATTCAATGCAGATGCGTCAGCCGCCGGAACGACAGCGCCTCGGCGATGTGCGGACGCCTGACGTCGTCCGAACCTGCCAGATCGGCAATCGTACGCGCCACCCGCAGCATGCGATGATAACCGCGCGCCGTCAGGCGCATCCGCTCGGCGGCTTCGGAAAGCAGCTTGGCACCCGCCGCGTCCGGTGTCGCGACGCGGCCGAGCAGTTCGCCGTCGGCTTCGGCATTGGTGCGCACGCCGTACCCCTCGAAGCGCCGGCGCTGGATATCGCGGGCCCGCTCCACGCGCCCCGCCACGTCGGCACTCGACTCGGCGGGCGGCGGCAGGCTGAGATCGGCTGCGGAGACGCCCGGCACTTCCACATGGATGTCGATGCGGTCGAACAAGGGTCCCGAGATTTTCGACTGGTACTCCTGGGCGCATTTGGGCGCGCGCCCGCAGGCCTGCGCCGGATCGCCGAGATAGCCGCAGCGGCATGCATTTGTTGCCTTGCCATCGCGCTTTAGCGAAGCGGGAAAGTACAAGAGGTTGACGGCAACCTCTTCCTTTCCAACGATAATTTTGTCCGTGATGGTTTCGACCAGCTGGCGCTTCTCCGCTTGGCTGAATTCAGTCCAACGAAGGGCCAAGTCTCCAGCATCGGAGACGGACGCCTGCTTCCCGGACACGGAAATTCGCATCACGTCGAGCTTCGCCTGGAGGCGTGGCAGTTCGTCCTCCAGCTGGTCCCGGCGTTCGGAAAGCGGCTTGTGACGGCGGCCGAAGTCGTCCTGCGACAGCTGGCCTCCGAGGTATAGCTGGTACAGCTGGTCGTCCTCTTGAGAGATTTTCTCAAGTTCGGCCTTGGCGGCTGCAACCAGCGCTTCATTCTCCCGGATGGCTTCATTCGCGGCTTCAAGATGGGCGGAGACCTGTTCGGGCGAAAGGAGGAACCGGGAAAGCTCGTCGTGATAAACGGCCTCAAGGTCGGGTATCGGTATCTTGTTCCGGCATTTGGGGCAGATGTACTTGGGAGAGTTGGCGCCCACGTACATCTTCGCGCCGCACTCACAATAGGCATAGCCGGTGAAGAGGTGGACGTTCTCGCGGGAAGGTTTTTTGTGCGAGACCCGCCGCTCGTCGAGAATGCGATTGCACTCTTCCCATAATTCCTCGCTCACGATTGCCTCGACGGGCGTTAGTACCCATTCACTCTCGGGCTTCAACTCCCACGACCTCGTGCGGTCGTTCGTGGTCGTATAGTTCTGGCGATACGTGCCCTTCGCGGACGGGTCGCGGAGAAGGCGGTCAACGGTCGTATCGGAGAACTTGGAGCCGTTCCGGGTGCGGTATCCGCGCTCGTTCAGGATGCGCGCGACCGCCTTCTTGCGACGGTGTTCGGCGAATAGCTCGTACATGAGAGCGCGGACAGCGCGTTCCTTGGGATGCGGCTGAAGCTTCTTGTCCTTCCACTGGTATCCGAAGGGAGCGGCCCCGCCTATCGGCCGCCCCATCTTCGCTCGGATCGGGACGGACGCGGCGACGCGCTCAGCAATCTCTTCGCGCTCCCACTGCGCCATTGCGGCAACGATGGTGAAGAAGAGGCGTCCAGCCGGGGAGCCGGTGTCGATTGCTTCTTGAAGGGAAATCATGTCCGCGTTCGCGTCCCGGAAGGCGTCCGCGAATTCGAGAAGCTCTCGCGTGTTCCGTGCCAAGCGGGCGATCTTCGAAAACACGAGCGCGGTTATGTGTCCCGAGCGTATGTCCACGAGCATACGTTTTGCCTCGGGATGCTCCATAACGGTTTTCCCGGAGACGGCCTCAAGGTGGTACACCTCGCGCACTTTCCACTCCCTAGCCTCCGCGTACATGCGAGCGCGTTTCTCGTGGACCTCGGGGCTTTCGCCCCGTGCCTGGTCTTCCGTGCTGACGCGTATCCAAATGCCAACGGCTTTCTGCCGGTTGGCGTTCTTTGATGGTGCGGATTTCATTTTGATGACCCCGACGAAACGCCAACGAGTCTAGCGTCCATTCGAGGACAGTCTCAACGGCGAAGACCGCCCCGGAAAGGGGGCGTTGTCGGCCGGATTGTCAGGTTCGGACGCCTTTCAGTCGCGCGCACGTGCCGGGACAATGGCGCGGCCCGGATTCCGGCGCTTCATGGGGCGGCTCCCGAAAATTCCAGGCGCGAAGGAGATTGTGCGCACCGGCGGGGCGCTTCTCATTCACGGCGATTGCATGGAAATGCTGCCGCACCTTGTGGACCGATACGATGCCATCATTTCCGACCCACCGTATGGCATCGGATACAACCCGTCGTCTCCCTCAGGAAGCAAGTGGAAGAACGTGAAGCGGATCGTGGGCGACGCGGAGCCGTTCGATCCGACGCCGCTTCTCGGGCACGTGAAGACCGTCGTTCTCTTCGGGGCAAACAACTATGCGAACCGTCTGCCGAATTCGCGACGCTGGTTCGTATGGGACAAGCGGCCGAGCATGAAGAGCATGAGCTTCTCGGATTGCGAGCTGGCGTGGTGCTCGACAGACGGCCCCGCGCGCATGATCCGCGTCGTGTGGAGCGGGGCGAACCGGGGCGACGAGCGCGGGCAGCACTGGCATCCGACGCAGAAGCCGATTGAGGTTATGCGGCAGATTATCGAGGCGACCACCAAGCCCGGCGATACAATCCTCGACCCCTACATGGGATCGGGCACGACCGGCATCGCAGCGCTGCGTACAGGGCGAAAATTCGTCGGCATTGAAATTGAAAGACGGTGGTTCAACGCGGCAGTAGTACGAGTGAGGAGAGGCACCACCACTTAAGGAGCAAACAGAACTAGCCACGTATGGAGGATTTCTGAATCAATGCCCTTTCTGTGCTTGATCGACATTGCGCTGGGTGCCAGACACGGAATCTGACTGGAGGGAAAAATTCTCTATCTTGCGCCACTGACTGAACAGGCTCTCATCCGCCTTGGCGATGAAACTCACGACGTCTAGCGCCGCCAACAGTACGAATATAACGAATAAGGCCAAAAGCGGCACCTTTTCAGTATTCGTGCGCTTGTGCCATTCCCGATCCACCTTGTACGCCTGAAAGGCGATGAATATCGCTGACACGAGAAGGGCGGAGACCGATATCAGAAATGCGGGCTTGTTAGTGCTCAATCTCATGAGCAAATACGAAACTACGAAGATGCCGCCAAATAGGCCGTAGTACGCGAAGGGAGTAACGGCAGCGAAGAACCATCCGCGTGGCCGCCCAACTTGAACTAACTTCTTCTCGGTTGCGGTTTCTATCGCATCGATATCACTAATCGACGCACGCGTCCGCGCTTCTCTGAGACCGTCATTCTCTTTCAACAAGTTCCCGATGTACTGGGCGTCCTCAGGTTCGATTCCAGCGTGAACGAATCCTCTCAGCAAATGGGCCAGTCGGAAGTTCTGGGGAATGGAAATGACGTTTTCGTACACAGCTTCGATCATCTCGTAGAAGAAGCGTCGTGCCTTTTCATCCAGTGATGGTCGAAGCATCGCAAACGACTTAATTACGAATGCGGGCGTGTACACTTTGTAGCTGTCTGGCCGGTCATTCTTGACCTGAGCAAGCGTGTAGTTTCCGTTTTCTTGAGCGATCAGTTCAACGCATCGACGCATTCCATTCGTCACCGCTATCGGGTGACCTATGCTCAGCCGACGGGGCGTAAGTGCGTCAAGATAGATCGCAGCCTCGTATGGGTCGTAGTTATCGCGGCCTGCTTCGTCGTCAAGATGCCTTCGCGCCATTTCGGACGACTGACGAAGAACGGAGAACTCGTTTCCCCCTGCCTCAAGAATGTCCTTGCATCCATTCACATACAGCCAACGCTCAACGAGAGACGCCGTGCCTGGGGCGAACTTGTCAGAAATGCCCTGGATGCAGCAGTTCTTGAACTTCTCATTGACTGTGAAGACAGTCCCGGGTGGAGTTATGAACCGCAAGTGAAAGAGGTAGGCAGAAAGTGCGCGAATGTAGTTTGCCAAATCAAGCGTGCTGGTATCGCGCGCTAGGACGTCAGCCATAATGAATTCAATCGGGCCTTTTAGCCTTTTCGGAAAATCGGCAGGTACTACAATTGCGGAGGACATAGCCGCGTCAATGAGCGCGAGAACGACCTCAGCGGTTACGGTGACCGACGGGCGGGTACCTGCCGAATCAAGCGTCCATCCCGCTGCGTCGGGACTGCAAATGCAGGTATCGAGCAGCTGATCGAAAATCTTTTGGGAAACGGTAGTGGGCATGGAGATGTCGAGAATGAAGCACCGACTCGGCCGAATACGCAGCCCTCAACGATAAGGCACCAAGCTCAAATTGGTGTCAACATCTGCTACAACAACCGCCAGGGATGGCGCGTGCCATTTGGACGCGCTTAGCTGCTGTTCAGTTGATGAGGAATCCAACACCGAAACCGCGATTGAATGCATCTGCAGAGTCGCGTGAAAGCTTTGATTGGAGTAAGAAAACCCATTCCGTGGTGTCGTCCGATGAGACAATGTCCGACCCAAAATCCACGAGATATCCAATCGATTCGTTCAGGCGAATATCTGCCCAAAGTTCGGTAGGGCGGAGCTTTAAGTGCGCAAGCTCCCGAGCAATCTTCCCCATTTGCAGCGCAACATCCGCTTGCATCAAATCGGGCGACGGCATTTCGTCCGGTATGAATTGTTCAATAGAGACTGCCGGGTACGTGGCGTACAGGTGGGGCACAGGCACGCCTCGCGCGCCGATCATCTTTCGCCTTTGTTCGCTCCGAACCTGTTGCTGTTCAGGAGAAAGGCCCCACCCGACGAATGCCTTCGCAATAACGTGTTCGCTTGTATTTTCGGAAAGAGCCAAGACGCCTTCCGCAACATAGGTCTCAGAGCCGCCCCTTCGCCAAGACCCAACGTCGGAGATCGCTATAACAGCGCCCGCCGATCTTCGGACCCACTTCCGATTGATCGCCTCTAAGAGCTGCGACTCATTGAGCTTGTATTCGGAGAGCATGCCTCCGAAGAGTCCATCCGAAATTAGGTTAGCTATTTTTCGCTCCTAGCAGCCGAATGACCTCAACGGGCGTTTCGCCGTGGACGTATACGCCGTTCCACTTTTTGTTCAGCATGGCGACGTATTCGTTCCACTCTTCGGGTAAAAATGCCTTTATTCCACGTTTCTTCAAGAATTCGCGCAACGTCTCTTCTGCTTTTTTATCGTCGTGCAGCTTGCCGACGTATTCGACCTCGACAAAGCAATCCGCCGCTTGTGTCGGGTTCTTAAAATCTAGCACTTCTTGGACTGCAATCTCGACTTCTCCAACCGTGCCCCTATGTATTCTACGCCCACCAGCAACACCTTTCTCGTATCCCAGCAACGCCATAACGGAGAGTGCTCCGCTCAAGTCCTCTGGCAAAATGCGAGCGATTGCCTCCTCTCGCTTTGCCCCTCCGAACTGGCCACGCTTCACGACGAACTCAGGGCTTCCGTTCGTCACTCTCACACGAACGTCCAAACGGCGTTCTCCGATGCCTTCAATGAAGGTGGAATAGTCGATAAAGCACCTTGATTGGACGACGGCATCCGCGGCTTTGCCAAGCTCGTCCTTTAGTGTCTTCGCTTGCGCTTCGGTGACGTGTGCCCTGAGTTCGATTTCTGTGGCCATGTTTAGTTTTCCAATCCTTGATTTGGGAACCAGAGCGAGATTTCGTAATTCGCTTCCAGGTACGGCTCAGAGCCGGACGCCTTGTCCGACGCGTGAACTAAGTTGGCTGTGCCTCGCTTTTCCGAATTTGCTTTAGCAATGCTATCGGTTCCAAAATCTCCACGAATAGTACCTGGAAGTGCATTTTGTGGATCGGTAGCCCCAACGAGCGCACGCACTCGCTTGATGGCGTTCTCTCCGCCCAATACCATTGGAAGAACATTCCCCGACATCATGTAATCACGATTCCAGCCGAGGACCATTCTACCATAAGCAGTGACGTCATTCCCGACGTCCGTTCCAGCAGCGCGGCTCTTTTCACCAATGATCGGTGCCAGCTTTTCGACTTGGTAATGCCTGTTGAACGCCTCAGCACTAGGTTTGTCGAGGCGGGCAGCCAGGATCGTAAGTCCGGCTCGCTCAAATCGATGGATAATATCGCCTGCCAAACCACGCTTGATCGTGTCGGGCTTCAGAATAACAAGCGTCTTCTCATACATTGAGGATTCCTCATGCTCTTTGAAAAAATGGGTTTTGTCGGGAAGCGGATACCGCGAACGAGCAAAAATCGCAACAGAGGCAGACCGTTAGGTCACATGGCTTGCCTCTCGCGCCAATGGCTGCTCAGAAATGCCGCATTAACCGGGCAACGTGAATTTTCAGGTACTCAAAGACTACGTACGTCCACATTTCTTCATTTAGATAGAATGAGTTACGCTCGTCTAGAGCGTTCGGCGCACCACGCCGAATGACAAGGGGTGACCAATCAGCAACAGCTTTGAACGTCAATGCGGCTCTTCGCAGGTGGAAAGGAGCTGTCACAATTATCACGCGCCGTGGCAGAGAGCTGCCACTAGCACGAAGCACAGCAACCGAATTGACGACATTCTCGGGTGTGTTTCTTGCCTCCCTTTCAAGAACTAAGTCCGCCTCCGGCACGCCTGCTTGACGGGCGATTTCGGCGTAATAGTCGGCTTCGGCTCCGTCGAAGTGCCGCAGATAGCTTGCCTGCTTCCCGCTAAACAGGATTTTGCCACAGAAGCCATTCTTGTAGAGCTTTATTGCCTCGTATACCCGCTGTTCGCCAGGCCCGCCGAATACAAAAACCAAATCTGCCGGGCTGAGGGGGTCCTCGCCAGATAGATAGTCCCAAACCTCTTCGAGTGCGCGTTTCTGTTCGTCACTTAGGCTAGCGCGAATCAGAAGGAAAGCCCTGTGGACTATTGCGGTAACCGCGCGTGAATCGATTCCCTGAGGTGATGCGAAGCGGTAGGGATCGTCTGCAATACCTAAAGCTTCCAGCGCTCGGGTTAAGTGGAATAATTCGAGCGTCTCAAGAGGACGCTTTTCGGAAATCTCGGCAGCGATCCGTTCAAGATAATCACGTTCGGTCGCCAAATGGGGATGGTATTTACCGGTCATCATTTGCCTCCGGTATAGCCCGAAGTGGGAGACGTGGTCCAAGAAGCCACCTAAACACTCAAGAACACGTTCACGAGAGAGGTTGCAGTGCTTCGGCCGAAAACTAGCCGACAAGCAAAATACATTGTACCTTCTATTGTGGTCAGTGCATCCGAATTTTGCAGAGAGGTCCCATGTTTCCCTTCATCAAAATCTGTGGCGTCCAGTCACAAGCCGAAGCAAAACTCTGCGTTTCAGCGGGCGTCACGGCGGTCGGCTGTCTCGTTGGGCTGACGCACAAGGCGGAAGACAAGGTTACACCTGACGTAGCCGCGGGTATCTTCGCATCTCTTCCGAAGGAGGTGCTCAGCGTGCTCGTGACCCATCTCACAGAGGTGGACGATCTGGTTGAGTATGCAAATCTGACCAAGCCGCGTGCCATTCAGGTACACGGTGACGCGAGCCTTCAAACTGTCGAGCGCCTCGCGTCTCGCTTGCCGAACGTTGTGTTGATTAAGGCTGTGCATGTGCTCGATCAGGGCGCGGTTGAAGTGGCCCGAGAGTGGGACAACGCGCCAATATCCGCAATTTTATTAGACAGTCGCACAGCCGACCGCCTGGGCGGGACAGGGCAAACACACGATTGGGGAATCAGTGCGGCGATTGTCCGCGCATCCAAGCATCCGGTAATTCTCGCCGGTGGACTGAGTCCAGCGAATGTCGGAGACGCGATCCGGGCGGTTTGTCCCAAAGGAGTTGACACCAACAGCGGTGTCGAAGTTGTAGGTGGTGCAAAAGACCCTCTCAAAGTGAGAGCATTTGTTCAAACGGCACGCGACGAATTCGCGCGCTGTGATTCCGTGGGCGACGTATGTCAGCCGCCAAACACTGCGAAATAAAACCGCTGGAGAAGCGGACCTACCTGTTTAGGGAACAACTCATTTAGTCCGGTCACGGCGGCGAGAATGGCCGCCGCAATTTGCCATAGGCGATTCGTCACCCGACTGATGCGCTGAAAGACCAGTGCGCGAAGTGACATATATTCTTGCTCAATGCCGAAATTATCCAACGAGGCTTCGTCCTCGATATTGCCGATGGTTGTGCGATCCGATTTGACAACGCGGCAGATAATCGGCCACGAAATCTCCCTGAACTCTTCTATAAATTCACGCTGATGCGAGACGTTTTCTCCGACTATCGCTAAGCCGCATGCCAAAGCATCTCTTGTGCCGGTGCTTGTCGCACGATCATGAATGGTTTCCTCAAATCTCCGAACGGTACCATCTGAGAAGATGAGCTTTATCCCAATGTCGTGAGCGGTCCCGTCAGCGTTTTGCTCGAATTTATCGAACACTCCGATGACTGAGACGCATAGCTCCCCGAGCATGGAATGGAAATCGGTTACACTTCTTTCTGCAAACGAATTCTCCAGAGCTTTGAAAATGCGCGCGTCTGTTGCCAGCGCCCGTACTGGGACGTGAGACGCGCGTTGGGCCTCCGCGAACCGGAGCACCTTTGTTTCAGATACACTTGCTATCGTGATTGGTTTGCCTACGCGGTTGCATAGCTCTAACGTCTGAGACAACTGGTCTGCGGAGAGATTGCAGTCGATGATTACGGATGATGACCGCCTTATAAGCCGACGAATTCGCCTTAGTGGTAGGTCAATTCTATCGACGCCAGTTGAAGTAACGGCAGATACATAATTGCCTTCATGTTTGTTAGCGACAAAGGCACCCGCGTATGACCGGCGATCACGAGAGATGGACTCTGTCGAGACACCCTCGCGGCGCAAGCGGGAGACGATCCACTTCTCTACCACACTCCCGGCTCGGACAGCCGTCCAGATCCCAACCTTGTATCCGAGGCGGGCAAGATTGACGCTGACGTTATAGGCGCTTCCACCAAGTCGAACCTCAATGTGCCCGACCTTATCGAGATGTTTTGGATCGTCATGTGATATTCCTAAAATATCGACATGGGCCGATCCGATAATCGCAAAACGCGCCCTTTTTCTTTTTGTCCCCGTTGCGCGCATTGGTCCCCCCGACACCAATACTGAACAGCCTGAACGTTGCGCTTCTTCCTCGCCGCTGTTTGTAAGGCGCACGCACCGCTAGGCGGCTCCCCATGGCGATATTGTCCGGCTAGTTGCCGAGACGCAAGTATGTGATCGCGACCTTACCTCATCTGCAATGTCGCTGCGGTGCGCTTCGAACGAAAATTCAGTGGGCTACCAGTCACTTATCTCTGATACTCCTGTTGAGAGTCAGATTAACTCGTTCCGGTTTGCGTAGTGCACGATAAGTAGCGCCGCCGCGTTGAAGAGCGCCATTTTGATGTCTTCAGTCTCCCACGGTCGGCGCTTGTTGGGAAGCCTATGCCGAATCTCCTTGAGGTACGACGCGACAGTGGACGCGATGGCATAGCGTGTCTTGGGCTTCGTGCTTTCGAAGCAGAATTTGATTTGCTCGCGCGAGATAATGCGAAGCGGCGTTTTGTTCATCACAGAGAGTGACGCGATGGACCGGCACAGCTGCTGTATCCGCTTGCTCCGCCGCGTAGCCCCTCCTTCGAAGGCTTCAAGGACGATTGATGCGGGATGATATTCCGCGACGATGGACTCGACGCGCTTCATGCACCGGGCGTTCTTCTCTTGCGGCGTGCCGGGCATCTTGGCCGCGGCGCAGATATCCCACGCCACTGGAGATAGCGGACCGTCGAAGACGATCCACCCGAATCCGTCCTTGGACGGGAAGATCGCGAGCGCAGTGTTAAAGCCGAGACGGTTGCTGTTCGTCATACGTTTGGTTGTTCGCCCGCAACCCGCGAGGCGATCTCGTCGAGTAGTTGGCGCTTGATAATCGACTCCGCGTCGGTGAGGCCGCAGAGCGTCTCGGCCAACAGGGCGGCGCGCTTGGCGACCTTCAACTCGACAGCGGCATAGAGGGAGGGAAAGATACGGCGCGCGTGCACGCCGAAGATGAATTCAGCGGCAATTAGCGATTCTTTTGAGGGACCACGGTTCAGCTTTTCGTATCGAATGATCGCTTCGTCTGATATCCCAAGGAGTGCACCCAACTCACGTTGCGTGAGCGCCCACCGCTTGCGGTACATTTTCAAATATGAGGGATATGGATAGTCGTGCATTCAGCGCGCAAGCGCTGCGTCCCGCATCAGCAGGAGGCGCAGCGGTTGTGTGCGGGCATCGTCTCAGGACGGTCGCAATCTGTGGAGGACGACTAACCTGACAACTCGGCCGGTTCTCAAGGACATAATCTCATCGCTCCTTCATGTTGAACACGAAACCCATGTGTACTTCATGAAGACGGTATTGTCGGTCACACAAGAATGGCTAGAACGTCAGAAAACTCGCCCTATTTCGGCAGCATGCTCTCGCGCACGATAGGCACATGAAAGACAATCAACTTTCCCCCGGCGACCTCTTCATTGATCGGTACATGCCCGGAGCGAGCGCCGAAGAGCGCGAGGAAGCGGAGAAGAATCTAGAACGCTTCGTCGCCGCCCTTGTTCGCATCGACAAGCGGCTCGAATGGGAGAAGCGGAATGCGATTCGCACGAATCCCGATTCGGAGGTAGATTCCATTAGCACCCGCATATGAAGCAATACTTCGCGTACATCCGCGTCTCGACTGCCAAGCAGGGAGAACACGGATCGTCATTGCAGGAACAGCGAAGCGCCATTGAGGCGTATGCGTCTCGGAATAGCCTCTCGATAGCTGAATGGTTTGAGGAGCGCGAAACTGCAGCGAAGCAGGGCCGTGCGGTGTTTTCCCGGATGCTTGCCAAGCTGGAGAAAGGCGACGCGCAGGGCGTCGTTATACACAAAATCGACCGGAGCGCGCGAAACTTGAAAGATTGGGCGAACCTGGGCGACCTTATCGACCGCGGTATCGACGTGCAGTTTGTCCACGACAGTTTCGACATGCGCTCCCGTGGCGGACGCCTCTCCGCCGATATCCAGGCCGTCGTTGCCGCCGACTATATCCGCAACCTTCGCGATGAAGTGAAGAAGGGCTTCTATGGCCGCCTAAAACAGGGCCTTTATCCCTTGCCAGCGCCCATTGGCTATCTCGACCAGGGCAAGGGAAAGCTAAAGATTCCCGATCCAGTACGCGCGCCTTTGGTGAAAGAGGCATTCGAGCTGTACGCGACCGGCACCGCATCGTTGCGGGTACTTCAGAAGGAAATGAAGCGGCGCGGATTGAGGACTAAGGCTGGCAAGCCGCTCTCGCTGAATTCCCTCGACCAGATGCTCCACTGCCCGTTCTATGTCGGCCTTATCCGCATCATGAAAACGGGCGAGACGTTCGAAGGAAAGCACGAACCCATCGTCTTCAAGTCAACTTTCGACCGCGTGCAGGCCATCATGCGGGGCAAGACGGTATCGCGGCAGGTGAAGCATGATTTCACCTTCCGTAGAATCGTCCGGTGCGGGACGTGCGGCCGTCACCTCGTCGGAGAGCGTCAGAAGGGCCGGTACGTGTACTATCGCTGCCAAGTGCCGGACTGCCGGGGAACCATCGTCCGGGAGAAGGACCTCGACCACGCGGTACAAACCGCGCTCTCCCTTCTCCGAAGCGATCCGGCGGAGCAGCGATGGATTGAAGCCAAAGTGACAAATCTCACCAAGCAGGACGCCGAAGGGCTGGAACGGCTCAAGGCCTCCATTCAGCTACGCCTTGCGAAATCCGACGTGCGGCTGTCCCGGCTCACGGACGCATACCTTGACCGCGATATCGACAGAGAGATTTTCGAGCACCGGAAAAGTGTCGTTTTGGAGGAGCGGGCCAACCTCCGGGACGAATTTTCTCGACTGTCCGCGAACGACCTGTCCGTGCACAGGGCACTCAGAAACCTCGAACTCGGAAATACGGCTCTGTCCGGCTACAAATCGGGAATTCCCGCCGAACAGCGGGAAATCATCGAAAGCGTGACCTCGAACTTCACGCTACACGGAAAAAACATAGTGATTGCGCTACGTTCTCCGTTTAGAGGGTTAGCAAACTGGCGTGAATCGCAAATCGGTGCGCCGCATCGGGACACGGCTCAAGAACGCGCCGCGCAAATCCTCGATATCGCGCTGAGGGACGCCAAGGTGTCAGGTTCCGCCCCCGTTTCGCAGGACGGGCACAAACTCGCGACATGAAGCAGCTTCATGAACGTCTCTCGCTTGCCGCGCTTGGCTCGGCCTTATGGTGGATCACTGAGCGTCTCCTGGACACCGGCGTTGCTCGTGTGATGGAGACAATCATGCGGGCCTTGTCTCACTTAAAGGTCTAGCCAAGGCGTAGTGGACCTATCGAATCGGAATTTGCGAGAAAAGCGGCCATCCGTATAATTGTGAATGATGGAACATATTGACCACGAGCCTCAGAACAAAGATGCCTGGATTTGCCTCTGCGGAAACGTACCCTCTGACGACGGCTTCTTTCCGTGCGATGGCAAAGGCAATGAGGTAGAGCCGACAGAAAAGGATTGGAAGACAAATTGGTACGTGTGCTTGCGTTGCGGACGAATGATTGACCAAAACACGCTTGTCGTTGTGGGACGGAATGAGCATCCGAAGCTATTGGATTAGTCCGAGGCCGCTGCTGCGTTGCGTAGCCTACTTCTTTGAACCAGCCCCCATCTTCTTGATAAGCAAGTCAGCAATGTACGGCACACCCTTAGTGAGGGGAACGTAACCGACCGTTGGAGGCATGCCTTTCAAGTCCGTGTCGTCCACCCGCACGGGCAGGATGTACTCTTTGCCCTGCTCTTCTAGCGCCCTAGCCTGTGCGCTTTGGCGCTCGTGATTTGTCCACATCCTCTCCGCATATTCCCTTGAAACGAACATGACGCAGAAGCGAGCGCGCTTGCGGTAAATTTCGTCGAATGTATCAACGAGGTTTTTACCCCAAAGAAATTCGGGATAGAAATCGTCATAGAACACAGCAATTCCGGCATTCCGCAGAAGCTTGGCCAGCTCTTCCGCTTGCATCCGCTCCGTGCCAGCGAAGGAAATTGCTATGTCGAAAGTCTGTGGATCAGCGGCTGGCTTCTTGACGGTCGCGCCTCCGATCCGTCTCCGCACATCGGTTTACAGCCGCTCTGATGGGCGGGCGAAAGGCAGAAAAGTCAGACCGGACTTCTCAATTTCTGCGTTGGCGGTGAGGAGTTTCTCAATGCCGGCCGAAAAACTCTTCGCATGCGAGTCGAACCAGCCGTGTGCAGTATTTGCGTTGCTGTCAAAGAAACCATCGCCGCGCGAGTCGAACTTGATGGACCGCCAGTAGCAATCTTCGAAATCGAACTCGGGACAATCGCCAAATGTCTTGAGACCGAGAAACTTGAAGACGCTCTCCAGTTCGGCCGACAGCGGCGGGTGTTTGGGTCGGTAATGGATGACCCACCCCTTCTCCCGTCCGGTATCCAGCCAGGTTAAGCGGTACAGGAAATTATCGTCCTCGCTCTGCTTCATGCTCTCGTGTTTTGCGGCCGTATGGCCGTCGCCGCCGAAGCTGAAATCGAGCTGCCGTCCGCGAGACTGCTTCCCGAAGAAGTATCCCCATCCCTCCGGCTGGACGAAAAAGAAGCCGCAGCTTTCAAGCTCGCGCGCAGCCGCTCCCAAATTGCCGTACGCCGCGCCGAAAAGGCTTGCGAACTGCTCCACGTTGAAGCCCTCGTCCACCCAGCGCACGTAGCATTGACGGCCTGCGGCGAACCCGCAGCCGCTCCGCTCGAATCCTAGATAGCTGAGAAAATCGGGAATCTGTATGCCGGACGTGGACCATGTGCTCGGCTCGACATGCAGGCTGTACCCGATATCGTCCTTGCTCCATTGCAGGCGCGCTAACAGGAAGTTAGCGCCGCCGCCCTGCGCTCTCGCTACAACCTCGGACTTCAAAGCTTGGTGTGGATCGCGTGCCATAATCGCAAACTCAATGCCGACTCCTTGAGCGAGCATGATACTATGATTCCGAGGAATCGCTGACTCTATGCGCGGAATGACGAAACTGGCCCCGAAATCTCAACTGACGGCGACAAGATCACAGAGCGTTGCGACAAACGGTCTTCGGCTCGTTCGACAGCTGACGCTTGCAGGACTTGATCCGCTGGAATCGGCAGTGGAAATCGCGTCCGCCGCCGGAATCGAGGCGCGGGGTGCGGTATTCACAAAGCGCGAGGTCGTCGAGTTCATTCTCGATCTGGTCGGATACACGACTGATCGCGACCTTACGCACCTTCGGCTCCTTGAGCCTGCCTTCGGAAACGGGGATTTTCTTCTCGTCGCTGCGGAGCGGCTTCTTGCCTCATATCGCACCCATCCCGGCAGTAAAACGAGTCAGGGCGGAGCAACTGCGCTTCGGAACAGTATTCGGGCCGTTGAACTACATCGCGGTACTTTCGATGCGACACGTGAGAAGCTCAAGGCGCTTCTCACTGCGAACAACGTGGGAGACGAGACATCGGAAGAACTCCTGGCCGCTTGGCTTCAGTGTGGAGACTTCCTTCTAGCCGATATTGACCACACCTTTCATGTGGTCGTCGGCAATCCGCCCTATGTCCGTCAAGAACTCATTGCAGACGCGCTCATCAACGAATATCGCAGGCGTTACCAGACCATATTCGACCGGGCGGACATATACGTTCCATTTATCGAGCGCTCTCTATCTTTGCTTGAGCCGAAAGGAACGCTCGGTTTCATTTGCGCCGACCGTTGGATGAAGAATCGATATGGTGGGCCACTCCGGCGATTCGTCGCTGACAGATATCGACTCAAATATCATGTCGATATGACGGACACTCCGGCATTCCACAGCGACGTTATCGCGTACCCTGCAATTTCGATCATTTGCCACGAGAAATCCGGTCCCACTCGTGTCGCATACCGGCCGGAAATCGAGGCGGCGTCGCTCAATACCCTTGCGCGAGAATTAAAGGGTAAGAAGTTGTCAGCGCGGGTCACCGAATATCCGACAATCACTTCGGGCGACGCTCCTTGGATACTTGAGGGTAACGGACGTGGGAAGATCGTGCGGGCGCTTGAAGCGCGACTGCCGACGCTTGAGGAAGCCGGATGCATGGTCGGTATCGGTGTTGCCACGGGAGCCGACCAAGTTTTCATTCAGCCCCTCGACGAATTTAACCTTGAACATGATCGCACGCTCCCGCTTGTCATGACGCGAGACATTGAAACGGGGACGATCAAGTGGCGCGGATACGGCGTGCTCAATCCGTTTGGAGAGGATGGAAAGCTCGTTTCGCTTCGCGATTATCCGAAGCTCGCTGCATACCTCGAAACACATGGAGCGGCGATCAAGGCGCGGCACGTGTCTAAGAAGAACCCGAACTCGTGGTATCGGACGATTGACCGGATTTATCCCGAACTCACACACCGGCCGAAACTACTCATTCCCGATATCAAGGGAACAGCGCATATCGTCTATGATAGTGGTCGGTTCTATCCGCATCACAATCTCTACTACATCACTTCCGAGACGTGGGACCTTCACGCGCTGCGGGCGATACTGCGCTCGGGCGTCGCGTGGCTCTTCGTTTCGACATATGCCACGAAGATGCGCGGCGGATACCTACGATTTCAAGCGCAATATCTTCGTCGCATCCGCGTGCCGCATTGGAAAGACGTTCCGGCAAAAGTGCGCGAGGAATTGGTGCAAGCGGGCAAATCAAATGATGCCAATCGCTGCAACGACGCAGTTGCGCACCTATATGGCTTGGGCGAGTCGGAACGGTACGCTTTAATGGGGGGTGAAAGCTGATCTATGGCGCTCAATCTTGCAAACTACGACGAAAAGTCCCGCGAGGCCGTGAGGGCGTTTTGGGGAAACCGCGAAGCGGCGAGGAAAAAACAAATCGAGCTTGGCAAAAGCGACCAGGGCGAGCGGGCAGGCGTCACGGGTGGCAAGAACATGGACGGGTTCGCCGCTCTCGTTCTCGACCTCGTCGCGGCGAACGGACTCGCTGACGCGCAAATCATGCGGGAAAGGCGTGCACTGACACTTCCCGGTTATTTCCGTCCTACGAAGCTCTGGGATTTGCTCGTAATCCACGGGGGACAGCTGCTTGCTGCGCTCGAATTCAAGTCGCAAGTCGGGCCGTCGTTCGGAAATAATTTCAATAATCGCGCGGAGGAATCCCTCGGAACGGCCGTCGATTTCTGGACAGCCTACCGGGAGGGGGCGTTCGGGGAAATTCCAAAGCCGTTCGTCGGCTGGATGATACTCGTCGAGGACGAACCGGCGTCGCGGGCAAAAGTGAAAGAAACTTCGCCGAATTTTCCGGTATTTGAGGAGTTCAAAAACGTCTCGTATGCAGAGCGGTACAATATCCTCTGCAAAAAGCTCGTTAAGGAACAGCACTACACCGCCGCATCGGTGCTCCTCTCGCCGCGCGATGCGATCAACTCGGGGATGTACAGTGAGATGTCAGAGCTTACGGACCTCAAGACATTCGTGACCGGCTTCGCAGGGCACATCGCGGCGGCAGCAGCGCGGAAGAGCGCCTAGCAAACTCACGAAACAACTTGAAGCAACTTCTCCGTCACGTGGTCATCACTTAACGTCGGCATACCCGAACCAGATTTCGTTGATCCACACCGCCGTCGCCTTCGTCTCCCCGGACAGCACTGCCTTCTTGCCGCGATTGTTCGCTCGGATGATCCGCGAGAGTACGTGCCTCGCTTCTATGCTCATGTACTGGGGGTCTCGTCTCCCGAAGAACTCGCGGATGATCTTGTCCGTGGTCCTGATAACGACGGCCTTCTTTTCGGGCGATTTTGTCCGGCTCTCGCCCCAGACCGTGAATCCCTCATGTCCCATACTGTGCGCGATGAATTGCTAATGCCCGCAGTGTCGCAGTGGAGCGGAGGGCAAAAAAGGACGACGAACCTGACAATCCGCCGGATCGCTTGGAACAGCGAGCAAGAGTCCTCCGTGCTGTCAGGTTTGTCTCCCGTGCGTGGATAATCTGTCGCGCATACGATGATTCCATGTGGAATCGTGGCGAATTGCCGCAAAGCAGCTTCTCCGCGGCGGCCATAGAATCCCGTGTTCGTGATCCTTTGCGGAGGAAACCCATGAAACTCTTGCTTCGTCGCAGTGAACGCTCGTCCGTTTTGGGCAAGCCGGTATACGTTCTCGAAATGCGCGCCGGACTTTCGGAAGAAGAAAGGGGCTGGATTCAGAAATACAAATTCGGCCCGTCGTTTCTGTACACGAAGAAGGGCAAGCCGACCGGAGACACGACCACGTGGACCGGTATCGGCCAGAATCTTCTCCACTATGCAATGGACCTCACCGTGTCCGTGAACGACCTTGTGAACGGCAAGAAGATAGAGTGTAAGGACATTATGGAAATGTTGGCCGTCGAGGGGCAAATCCGCGAGGCGGCGCAGAACTTCGCGAATGTTCTCCGCGCGGCGTCGCAGTTCGGTGGTGAAGAAGTGATCGAACTCTAACGTGGCGATCAACCTCTTTAGCTGGCTTCTTCCGGGAACCAAGGAAAAGGAACTCCGGGACACGCGCTCGTCGTGGGAACGAACGGAGCGGGCGTGGAAGGCGTCGCCTCTCGCTTTCTTCGACCCCGCGGACCTCGCGGACGAAGTCGTGCGCGAGACGATGCAAGACGCGGAGCGCATGCCCGCCGTGCCCGTTGTCGCGGCTCTGTGCGAAGCGACGGAAGAACTCGTCCGCGCCGAATCCGTAGGCGATATAGAACCGTTGTGGAGCGTCATAGAAGAGAATGTCGAAGCCGCAGTCGGCTTCCGTGAAATGGTCGGCCGCCGCTCGGTTTGGGCGACGAACTTCAAGACCATGCGCGGTGTATGGGCCAAGCTTTTGTCCGGCCCATATCGCGAATTCGTGAAAGCGCTTCCCGAATCTTGCTTTGGGCAATGGGATGAGAAGGGAGAGTTTGAGGTCCCGCTCGTCGACCTTCTCGACAATCCGGCAGAACTAATCGAGAAGCTTATTTCGTTCCCGTTCACGGACGAGGCGCTTAATCTCAAGCTCTTCGAGGAATATCGCGGGCGTCTCCGTAGTCGCATCGCGGACGCATCCGGCATGTCGTTAGCCGACATGGCGAAGGGTGAGCGCGGCATCGTTCCGCCCACCGCGCAGAAGAACAAGAGCGCGCGAGAACTCTTGGACCTGTATTTAGGCGGAACTCCGTTTGCGGAACTCTTCGCACTCCCGGTCCCATTCTCCGTGCCCGAGCACGTCCGTTTTGAACATTGCCACGTCATCGGCGGCACGGGGCACGGCAAGACGCAGCTGCTTCAGAAGATGATTTATGCCGACTTGGTGCAGTCGCAATACGACCGCCGAAGCGTGGTCGTTATCGATAGCCAGGGCGACATGATCCAAAAGCTCTCCCGTCTGGAGCTTTTCTCTCCATACGTGCCCGGAGGGTTGGGAGACCGGCTCGTCCTCATTGATCCGTCGGACGTGTTGCATCCGTTTGCCTTGAACCTCTTTGACGCGCACATGGACAGGGTGAAGGACTATGACGCGGCAGACAAAGAACGCGTGCTGAACGGTGTCGTGGAGCTATACGAGACCTTCTTCGACGCCCTCTTGGGAGCCGAACTCACGGCCCGTCAGGACGTGGTGTTCCGATACATCGCCCGCCTCATGCTCACCATTCCTGGCGCGACGATCCACACTCTCATGCAGATCATGGAGAACGGAAAGGCGTTCAAGCCGCACATGGACCGGCTGGAAGGGTCGGGACGGCGTTTCTTCGAGACCGAGTTCTTCTCTCCTTCGTTTGCCCCCACGAAGAGTCAAATCCTGAAACGGCTCTGGGGCGTCCTCTCCACTCCGGCCTTCGACCGCATGTTCTCGCAGCAAGAGAACAAGCTCGACCTCTTCGATGCGTTGAACAGCGGGAAGATCATCCTCGTGAACACGGCCAAGGACGTGCTCAAGGAGGAAGGGAGCCGTGTGTTCGGCCGCTTCTTCATCGCCATGCTGGCACAAGCGGCTCTGGAGCGCTCCACGATACGCGATAAGGACCGCACGCCCGCGTTTGTGTACGTGGACGAAGCGCACGAGTATTTCGACGACCGGATAGAGGCAATTCTGAACCAAGCACGGAAATTCAAAGTTGGCATAACACTCGCGCATCAGACGCTGGACCAGCTATCGACCCGCCTTCGCTCGGTCATACTCGCAGACACCAGCATCAAATGCGCTGGGGGCGTGTCCGCCAAAGATGCACGCGCCATCGCGGACGAACTCCATACGACGCCCGAGTTCATCGACGGAATGCGGCGGAAAGGCCCCAAGACGGAGTTCGCTGTATGGGTCAAAAACGTCACGCCTCACGCCGTCCGGCTCTCCGTTCCTCTCGGCTTCCTTGAGCGGCAGTACACGCTCGACGAGGAGGGATACGATCTTCTCATCGAGAGAAACCGGGAACGATACAGCGGGACGGTTGCGAGCGCGCCCGTTGTCGGAGAGCCGATCCCGGAAGAGACGCCGAAGCCGACCCCAACGCCCCGCGTCGAACCGCCACCCAAAACGGATAGCGTTCCGCTCCCGCGTCCTCCGCGCGATATCTCCGCGCCGCGCGAGCCGGGCAAGGGAGGGCCGAAGCACACATACCTCCAATCACTCGTGAAGGAATTGGCGGAGCAACAGGGATTGAAGGCGACGATTGAAGCGCCGGTTCCCGGAGGCGGACAGGTTGACGTGCTTATCGAGCGGGACGGGGTGCTGGCGGCAATCGAAGTATCGGTCACGACGCCCGTTGAATACGAACGGCAGAATTTGGAGAAATGCCTCCGCGCCGGATACCCGAAGGTCGCGGTCGTTCTCGCCAAGTCGAAAACGCAGCAAAGCGCGTACCGCGCGGCGCTGTATGAATCTGTCCCCGATACTGACCGCGAGCGCGTCTCGTACCTCACGCCCGAAGAGATACCCGACTATATCGCCACTCTCGCGCCGCCACCGCCGCGCTCAGAGCGGATTGTCCGGGGATACCGCGTGAAGGGTGCGGTCTCTCCCGTGACGGCGGAGGATGCGAAGGCGAGGCGCGACGCGGTCGCACGCCTTATCGCAAAGTCGCTGTCTGGACAGACGGATTAGGCGGAGGCATTCCCCTTATCGGCTTGCAGTATCCGCAGCGGGGCCACCCGTCGCACACAAGCCAGTACCGCCGCATGAAGAGGGTCCGCAGGGATCGGCCGATCCGCACTTGAAGCGGCTTGCCGCACTCGGGGCAGACCTTGTTCTCGTTCGCAGCCTCAAGCGGCATCGCGGCCCCCTTCCGGCTCGCTTTCCATCGCGAGGAACCGGGACACCTTGTCCCCTGACAGGCGCGGCTTCCAGTCTCCACGTTCCCAATGGGAAAGCGTGCCCTCGTCAACGCCGAGGAGCTTCGCGGTTGTCTTGATGGACAGACCGAGCCGCAACCGCTGCCGGGAGATGCGCTCTGCCAGGGTGGCAGGGGCCGGGAGGGGGTCATAGCCGAGGAAGCGAAAGATCGCCGGGAACTGCTTAGCCGTGGGCTTCACACGGTCCTTTTCCCAGAGGAGGACCGTCTCGGGCGCTGTGAGGAGTTGTAACGCCGCCTGGGGTTGGGTCAGACCCAGCTGAAGGCGACGCCTAAGCAGATGTTCGCCCAAGGTTTTGGGCGTCTCGGCATAGGGCTTCGGACGACGCCATCGCAGGGAGACCGGGACGTGGGGGTGCAGGAAGGCAACGCGACGACAGGGATTCATCGCCGCCACCAGCTGGAAGCGCGCCGGATAGCGCACATGGGCGTTGGCGCGCGCCACGATGGCCTCGCCCGTCTCGATCGGCTGGCGCAGGGAATCGAGCACCGCACGCTGGAACTCGGGCAGCTCGTCGAGGAACAGCACACCCAGATGAGCCAACGACACTTCGCCCGGCTTGACCTTCAGCCCGCCGCCGACCAGCGCCGCCATCGAGGCCGAATGATGCGGCGAGCGGAACGGGCGCCGCCGCGAAATCGTGCCGTCCGGCAATTCGCCCGCCAGCGACTGCACCATCGAGATTTCCAGCGCCTCGCGCGCGTCGAGCGGCGGCAACAGGCCGGGCAGGCGCTGCGCCAGCATCGACTTGCCCGCGCCCGGCGGCCCGATCATCAGCATGTTGTGGCCTCCCGCCGCGGCGATCTCCAGCGCCCGCTTGGCGGTCTCCTGGCCCTTGACGTCCTTGAGGTCGGGAATGGAGGTGCGGTCGTCGGCCAGCTTCGCCGCCGGGCGATTCAGCACCTGCACGCCGCGCATGTGATTGACGAGAGCGATCAGCGAGGGTGCGGCGATGATCTCCACGTCGCCCGCCCAGGCCGCTTCCGAGCCGCAGGCCGCCGGGCAGATGAGGCCGCGATGTTGCTCCGAGGCGGCGAGTGCGGCAGGCAGCACGCCCGCCACTGCGATCACCTGCGCGTCGAGCGAGAGTTCGCCCAGCGCCACGTAGTGCTCCATCTCGCTAGCGGGCAAGACGCCCATCGCCGCCAACAGGCCGAGCGCGATGGGGAGGTCATAGTGGCTTCCCTCTTTCGGCAGGTCGGCCGGGGCGAGGTTCACCGTGACGCGCTGCCAGGGCATGGACAGGCCGATGGCGGTAAGCGCCACGCGCACCCGCTCTTTCGACTCCGCCACCGCCTTGTCCGCCAGGCCGACCAGGGTGAACTGGCCGCTGCCGCCGTCGGCGATGTGAACCTGCACATCGACTTCGCGTGCTTCGATGCCCTGGAAGGCGACGGTATAGATGCGTGCGACGGTCATGCGAGCGGCAGGGTCGGAATCGTCGGCCCCGTCTATCCCCCCTTCTAACGGTCAAACTATCGCGGAACCGGCAGCTTTACGCCAGCGGGACCGCGGCGAAAGGCGGGACGGACGCACAACTTTCCACACCGCTTTGCTCCGGGGCGGGCAGGATGTACATCTCCAGGGGCAGCTTGCGGCGGAACGACAGAGCATGAAACGCATCATCTTTTTCTTGGCGGCCTTGCTCGCGCCCGCCCAGGCGCAAGACATCAGCGATGCGTTCACCGACGCGCCCGACAACGCCAAACAGCACATTGCCTCGGGCTTCGTCTGCCCCTTGCAGCTCGCGGAATTCGAACGCGATGCGGTGGGCCAGAAGGATCCCGGCATCGGCGCGGACTACTGCGCCTATTCCGCCCTCGACAGCGTCTACGGCACGATCACGCTGACGCCTCTGCCGAAGACCTACGATCCCAAGGCGATGCTGGCGCCCGATTTCGCCGTGCAGGAAGGCAGCGGCGGCAGGATGCTGGGCGAGGCCATCGAAGTGCTCGGTCCCAAGACGGCGCCGCTCTCCGTTTATGTCCGCACCTACGAAACCTCGCGGCTCGCGACCGTGCATTACGAGACGCAGTTCGCCAGCGCCGCGGTTGGCGCCTGGGTGGTGGAGGTGGAGATCGAATATGCCGCCCCGCGCGACAAGGAACTCCGCGCGAACTTCATGAACGCGGTCTTCGCGCTGGCGCTGGAAAAGATCGCGGCCCTGCCGCATTAAGCCTCGAACGATTCCACTCCTGAGACGCGCAAGCGAAGTGCGATGCCAAGCGTCTGAAACACAAAGTTCAGATACGTTCTTCCGGAAGGTCACACAGGCTTGACGTTCCGGCGAATCCACTCAGCGAGTTCGTCTTCGCGTATTGAGCCGGAGGCGAGAGAGAGGATTATCAGCACGCATTGCACATCGTCGGCCACGAGTTCGAAGCCGTTGAGGTCGAGAAAAGATTCCAACGCCACCAGCGCAATCCGTTTGTTGCCGTCCACGAAGGGATGGTTCTTCGCCAGCCCGAAAGCATAAGCCGCAGCGAGAGCGGCGGCGTCGGGCTTGCCATAGGCGGCGAGATTCTGCGGGCGTGCGAGCGCCGATTCGTACAGACCTCCGTCACGGATGCCGGAGGCGCCGCCGTGCTCGGCAAGCTGCTCGTCGTGCGCAGCAAGCAGCACTTTGGGGTCCAGCCAGACCCAATCGCTCATTTTGCAAGCTCGCGAAGCGCATTGCGCCGCTTCTTCATGACGGCTCGCACGGCTTCGAGCTGACGCTCCGTCTCCGGGTCGTAAGGCGTGAGCCGGAATCCGTCCGGGGCAGAGGTCAGGATCAGCGCGTCGCCTTTTTCCACTTTCAGCGCCGCCAATGCCTCTTTGGGCAGAGTGACGCCGAGGGAATTGCCGATCTGGATGATTTTCAGTGTTGCGTTCACGACGGCGTTCTCACATATGTTATAACAAGAAGTTATAACATACGTTCAAACAAGGCAAGCGCTATTCCGGCGCCACCGTCAGTTTGATGCCGTCGAGTTCCTCGGAGCAGGTGAGCTGGCAGCTAAGGCGCGAGTTCGGCTGCACGGCCAGCGCCATGTCCAGCATGTCGACCTCGCCCTCGGAGGGCGGCGGCAGTTTTTCGTACCAGCCGTCTTCGACATAGACGTGGCAGGTGGCGCAGGCGCAGGCGCCGCCGCATTCCGCGCGCACATCCAGCCCGGCATCGCGCAGCATCTCCATAATGGTCCAGCCCTCGCGGCCTTTGATCACGGTCTCCTTGCCGTCGCGGTCCTTGGCGATGATCTTCATGCGACACCCAGCTTCTTCTGCAGGTTCGAGGACGAGGTGGTGTACTGGAAGCGCAGCTTCTCGTTCGGCCGGCAGATATGGAACGCCGCCTGCGCCATCAGGGCGGCTTCGTGGAAGCCCGACAATATCAGCTTCAGTTTGCCCGGGTATGTGACGATGTCGCCGATGCCGAAGATGCCCGGCGTCCGGCTCTCGAATTTCGCGGTGTCCACCGGGATGAGGTTCTCGTCGAGATTGATGCCGAATTCCGCGATGGGGCCGAGCTTGATGGTCAGTCCGAAGAAGGGAAGCAGAACCTCGGTCTCGTGATGCCATTCGCGCTTGTCGGGGCTCATCAGTGTGACGCCGGAAAGCTTGCCGCCCTCGCCGTGCAGCGCCTTCACGCTGGCGACGTGGAAAGCGATCTTTCCCTCCGCGGCCAACTCTCGCATCCGGTTGACGCTGTGCTGCTGGGCGCGGAAGCCGTCGCGGTGATGCACCAGCGTCAGGCTCTTGGCGACGGGCGCGAGATTCAGCGTCCAGTCGAGCGCGGAATCGCCGCCGCCCGCGATCAGCACGTGCTTGCCGCGGAAGGCGTCCATCTTGCGCACGGCATAATGCACCGAGCTTCCTTCATAGGCCTCGATGCCCTGAATGGGAGGGCGCTTGGGTACAAAGCTGCCGGCTCCGGCGGCGATCACCACCACCGGCGCCACGATCTCGGTGCCGGCATCCGTCACCAGCTTCCAGCGTCCGTCTGCGAGTTTTTCGAGGCCGCACGCCATCTCGTTGAAGTGGAACTGGGCGCCGAAGGGCTTGATCTGCTCCATCAGCCGCTCGACCAGTTGCTGGCCGGTGACGATAGGCAGTCCCGGAATGTCGTAGATCGGCTTCTCGGGATAGAGTTCGGTGCATTGCCCGCCCGGCCGGTCGAGGATGTCGACCAGATGCGCTTTGAGGTCCAGCAGGCCAAGCTCGAACACGGCGAAGAGCCCGATCGGCCCCGCGCCAACGATGGCGACGTCTGTTTCGATGGGATTCATATTTAACGGTTACACCCTGTAATACGCGGAAAACTTCCACTGATATATGTAAAAACAACCTCGCCAACAACCCTTGCGACTTGTGCGCCGATTTTCGAGGTTAGGCCGTGGCGCGCCCGCTTCGGGCGGCAGGGCTAAACCGGCTATGACGGCATCGCAAATCCGGCAGGCGGCTCAATGCGCTAGCCTCGACGAGTTGCGCACGGAGATCGACCGGCTCGACCGGCTGTTGGTGAAGCTCCTTTCCGAGCGCCAGCGCTATATCGAACGGGCGGCGGAAATCAAATCCCATCGCAGGAGCGTGCGCGACGAAGCGCGCATCGCCGACGTGCTGGAGAAGGTTCTGGCGGAGGCCCGCTCGGCCGGGCTCGACCCGGAGATTGCCGGGCCGGTTTTCCGGACCCTGGTCGAATGTTCGATCGCGCTCGAACTTAGGGCGTTTGATTCTCGGCGCCGAGATAGCTCTTGATGAAGGCCTGCACCGCTTCGGCGTTGCTCTTCATATCCTCGATGGCGATGGAAGCGTTGCCGCGATCCCGCACCGGATCGATGGGTTCGGCTGCCGCCGCCGCATCGGCGAGGCCGAAGGCCCCGATGCCGCGGGCCGCACCCTTGATGGTGTGGGTGGCTTCCTTCCAGGATTTCGCATCGCTGGAGTCCATGATCGACCGCAAGCGGTCGACCAACTCGGAGGTCTGCGAATCGAACAGCCTGAGAACTTCGGCGTTAAGCGCTCTGTCGCCGCCGGTGTAGCGGGACAGATGATCGATATCGACTACGGTTTGCCTGCCGGCCATGTGCGTGTTCCGTCCAGAGCGCAATCCGGCAAAGTGGGAACCGGTTTGCCGTCAGATTGCGCGAAAACAATAACTCTCACGCGGCAACAATGACGCGGCATGGTCAACAGCTCGTTAACGGGGGACGCCTTCAGGACGGCAGCCAGTTGTTAGGGAATGGCGACATACTGAATAGGTAATTATGGAAATAGAGCAGCGCCGCGAACAGCACGGCTGCGACGGAAAAGCGCCAATCGAAATACTCGCTGGCAACGAAGCGGTTGCGCCCGGCGGCGATGGCGGCAAAGGGCAGGTTCGAGGTCTGGGCGGCTATCGCCCGCCAATGGGCAGGGCGCTTGCGGCGTACTTTGGCGTCGATGACCCTGGTGCCGATTGCGGCAAGGACGAAGAAGGTCCCGAAGAAGATGACGGAGGCGCCCGTCCCCGACCCCGCCAGATGGAAACCCGACCATAGTGTCGCGCCCCACAGGAAAGGGTGGCGGGTGATGCGCAGCACGCCTCGGATGCCCGCGTTCTCCTGGCCCGCCGAGGTGGGATTGCCCATCAGCACGCCCGGTACCGCCAGGGCGAAGGCCAGCGCGAGGACGGGGATCGCCACGTTCCGCAGCAGCTGACCCGGGTCGAAGAGCACCGGGTTATCCGGGCTCGAAGTGGCGCGATTGTAGGCCATACAGAGCCACACGACGGCCCCCAGCGACGACACCGCAAACAAGCCGAGATAGGGCTTTTCGCCGATAATCCCCGTGATCGCGTCCCGCAGCCTTGTGCCCGATACCAAGAGGTGGATGCCGAGAAACAAACCCGCCGCCGCGATCAGTCCGGTCATGACAAATCCCCCAATGTTCGCCGCCGAAGGCAATGGCGCGTCATGGCCCCGCAAGCTGGTGCAAAACCCTCGGGGGCGCTATCGCACCGAGGCTATCGTATGGTTAAACTCCCGGCCAAGACAGAACTTCGAGGAAGTCATGGTGACGGCCCCCGACCGCAATCAGCCGATTCTTGTGCAGCCCGCCGATCCTGCCGGTGAAGAGCAGGAACTCCGCCGGCACCGCGCCGAAGGCGCCACCAAGTTCGGTATCGCCACGATGGTGTTCGCCGTCACGTTGGCGGCGTTCTGGGCCGGAGCAGCGGGGGCTTATCTGTTGGGCTTGTTCGGTCCGGCGGGGCTGGCCGCTCTCGACGTGCAGCAGATCGCCCTCTTCTTGGCGGCGACCTTCGTGCCGCCGCTGTTGTTCGTGGCGGCCGCCTGGGCACTGGCCCGCGGGCAGGCGATGTCGAACGCGGCCGAGGCCATGGTCGAAGCGACCGACCGGCTGTTCTCCGCCGACGAGACCGCCTCGCGCACCACGGCAAGGCTCGGGCGCGCGGTGCGTCGCGAGCTCGACGCGCTGAACGCCGGACTCGACGGCGCCTTCACGCGGCTGAGGGCTTTGGAGAGCGTGCTCGAAAGTCAGATTACCGCGCTCGACGAAGCGGGCGCGCGCATCGACGTGCGCGGCGAAGCGCTGACGGCGCGCATGACGCAGGAACGCGAGCGCATGGAGAACATGGCGGGTTCCCTCTCGGATACCGCCGCGCGGGCCGGCGAGATCGTGGCGGGGCGGGTGGCGCAGCTCAAATCCACCATCGAAGCGGCCGAGTCCTCGCTGCGCACGGCGGGCCAGTCGCTGGACAGCCAGGCGACGAATTTCCGTCAGGCGGCGGGAGCCGCAGCCGATGCTCCGCATGCCGCCGCCGTCGAACTCGACAACCAGGCCAAACGCATCGAAGCCGTCGCCGACTCGGCGATGGCGCGCGCCGAATTCGTACTCGGGCGCCAGGAGCGCCACCGCGCGGCCATGAACGAGTTGATGCAGCGGCTCAAGGACGACAGCGCGTCCTTCGAGAACGCGCTTGCCGCCGAACGCGTCACGATGGAGCAGGCGATCGCGGCCTTCGGCAGCGAAACGCAGAAGCTCGAAGCGATGACGGGCGACACCGAACGCCATCTCGAAGCGATCATGACCAACGCCTCGGCGCGCACCGCCCAGCTGGTGCAGACCTTCGCGCGCGAAGGCGAGCGGCTGCGCGAGATCAGCCAGGCGGCCGACAATACCATCGGCCATCTCATCGCGGCGCTCCAGGAAGCCGGAGCAGGCGCGCAGACGCTGATCGGAGAAACGGCGAACCAGGCCAAGTCGGACGCCAAGGCGCTGGTCGGCGAGGCGATGGTCGAATGCGAGCGCCTCTTGCGCACGGCGAACGAGCTTTCCGCCGAAGCGGCGGAGATTCGCACCACGCTGGCCAAGGCGGTGGACGACGTGCAGCACCATCTCTTGACCCTGCCCGGCATCGCGCAGCAGGAAGCGCAGCGCGTGCGCCAGATGGTCCGTACCGAGACGGAAGAAATTCTCGATCTCTCGGCGCGTACGCTGTCGACCATCCATGCGCGCACGGCGGCACACCCGACGCCCCGCGACAAAGGGGCCGAGCCGGTGGAAGCCGAGAGCGAAGGGCTGCGCGGCCTGGCGCGCCGGTTCACTCAGCGCTCCAAACGCGGGACCGACGAAAACAAGCCCAAAAGCTGGCAGATGAGCACTTTGCTCGCGGCAGCTGAGACCGGCGAGAACCGCAAGGATCTGAAACCGGCCGCGGCGGCGGCCTTGGGCGCGCTGCAGGCCGCGCTCAACGACATGGCTATCGACCTCGACGCCATCTCGACGGAATCCGCGCCGCACGAAGACGAATGGCGGCGGTATCTCGCGGGCGACCGCGCGGTATTCGCGCGCAAGCTCGCCGGCGCTCTCGATCAGGACGCCGTCCACCGCATCGCCACGCTCTATCGCGAGAACGAACGCTTCCGGGACGCGGCGAACGCCTATATGGAAGATTTCGAGTCGCTGCTTACCCATGCCCGCGAGGGCGACGGCAACGGGCTGCTCGCCTCCACCATCCTGTCGGCGGACACCGGCAAGATCTATCTCACCATCGCCTACGCGCTGGGACGGCTGTAGAGCTGGGGCTCTTCGCACCCCCACTATTGTCATGGCCCGCGAATGCGGGCCATCCAGTTGGCACATACTCGGGCCCATCTAATTGAAGCGGAGCTTTTTATCTGTAAGTGAGCCTGCTTTACCTGGATGGCCCGCACTAGGCGGGCCATGACAGTGAGGGTTTGTGCGTCATCCTGAAAGCAAGCAGCTCTAGGATTGAAAAGGTGATTATCGAACCCGCTTCAGCCGTGCAGCGTAGAATCCATCCATGCCGCCGCGCGCCGCGAGGTGGCACGGCAGCGTTCTGAGATCGCCGCCTGCGATCAGTTCTTCGAGGCCGAAGATTTCCTGCGGCTCGACCGGCAGGCGCACGAATTCCGTGTGACGTCGAAGAAAGTCCTCGACCTGTTCGGGGCCCTCTTCGCGTTCGAGCGAGCAGACGGCGAAGACCAGCAGCCCATCCTTGGCCACCATGTCCGCCGCTGCGTCCAGCAGTTCGCCCGCCGCCTGGGCGCACAGCATGACGTCGCTGGCATTCTTGATCCACGGCAGTTCGGGATGGCGGCGAATGGTTCCGCTGGCGCTGCACGGCGCATCGAGCAGCACGAAAGGCGCAGGTTCTTTCGGCCGCCAGTCGCGCGCATCTTCGACGACAAGCTCTGCCTTCAGCCGCAGGCGATTCAAATTCTCTTCGAGTTGCGCCATGCGTGACACCTCGCGCTCGACGGCGACGACGTTGGCACCCATAGAGGTGAGCTGTGCCGTCTTACCGCCCGGCGCGGCGCAAAGGTCGATGACGGTCCGGCCGCGCACCTCGCCGAACAGCAGTGCGGGCAGGGTCGCCGCCGCGTCCTGCACCCACCAGTTTCCTTCGGCATATCCGGGCATGGCATCCACGCGCGCGGATTCCTGCATGCGATAGACCGGACCGAATAGAGGTTCGGCTCCGGCGATCTCACTCGCCTCTTTCGTCACGATGTCGAGCGGGGGCACGCTTTGATGGGCGGCGGCGATGGCGCGCGTCGTTTCCTCGCCATAGCTCTCGCACCAGCGCTGCCACAGCCAGTCGGGCGTGTTGAGCCGCGCCGCGTCTTGTGCGGCGACGATTGCTTTGCCTTCGCGCGAAGCGCGCCGCAGCACCGCATTGATGAGAGGCTTGAAATGCACCGCCTTGCCGTCGGCCTGCGCCAGGCGGTTGGCGCCGTCCACCGCGGCGTGCGCGGGCACGCCGAGGAAGACAAGCTCACACGCACCGGCCAGCAATATTTCGGGAACCGGGCCCGCCCGGTTGCGCGCCGGCGGCTTGGGCACGAAGGCGCGGATCAAGGCCTCGAGCTGGCCGAAGCGGCGCAGGGTTTCGCCGGCGATGGCGCGGGCGAATCCGGCATCGCGCGGCTCCAATCCCGCCGTCGCGGCGAGCGCCGCATCGAACGGGCGGCGCTTGCGCAGCACCTCGCTGAGAATGGCCTGAGCTGCAAGCCGCGCGGGTTGGCCCGCGCTCAACCCCAGGGACCCGTCGGTTTGGCGGGCAGGTTCGCCATGGCGCGCAGCCTTGCGATGCGTTCCTCGGTCGGGGGATGGCTGGAGAAGAGGCCCGACAGTCCGCCGCCGGACAAGGGATTGACGATGAACATATGCGCCGTGGCGGGATTGGAGTCGGCTTCGGGATTCTGTGTTACCTCGGCCGCGCTATCGATATGGGAAAGGGCGGAGGCGAGCCACAGCGGGTGCCTGGTGATTTCCGCGCCCGCCTTGTCGGCTTCGAATTCGCGCGTGCGGCTGATGGTGGCCTGCACCAACAGAGCGGCAATCGGTGCCATGATGGAGATCAAGATCACGCCCAGGATGCCGAGCGGATTGCGCCGTCCGCCGAAGAACAGCGCGAAATTCGCCAGCATGGAGACGGCACCTGCGATAGTCGCGGTGATGGTCATGGTCAGCGTGTCGCGGTTTTTCACATGCCCCAACTCGTGCGCCAAGACGCCCGCCAGTTCCTCGTCGCTGACGCGATTGAGAAGCCCGGTGGTGACGCATACCGCGGCGTGCTCGGGATTGCGCCCCGTGGCGAAGGCATTCGGCTGTTCGTTCTCGACGATGCAGACTCGCGGCATCGGCAGTCCGGCGGCTTCGCTGAGGCGCCGCACGATGGAAACCAGCTTCGGCGCCGTCTGTTCGTCAACCGGGCGCGCGCCGTACATCGACAGCACGATCCTGTCGGAATTCCAGTAGGCAAAGGCGTTGGTGCCCGCGGCGAACACGAAGGCGATCAGCATTCCTGCCATACCGCCGAGGAGGAATCCCACCGCGACGAAGAGCCCCGTCAGGCCTGCCATCAGGATGCCGGTACGCAAGCTGTTCACGAACTGCCTTGGGGCTGGAGCTTCGGCTTAGATGTATGCTGTAACCCTGACGCGTCAAGGAGTTGCGCAGCTTGGGCAAGCCCCGAAAAGCCAAAGACAAAGCCGCAGCAAATGAGAAGCTCGTCAAGGCGCGCATCGCCGAAGCGGCAAAGCGTGCCCTCAAGGAGGCCGAGGAGCGCCGCAGCTCGGCGGCCGCAGTGCCGGAGCTGCCCAAGGAACGCGGTGGCCAGAAGGGTCCGGAGCCAACCCGTTATGGCGACTGGGAAAAAAAGGGCATCATCTCGGATTTCTGACTGCCTTGATCCGGCCTTGCCCCGGGTCCATGTAAGAGACGAATTGGAACCGCTCTAGAAAGTGTACAGATGTTCATTCAGACCGAGTCGACGCCGAACCCGGCGACCTTGAAATTCCTGCCGGGCCGCGAAGTCATGGGCGAAGGACGGGTGGCGGATTTTGCTTCGCGCGAAGCGGCCGAGCGTTCGCCATTGGCCCGCGCTCTGTTCGAGACGCCGGAAGTAAGCCGCGTCTTCTTCGGCGCCGATTTCATCGCCGTTACCCAGACGGGCGGCGACTGGAAGACTCTGAAGCCCGCCATCCTCGGCGCCATCATGGAGCATTTCACGCGCGGCCTGCCGCTAATCGGGGCCGAGGCGGAGGAGACGGACTCGCAGGCGGCGGACAGCGGCGATTCCGAGATCGTGGCGCAGATCAAGGACCTGATCGAAACGCGGGTGCGACCGGCCGTGGCGCAGGACGGCGGCGACATCATCTTCCGGGGCTTCGACGAGGCATCGGGCATCGTCTTCCTGCACATGCGCGGGGCCTGCGCCGGCTGTCCGTCCTCCACCATGACGCTGAAAAACGGTATCGAGAACATGCTGCGTCATTACGTGCCCGAAGTGAGCGCCGTCGAAGCAGTTTGAACAGCGCTTCATTGTCTGCGATTTTTGCCTGCCGCCGATTCGCAGAGGATGTGCCGTGGCCATCAACGACGAAGCGCTTGACGTCATCTTCCGCGCCGCGCGCACCCACAACCGCTGGCAGGACAAGCCCGTCAGTCCGGCGCTGCTGATGGCGATCTACGATCTAATGCGCTGGGGACCGACCACGGCCAATTCCACTCCCTTGCGCATCGTCTATGTCGTCTCGCAAGCGGCCAAGGAGAAGCTGAAGCCGCATCTCGATGCGAGCAATGTGAAGAAGACAATGGCGGCGCCCGCCACCGCCATCCTCGGCTACGATCTCGACTTCGCCCGCCATCTGGGACGGCTCTATCCCCGCGACCCGGAGGCGCCAAACTGGTTTACCGATCCCGAGAAGGCGAAGACCGCGGCGTTTCGCAACGCCGGCATTCAAGGGGGATATTTCATCGTCGCGGCGCGCGCTTTGGGTCTCGATTGCGGGCCGATGTCCGGCTTCGACAATGCGGGCGTCGATCGGGCTTTCTTTGCCGGCACGGCCGTCAAATCGAATTTCCTCTGCAATCTGGGCTACGGCGATCCTTCCGGCGTGCGTCCGCGCGGCCCGAGATTGTCGTTTGACGAGGCGTGCAGGATTGTCTGAACCACGCATCCTCGCCGTCGATACCGCGCTCGGCGCCTGTTCCGCCGCGCTGGTGGAAGGCGATCGCGTTCTTTCCCGTCGCCATGTGGCAATTGAGCGTGGCCACGCCGAAATCTTGGCGCCTATGGTGGAAGAAGTGATGCGCGAAGCATCGTGTCCGTTTTCGCGCCTCGACCGGCTCGCAGTGACCACGGGTCCCGGAACCTTCACGGGCCAGCGCGTCGGCCTCTCCTTCATGCGCGGGTTGCGCGTCGCGCTGGACAAGCCGCTCTTGGGCGTGACGAGTCTGGCGGCGATGGCCGAACAGGCGCGCTGCGAAGCGAAGGCGGAATGCGCCGCTGCCGTGCACGATGCGCGCCGCGGCGAAATCTATTTGGAAGCGGTGGGACACACGATTCCCGTGCAGCTTGTCGCGTTCGAGACGGCACTGTCTCTGCTTGAGGGAATTGCGAACCTCGTCGTCGCGGGCACGGCGGCGCCGCGCCTCGTCGAGGCGTTGAAGCACCGTGGCCATGCGGTACGCCTGTCGCCGGTCACGGCGCCGGATGCGGTGTGGGTGGCGCGCCTGTCGCAGTGTCTCGAAGCGAATGAGACTGTGCCGCGTCCGCTCTATCTGCGGGCACCCGATGCAAAGCTTCCGTTACAACGATGAGAATGCGTCTACTTGAAGATATTTCGCAGGGTGAAATTCTCGCCGCGCTGCATGCCAAGTGCTTCGCCGAAACCTGGAGTGCGGCGTGGATCGCAAGCCTGTTGGCGCAGCCCGGTACCTTTGCCTGCCTTGCCGAGGACGGATCGGGATTCATCCTCATTCGCGTTGCCGGGGACGAGTCGGAGGTTCTCACCCTGGCCGTGGAACCTGCGTCTCGACGCCGCGGGATAGGTACCGCCCTGGTTGCAGCCGGTGCCGGCGAGGCAGCCGGACGGGGTGCCAAACGCCTTTTTCTGGAGGTCGCAAGCACGAATTTCGCAGCCGGAGCGCTGTATAGGCGGCTTGGATTTGCAGAGGTTGGGCGCCGAAAAGATTATTACACCACCGCAGATGGAGGTCGGGAGGAAGCCCTGGTTTTACTTGTGGAAATTCCACTCCTCCGGGTGGAAAACTGCGGCTAGTTGGATTAGAGTCTCATTACTAATCGCAAAGGGGCAGAACATTCCCGAGGGTGAACTATGACGCGGATCGAAAAACTCTGCGTTGATAAAGGGCTGCGTATGACGGAGCAGCGGCGGGTGATTGCGCGGGTGTTGTCGGATGCAGCCGACCATCCTGACGCAGAGGAACTTTACCGGCGCGCTTCTGCACTTGATCCGCATATTTCAATTGCCACGGTCTATCGCACGGTCAAGTTGTTCGAGGATGCGGGCATCCTGGAGCGCCACGATTTTCGCGACGGCCGGTCCAGATACGAGGAATTGCCGGAATCGCATCACGATCATTTGATCGACGTGCAGTCGGGCAGCGTGATCGAATTCCGCAACGAAGATATCGAACGGCTGCAGCGCCGCATCGCCGAGGAGCTGGGCTTCGAGCTGGTCGATCACCGGATGGAGCTCTACGGCGTGCCGAAGAAGTCGCGTTGAACATGCCAGCATTGCGTGCGTTTGCCGTGGGCGCGGCGTTTTTCATTCTCACGCTCATGAGCGCCCCCATCCAGTACTTGTCCATCCGCTTCAAGTGGAAGCTGCAGAAGACCTATCCCCACGGTTATCACCGCTTCTTGTGCCGGATGTTCGGCATCCGCATCACCGTCATCGGCAAGCCGGTCCTGGACCGCGGCGTTCTGATGGTCGCCAATCATGGGGGCTATTTCGACATCCTCATCATGTCGGCGGCGGCGCCTGTCTCATTCGTCGCCAGAGACGATGTTAAAAGTTGGCCGCTGTTCGGACTGATGGCACGCCTGCAAAGATCCGTGTTCGTCGAACGCACGCGGCGCAGACAGACCGGCGACGCGCGTGCCGAGCTGCGCCGGCGCCTGCAGGAAGGAGATGCCCTGGTGCTGTTCGCGGAGGGTACTTCCACCGACGGCAACCGCGTGATCGCCTTCAAGAGCGCCCTGATGGGTTCGGCCGAAACCGAGATCGGAAAAGACTCCTTGGGCAATCCCGTCTATGTGCCAGTGCAGCCCGTCTCGATCTCCTATGTCGGCCTGCAAGGCATGCCGATGGGGCGCGAGAACCGTCCGCTGATCGCATGGTACGGCGAGATGGATTTGATGTCGCATCTCTGGGAGGCGCTGAAAGCAGGACCGTTCGAAGTTGTGGTCGAGTTTCATCCGCCGCTCGCCGCCGATGCCACGCACGGGCGCAAGGAGATCGCCGCCCAAGCGGAAGCTTTGGTGCGCCGCGGCCACATGAGAGCCCTGAACGGGCTGGCGGAAACCGGCCGCGAGCCCGCTGAAAAGGCTGCTTGAACCGCTTTGCTTGTTTTCGCCATGCCTATCGCGGATAACCGGCGGCCATGAAGAAGCTCTTCATAAAGACCTATGGCTGCCAGATGAACGTCTACGATTCCGTCCGCATGGCGGAATTGCTGGCGCCGCTGGGTTATGCTCCGGCGGACGGCGCTGCCGACGCCGACATGGTGATCCTCAATACCTGTCACATCCGCGAGAAGGCGGCCGAGAAGGTCTATTCCGAGCTGGGACGTCTCAAGCGCCTGAAAGAGGCGCGTGCCGCCAAGGGCGGAAGGATGATCGTCGCCGTGGCGGGCTGCGTCGCCCAGGCCGAGGGCAAGGAGATGCTGGCGCGGCAGGGCGCCGTCGACATCGTGGTCGGCCCGCAATCCTATCATCGCCTGCCCGAGATGATCGCCCGGATCGCGCGCGGCGCGGGGCACGTGCTGGAAACCGATTTCCCAGCCGAGGACAAATTCGACTCTCTGCCGGAGCAGCGTGCGCATGTCGGACCGGCAGCGTTTCTCACGGTGCAGGAAGGCTGCGACCGGTTCTGCACTTTCTGCGTCGTGCCTTACACGCGCGGCAACGAGTACTCGCGCCCCGTGGCGCAGGTGACGGCAGAGGCCGAAAGACTCGCCGCGAACGGCGCGCGCGAAATCACGCTGCTCGGTCAGAACGTCAACGCCTATCGCGGCATTGGTCCGGACGGCGAGCGCTGGTCTCTGGCGCTCCTCCTCGCCGCCCTGGCGAAGGTGAAAGGTCTCGACCGGTTGCGCTATATGACCAGTCACCCTTCCGACATGTCCGACGATCTGATCGCGGCGCACGGAGATATCGCAGCGCTGATGCCGTTCCTGCACCTGCCGGTCCAGTCCGGTTCGGACAGCGTCCTGCACGCCATGAACCGCCAGCACACGGCGGATGAGTATTTGAGGATCGTCGAGCGCGTCCGCGCGGCACGTCCCGATCTCGCCTTGTCGTCCGATTTCATCGTCGGCTTCCCGGGTGAGAGCGAGGCGGATTTCGAAGCGACGCTGGCGCTGATCCGCCGGGTCGGTTACGCGCAGACCTACTCCTTCAAATACAGCGCGCGTCCGGGCACGCCCGCCGCCGCGGCCCACAATCAAATCCCGGACGAGGTAAAGGATGCGCGGCTCCAGGTATTGCAGGCGCTGCTGACCGAGCAGCTGCACGCCTTCAACGTCACCTGCGCAGGGCGCATCATGCCTGTGTTGTTCGAATCGCGCGGCCGCAAGGACGGGCAGGCGCTTGGCCGCTCGCCCTGGCTTCAGCCGGTGCATGTGGAAGGGGCTGCTCCGCTGATCGGCGAGATCGCCGAGGTGCGGATTGAGGAGGTGCAGCCGAACAGCCTGAAAGGCGCCCTGGTGCGTCCGGCGGTTCGCGAGAGGGTGCTGGTCCAGTGAGCGCAACCAAGAAACGCACGCGGGAATCCGTGACCATCGAATTTCCCGACAACGCGGTCCTCTCGGGGTTGTCCGGGCCGCATCAGAAGCATTTCGTGCGCCTGGAGCAGAAGCTCGGGGTGCGCGTGGCGATGCGCGGCAACCTCGTCTCGATCGAGGGACCTTCGCGGGCCCGCGCCGCGAACGTGCTGCGTGCCCTCTATGCCAGGATCGAAGCGGGCGAAGCGGTGGGGGCCGCCGAACTCGAAGCCGAACTGCGCATAGCCGGCGAAGCGGATTCCGGCGTGGCGGCGGCGCTGGGCACGCCCGCCATCAAGACCTGGGCGGCGCGTACCACGCGGGCGCGCTCTCAGGCGCAGGGCGCCTATCTCGATCTGATGCGCACCCATCCTCTGGTGTTCGGCGTAGGACCGGCCGGCACGGGCAAGACCTATCTCGCCGCCGCCTTCGGCGCTCATCTTCTCTACGAGCGGCGCGTCGAGCGTCTCATCCTGTCGCGACCCGCGCTGGAAGCGGGCGAACGGCTCGGCTTTCTGCCGGGCGACCTCAAGGAGAAGATCGACCCCTATCTGCGCCCGCTCTACGACGCCCTGTTCGAGGTGATCGGCGATTCCGCCTTGAAGCTGATGGAGCAGGGAGTGATCGAGGTCGCGCCGCTCGCCTTCATGCGCGGGCGCACGCTCTCCCACGCCTTCGTCATTCTCGACGAGGCGCAGAACTGCACGGCGCCGCAGATGAAGATGTTTCTGACGCGTCTCGGCGAGGATTCGCGCATGGTCGTCACCGGCGATCCTTCGCAGAGCGACCTGCCGGGCGGCCATCCCGAAGGGCTCGATCAGGCCTTGCGGATTCTCGGCGACATCGAAGGGGCCGCCGTGGCGCGTTTCAGCGAGAAAGACGTCGTGCGCCATGCCCTCGTCACGCGGATTGTCGCCGCCTATAATGCGTCGGATAACGCGCGTGTCGCGAAGGCACGCGCGGCGCGGAAGGACGAGAGTTGAGCATCACGCTCCTCATTCGGGATGCGCGCTGGCGCAAGGTGCGCGGCCTCGCCGCGCGGATGAAGCACGCGGTTTCCGAGGCCTTCGTCCGGGGCGGCGCCGGGGCCGACGCCGAGGTGACCATCCTTCTCACTACCGACCGCCATGTGCAGGCGTTGAACCGCAACTTTCGCGGCAAGAACACCCCCACCAACGTGCTGTCGTTTCCGGCCGGCAGCAGTCTCTATCTCGGCGACATCGCCATCGCCTATGGCGTCGCGGCGAAGGAAGCCAAGGCGGAGGGCAAGAATCTCGCCGATCACGCCGTCCATCTCGCCGTCCACGGCGTTCTGCACCTGATGGGCTTCGACCACGTGACGGCGCGCCAGGCCCGCATCATGGAGCCGCTGGAAACGGCCATCCTCGGCACGCTGGCGATCCCCGATCCCTATGGGCGAAAGACGGCATGAGCGAAGAGACCCGCACCGACGACGAGGCCGTCAAACCGCCCTCCCTCCTGAAGCGCCTGGCGCAACTTCTGCGCGGCGACGACGCCGCGACCGCGATCCGCGAAAGCCTGGAAGAGGTGATCGAGGAAAGCGACCGCCAATCGCCGGCGCTCTCCGCCCAGGAACGCACCATGCTCGCCAACCTGCTCAAGTTCGGCGAGCTGCGCGTCAAGGATGTGATGGTGCCGCGCGCCGACATCGTCGCGGTGGAAGAGAAGACCTCGCTGACCGATCTCGTCGTGCTGTTTCGCGAGGCGCAGCATTCGCGCCTGCCCGTTTATCGCGAGACCCTCGACGATCCCACGGGCCAGGTGCATCTCAAGAGCGTGCTCGAGCTGCTCGAATCGGAAGGCGGCGGCGATTTCCGCTTGCAGGAAGCACCCATCGCACGCATCAAGCGCGACATCCTTTTCGCGCCGCCTTCCATGCCCGTGCTCGACCTCTTGTTGAAGATGCAGGCCACGCATACCCATCTCGCGCTGGTGATCGACGAATACGGCGGCACCGACGGCCTCGTCTCCATCGAGGACATCATCGAGGAGATCGTGGGCGACATCGCCGACGAGCACGACGAAGAATCGCCGCACGCCAAGCCGCTGCCCGGCGGCGGGTTCATGGCCGACGCCCGCATCGCACTCGAGGACTTCAAGAACGAGACCGGCATAGAGTTCCGCCTCGATGAGTCGCAGGAGGAGATCGACACCTTGGGCGGGCTGGTCGTTTCGCTGCTCGGCCGCGTGCCGCAACGCGGCGAGATCGTCGCTCATCCCGGCGGTTGCGAGTTCGAAGTTCTCGAAGCCGACCCGCGGCGCGTCAAGCGCCTGCGCATCCGCCCGCCGTCCGTGGAAGGCGAAACGGGCGCGCGGAAAGAGCAATGAAGGATTATCTCGCAGGTACCGGCGCATTCGTGCGCGGCCTGAGCGGCTGGAAGCGGCTCGCCTTCGCCTGGGGTGCGGGCGCCCTGTCGGCGCTGGCCTTCGCGCCGTTCGGCCTGTTCCCGTTTCTGCTTCTAAGTTTTGCTGCGCTCGTCCTGTTGATCGACGGGGCCGTGACGACACCCCATCCGGTACGCGCTGCGGCGCTCACGGGCTGGGCCTTCGGCTTCGGTCAGTTTCTCGTCGGCCTGCATTGGATCGGCTACGCCTTCATGGTCGATCCCGGTGCACACGAATGGCAGATCCCGTTCGTCGCCGTGCTGTTCCCCGGCGGACTGGCGCTCTTCATCGCCCTGGCCTGCGCCGTTGCCGCCACACTGTGGCGCTCCGGACCCGCCCGCATCTTTCTTTTCACAGTCTGTTACACCTTTGCCGAATGGTTGCGCGGGAACGTGCTGACGGGCTTTCCCTGGAACGTGGCGGCCTATGGCTGGGGCATGGTGCCCGGCGTGCTGCAGAGCGTTGCCCTGTTCGGCTCCTACGGGTTGACACTGCTTACCATCCTGTTGGGCGCCTCGCTTGCCGAGTTCTTCGGCCCGCGTACAAAATGGATATTTCCAGCGGTCATGTGCGGCATCTTGGCGCTTCTGTGGCTCGGCGGCGAAGCAAGGCTCGCCACGACGCCCACGCAAACCGTACCCAACGTAAAGATACGGCTGGTACAGCCCGACGTGCCGCAGGCAGAGAAGTACAATAGGCAATTCGTCTTCCGGGATTGGCAGCGGCTGGTTTCCCTGAGCGAAGAACCGGGAGAGCCGACGGTCATCGTCTGGCCGGAAGCGGCGGCCTCGCCCTATTTGCTGCGGTACAGGCAGGACGCTCTCGACCGGATTTCCGTTCTCACCTCTCACGGGGTGGTGCTGATGGCCGGAACCGTTCGCGGGGAACGCGACGATACGGGCGCCTTGCATATGTACAACAGTTTCTACCTCTTCGGACGGAACGCACGCCTCCTCGGCACCTACGACAAATTCCACCTTGTGCCCTTCGGCGAATTTCTGCCGTTCGAAGAAACGCTGGAAAAACTGGGCCTTTCGAAGCTCACCGGAATCGAAGGCAGCTTTGCCGCCGGCGATGGTCCGCACACATACGATGTGCCGGGCGCCGGCACCGCCGGCCCTCTGATCTGCTACGAGATTCTGTTTCCTGGCGAGGTTGTGGGTTCCAGGCGGCCCGATTGGCTGGTGAATGTGACGGACGACTCCTGGTTCGGACCGTGGGCCGGACCTCGTCAGCATCTCCTGGTCGCCCGGGTGCGGGCCATCGAAGAAGGCCTGCCCGTGGTACGAGCCGCAAATACCGGCATCTCAGCCATCATCGACCCCTTGGGGCGAATCACTGCCGAGCTCGGTCTCGGAAAAATGGGTGTTGTTGACGGCGCACTTCCCGTTGCGATTGCACCGACTCCGTTCTCGCGTCATCCTCTATGGTGGTTCTGGCTTATGGTATGCGCAAACGTCGCTTTGACATGGGGATTATACAAAGGAAAATGACGGCTCTTCGGGGAGACGCCGTTTCGGCTGTTTCCGTGTCCGGCTCGACCGGATAGAGTGCCCACCGTCAACCAATTTCAAGCTGCGACTTTGCCAAAAAAACAAGCCAATCCGATCGACGGCCAAGTAGGTAACCGGTTGCGTTTGCGCCGGATGATGATCGGCATGAGCCAGGAACGGCTGGGCGAAATGCTCGGCCTGACGTTTCAACAAGTACAGAAGTACGAGAAGGGCGTGAACCGGATCGGTGCCGGCCGCCTGTTCGAGGTGGCGCGCATACTCGGTGTGCCCATCCAGTACTTCTACGAGAGCGTGTCGGAGCAGCTCGCCGGCGCCTCCGGTTTCGCGGAAGGCGAGACGCAGCCCGTTCTCGAATTCGTGTCGAGCGGCGACGGCCTGCATCTTTCGCTCGCGTTCATGCGCATCAAGGATCCCAAGGTGCGCAAGCGCGTGCTCGATCTCGTCAAGAGTCTCGCCGAGGACGGTCCCAGCAACAAGGATTAGAGCGCAATCCGGAAAAGTGGTCGATAGCGACAGCGTATTCGACGCGGTTTTCCGTTAGATTGCGCGACAATACAAAGAACTAAAGCAAATCCGCGATTCAGTAATCGCGGATTTTGCTTTAGCTCTCAAAGGGCAAGCCAGCGCGCGGCGCGCGGCCTCAGCGCTTCGCCCGCTTTGCGGCCGGCTTCGGTCGCCTGCGTTTTTGCATCGCCGCCCAGAGCAATCCTGAATTCCGTGCCCGCATATTCGCTTCCGTCCGGGGCGATCACTTCGCCGCGGAACGACAGTGTCTCGCCGTCCAGCGTCGCAAGTCCCGCGATCGGCGTGCGGCACGTCCCGTCGAGAGCCCCCTGGAAGGCACGCTCGCAGGAGAGCGCGATGGAAGCCGGCGCATCGTCGAGCGGCGCAATGGCCGCGGCCGCGCGCGCGTCGCCTGCACGGATTTCGATGCCCACCGCGCCTTGGCCGAGCGAGGGCAGCCATTCGTCCGGCGACAGAACAGCGGTGGCGCGTTCCGCGAGTCCGAGCCGCTTGAGGCCCGCCAGCGCCAGGATGATCGCTTCCATTCCACCCGAATCGAGCTTGGCCAATCTGGTGTCGACATTGCCGCGCACGAAGAGGCAATCGAGGTCGGCGCGCGCACGCAGAAGCTGGGCCCGGCGGCGTACCGAACTGGTGCCGACTCTGGCGCCGGCCGGCAGCTCCGCGAGGGTGCGGGCGCCGCCGGCGACCAGCACGTCCGCGGGATCTTCGCGCGGCAGGATGGCGCCGATGACGAGTCCTGCCGGCAGGAAAGCGGGAACGTCCTTCATCGAATGGACGGCGATGTCGATGGTGTCCGCCAGCAGGGCTTCTTCCAGTTCCTTGGTGAACAGCCCCTTGCCGCCCGCCTCCGCCAGCGGCCGGTCCAGGATGCGGTCGCCCGTGGTCCTGATCGGTACGATTTCGCAGGTAATCCCCTTTGCCCTAAGGGCAAGGGCCGCCATCTCCGCCTGGGCGCGGGCGAGTCTGGAACCGCGGGTTCCGATGCGAAGGGAGCTTTGCGCCATCAGGAATTTCGATTAGAGCCTTTCTGCTCTTTAGCATAGGCCTTCCGCTTGCGCGCATGGACCGTCCTCGGCATCGAAACGAGCTGCGATGAGACCGCGGCGGCGGTGGTGCGCGGGGCGCCGCCGGGGCCGGGCGAAATCCTCTCGGACATCATCTTCAGCCAGCTCGAGGAACACCGGCCCTATGGCGGCGTGGTGCCGGAAATCGCCGCCCGCGCCCATGTCGAGATGCTGGACGGCATCGTCGAACGCGCCCTCAAAGAAGCCGGCTGCGCCCTCTCGCAAGTTGACGCCGTCGCGGCGACGGCGGGACCGGGACTGATCGGCGGCGTCATGGTGGGCCTCGTCACCGCCAAGGCGCTGGCGCTGGCGGCGGCAAAGCCGCTCATCGCTGTCAATCACCTGGAGGCGCACGCCTTCAGTGCGCGGCTGTCGGAGGGTGTCACATTCCCCTTCCTCCTGCTTCTTGTGTCGGGCGGACACTGTCAGCTTCTGGGCGTCGAAGGTGTCGGCCGCTTCAAGCTCTACGGCACCACCATCGACGACGCCGCGGGCGAAGCCTTCGACAAGACGGCCAAGCTGTTGGGCCTTGCCTATCCCGGCGGGCCGCGCATCGAGGAGCTGGCGAAGACGGGCAATGCGCGGCGCTACGACCTGCCGCGGCCGATGCGCGGACGCCAGGGTGCGGATTTTTCCTTCTCGGGTTTGAAGACGGCGGTGCGCCAACTCACGCTGGAAGAAGAAGTGAACGCCGCCGATCTCGCCGCGTCTTTCCAGCTTGCGGTGGTGGAAAGCCTCATCGACCGCGCCCGTGCGGGCATGGCGATGTTCCGCCGCGATTTTCCGCGCGAGGCCTCGCCCGCTTTCGTCATGGCCGGAGGCGTCGCCTCCAACGGTGCTATCCGTACGGCGCTCGCGGCGCTCGCCGCGGAGGAAGGCTTCACGCTGAAGGTTCCGCCGATCCGCCTCTGCACGGACAACGCCGCGATGGTGGCTTGGGTGGGTATCGAGCGCGCCGGTCTCGGCCTCTTCGATCCTCTCGATGCGCCCGCGCGGGCACGGTGGCCGCTCACATGAAGATCGCCACCTGGAACATCAATTCGGTGCGCCAGCGCACCACTCTGGCCGCCCGCTTCCTGCACGAATACGCACCCGACGTTCTTTGCCTTCAGGAAATCAAGTGCACCAACGACCAGTTTCCCGCCAAGGAGTTCGCCAAACTGGGCTATGTCCATCAGGCGATAAACGGGCAGAAGGCCAATCACGGCGTAGCCGTCGTATCGCGTCTGCCGATCCGCAAAAGCAAGAGCGACGATTTTTGCCGCGAGGGTCATAGCCGCCATTTGCGTGTTATCTTCGAGAATGGCTTGGAACTGCACAACTTCTATGTGCCCGCCGGCGGCGATGTTCCCGACCCGGCGCTCAATCCCAAGTTCGACCACAAGCTCGATTTCCTGCGCCGTTTGGAGCGGCAATTCGTCAAGCGCAAGGACAGGCGCACCGCGCCGGTGATCCTGGTCGGCGATCTCAATGTCGCCCCCCTGGAGAACGACGTCTGGAACCACAAACAGCTTCTCAAGGTGGTCAGCCATACGCCGGTCGAAACCGATTTGCTCATCGCGGCGCGCGCCGCCTTCGGCTGGTGTGACGTGACGCGTATGTTCGTACCCCCGGCCCGGAAGATTTATTCGTGGTGGAGCTACCGCGCCGGGGACTGGGAAGCCTCGGACCGCGGCCGTCGCCTCGATCACATCTGGGTCAGTCCGGCGCTGAATGACGCCGTCCGTTCGCAACTGATCGTCAAAAAGATGCGCGGCTGGGCGAAGGCTTCCGACCATGTGCCGGTGCTCGCCGAGATCGAGATTTGAGAACCGTCCATCATCCTAAGATATTGAAATCGTTTTGAAAAATCGTCATAGTAAGACCTGCAAACCTCCATCCGTCACGGCGGGCAGGATTTTTGACGGAAGGTGCGCCATTTTGGCGCAGATCGCCGGTAGCCCGAAGCCGCCCGGAAAGGACACCGCTTGCGTCTCGCCCTGATCCGCCACGGCCCCACCGAATGGAACGCGCAGCATCGCGTTCAGGGTTCCGTCGACACGCCGCTCAGCGAAGAGGGCCGCGCCCGGATAGCGAAGCTTCTGCCGCCCGAAGGCTTCGAGACCGCCCGCGCCTATTCAAGTCCCAAGCTGCGCGCCCGCCAGACGGCAGATCTGCTCGGCCTTGAGAACCTGAAGATCGATGCCCGCCTCGCCGAACAGAACTGGGGCGATTGGGAGGGGCTCACCCGCGCCGAGATGCTGGCACGCGACGGCGAGGACGCCTTCATCCGGGCCGGTTCGGGCCTCGCCTTTCGTCCGCCCGGCGGGGAATCGACCGGCGAGCTTCACGCTCGTGTCCGAAGTTTCTTCGCGGATGCCGCCAAGTTGGACGAAGACGCGGTCGCGGTGACCCATATGGGCGTTTTACGCGCGGGCTATGTCATGGCGACCGGCTGGGACATGTCCGCGCCTATGCCGGCGGAATTGAACCTCAAAATGGCGCTGGTGCTGAACCTCTCCGCCGATGGCGCGCCAACGCTCGCGCAACTGAACGCGCCGCTGAGGATCAAAGAGCCGTCCTGAACCAGAACTTACGCGCTGCGCACGGGCAGTCCCGCCTCGGCCAGCGCCTTTTTGGCGTCGGCAATCGACCACTGCCCGAAATGGAAGATCGAAGCGGCCAGCACCGCGTCGGCGCCGCCATGGAGCACCCCTTCCACCAGATGCTCCAGTGTCCCCACCCCGCCCGAGGCGATCACCGGCACCGGCACCGAGTCTGAGATGGTGCGCGTCAGGGCGATGTCGTAGCCGATCTTTGTGCCGTCGCGGTCCATGGAGGTGAGCAGGATTTCNNCAGGATTTCGCCCGCGCCGTATTCGACGAGTTTGACTGCATGTTCGACGGCATCGAGCCCCGTGGGATTGCGTCCGCCGTGGGTGAAGACCTCGAACTTGCCCGGCGACACCTGTTTGGCGTCGACCGCCGCGACGATGCATTGGCTGCCGAATTTCTCGGCCGCCTCGCGCACGAATTCCGGCCGGCGTACCGCTTCGGTGTTGATCGAGACCTTGTCGGCGCCCGCCAGCAAAAGTGCGCGGATGTCTTCCAGGGTGCGCACGCCGCCGCCCACCGTCAGGGGCATGAAGCAGACGTCCGCCGTGCGCCGCACCACGTCGAGCAGAATGCCGCGCTTCTCGTGGCTGGCCGTGATGTCGAGGAAGCACAGCTCGTCGGCGCCCATCTTGTCGTAGAGCATGGCCTGCTCGACGGGATCGCCCGCATCGCGCAGATCGACGAAATTGATGCCCTTGACGACGCGGCCGTCCTTTACGTCCAGGCAGGGAATGATGCGGATTTTCAGCATCAGCGCATCTTGCCCATTGCCGCCACGTTGAACAACGCCCGCGCACAGGCCGCTTCGGCCGGAACGGCGGTCGTCTTGCACAGCGCCTCGGCCTCCAGGAGCAGGTCGAGCGCTTCGCCGAGGCGGGCTTCGTTCCATTTCCGGGCTTGAGCCTTGAAGGAATCGGTGCGCGAAAAATGCACCGGCGGGCGCAGCTTCTTCATGGCGCCGTCGAGGCTTTCGCCGCGCGCCGTCTCCGCCTGCACCAGCATGAGGCGTTGGAAATGACTCATGGCCTGGCGCAGCACGGCGACCGGGGAAACGTCCGAAACCCACAGCCGCTCCAGCGCCAGATCGAGGCGCGGCAGCTCGCCGGAGCCCGCCGCGTCGCAGGCTTCCTCCACCCGCGCTTCTGCCTCGTCGCCCAGGGAGGCGCGAACGTCGTCGAGCGTCACCTGTTTCCGGCCGCGGACATAGAGAACGAGCTTCTCCAGTTCCCGCCGTGTGACGCCTCGATCCGATCCGAGGCGCGACACCGCATCGGCCAGCGCGTCGGGTGCGATGGCAAGTCCTTCGGCGCGCAAGGCATCGCGCACCACGTCGGAGAGATTGCGCGCGTTGTCGGCATAGCAGGCGATGGCGGCCCTGTCCCTGTCGTCCGTCTCAAACAGCTTGCGCAGGGTAGAGCCCTTGGCGAGATCGCCCGCCTCCACCACGACCAGCGCGTCGCCCTTGGGATCGTCGAGGAAATCCTCGATCAGCCCGGCCAGGGCATTGGTGGCGCCGCGCACCCGCACCACACGCCGCCCGCCCAGCATGGAGATCGCCGCCGCCTCGTCGGAAAGCCGCGCCGGATCGTTCGTCAAAGTCTGTTCGTCGAGGTCGGAAACGCGGAAGGGATCGGATAGGTCCTCCACCACGGTCTTGAGCAGCGTCTCGCTGCGCTCGCGCGCCAGCCCCGCGTCCGGCCCGAACACCAGCACCGCCCGCAGCCCGCGCGGCGGATCTTTCGCGATGCGGTCCGCCTCCGAAGGTGCGACTTTCATTGCTTGGCTTGCTGCGCGAAATAAACGGCGAGGTCGATGCGGATACGGTCCGCGATGTCCTCCGCCGCGCGCTGGTCGGCGTCCTGCTGCACCGCCAGCGTCGCATAAGGCGAGGCGAGGACGTTATAGGAGGTCAGCCCGGTCTCGATGCCTTTGGTGACGACGGTGTTGGTTTTGACCTCGACCAGTTCGTATTCGGCGATCAGCGTGTCGTTGTAGCGGGTGATGGCCGTCTGGGTGGGGCAGCTGGGATCGAGGCAATCCGGTGGAATCCGTTGGCTCTGCACGCCGATGGCGGCGCTCTTCTGAGTGAGGCTGACGCGCAAGCGATAAGCGGCGCCCGCGGGTTCGCCTTTGCCGTCCAACAGATCGATCAGCTGGTTGCGCATCTCAAAGCCGAGTCGATCGGGCACCGGCTCGACGTAAACGGATTGCAGGTGCTTCTGCATGCTGCCGTCAGGCATATCGGGTACGGCGTAAAGCGGATGGAAACCGCATCCGGCGAGGAAGAGGCCGCAAGCGGCTATGGCCGCCGGCTTCATCATGCGACGATGTTCACGATGCGGTTCGGCACCACGATCACCTTCTTCGGCGGCCTGCCTTCCATCGCGCGTTTGACGGTTTCGAGTTCCAAAGCGGCCTTCTCCACTATGGCCTTATCGCAGTCGGGCGGCACGGAAACGGTGCCGCGCAGCTTGCCGTTCACCTGTACCGCGATGGTGACGGTGTCGGCCGCCACCAGCGCCGGATCGGCCTTGGGCCACATGGCCGTGGCGACGAAAGGTTGGTGGCCCAGCGTCTCCCAGCAGCTTTCCGCCAGATGCGGCATCATCGGTCCGATCAGCAGCACCAGCGCCTCCAGCGCTTCGCGGCGCACCGGCCCCGGCGCGTCCGCCGCCGCACTTATAGCATTGACCAGAGTGTAAATCTGCGCCACGGCGCGATTGAAACGCAAAGCGGCCAGATCCTCCGTCACCGCCGCGATCGCCCGGTGGGTGGCGCGCCGCAGTTCCGAGGCGTCTTCGCCCGCGGACGTGCCGGGCGGCGGCAGGTTTTCCGCCTCGCTCACCAGCCGCCAGATGCGCTGCACGAACTTCCAGCAGGAATCGGCGCCCTCGGCGGTCCATTCGACATCGCGCTCGGGCGGAGTGTCGGACAGCATGAACCAGCGGATGGTGTCGGCGCCGAAGATGTCGATGATGGTTTCGGGCGCCACCACGTTCTTCTTGGATTTCGACATCTTCTCGGAGGGGCCGACATTGATCGCTTCGTTTGTGCCTTTGAGGAAGGTACCGCCGTCCCGCTTTTCGACGGAATCGGGCGCCAGCCAGTTGCCGGCCTGATCCTTGTAGGTCTCGTGGCAGACCATGCCCTGGGTGAAGAGGCCGGCGAAGGGTTCCTCGACCTTGATGTAACCCGCCTTCTTCATGGCGCGCATGAAGAAGCGCGCATAAAGCAGATGAAGGATCGCGTGCTCGATGCCGCCGATATACTGGTCGACCGGCAGCCAGTAATCGACCGCGGCGCGGTTCACCGGCTCGGGCGCCGTCGTGTCGCAGAAGCGCGCGAAGTACCAGGAGGAGTCCACGAAGGTATCGAGCGTGTCGGTGTCGCGCACCGCATCGCCGCCGCATTTGGGGCACAGCACGTTCTTCCAGGTCGCCTGTGCGTCCAGCGGATTGCCCTTGACGTTGAAGGCAATGTTGTCCGGCAGCTTGATCGGCAGGTCGGAGTCCTTCACCGGTACGACGCCGCATTTGACGCAATGGACCATGGGGATGGGGCAGCCCCAAGGCCGCTGGCGCGACACCAGCCAGTCGCGCAAGCGGTACTGCACCGTGCGCGTGGCGCGGCCCTGCGATTCCAGACGCCTGGCCACTTCGTCCTTGGCTTCTTCCACACTCATCCCGTCCAGGAAGCGCGAATTGGCGAGACGGCCCGGCCCCACATAGGCCTCGTCGCCGATCTCGAATTTTTTGGCGTCGGCATCTTCGGGGATCACCACGGGGACGACGGGCAGCCGGTACTTGCGGCAGAAATCGAGGTCGCGCTGGTCGTGCGCCGGGCAACCGAAGATGGCGCCCGTGCCGTAGGCCATCAGCACGAAATTGGCGACATAGACCGGCAGCTTCCAGCTGGGATCGAAGGGATGGGCGGCGGTGAGGCCGGTGTCGTAGCCCTGCTTCTCGGCCTTTTCGATGGTCTCCTCGGCGGTGCCGATGCGCCGGCACTCGGCCACGAAGGCGGCCAGGCGCCCGTCCTGCTTCGCCAGTTCCTCCGTCAGCGGATGATCCGGCGACAGCGCCAGGAAGCTGGCGCCGAACAGCGTGTCGGGCCGCGTCGAGAACACCTCCACGTCCCGTCCGTTCGACAGCGAGAAGGAGAAGCGCAGGCCCTCCGAGCGGCCGATCCAGTTCTTCTGCATCAGCCGGACCTTCTCCGGCCAGCGTTCCAGCCCGTCGAGCGCATCCAGCAATTCGTCGGAGTAGGCGGTGATCTTGAGGAACCACTGCGACAGCTTCTTGCGCTCGACCAGGGCGCCCGAGCGCCAGCCGCGCCCGTCGATCACCTGCTCGTTGGCCAGCACCGTCTGGTCGACGGGGTCCCAGTTGACGTCGGCTTCGCTGCGATAGACCAGGCCCTCGCGATAGAAGTCGAGGAACAGCTTCTGTTCGTGCTTGTAGTATCCGGGATCGCAGGTGGCGATTTCGCGTGTCCAGTCGAGCGACAGCCCCATCTCGTTGAGCTGTTCCTTCATCGCCGCGATGTTGGCGTAGGTCCAGTCGCGCGGGGATACGCCCTTCTCGCGCGCCGCGTTCTCGGCGGGCAGGCCGAAGGCGTCCCAGCCCATTGGATGCAGCACGTTGAAGCCCTGCGCCCGCTTGAAGCGGGCGAGCACGTCGCCCATCGTGTAGTTGCGCACATGGCCGATATGGATGCGCCCCGACGGATAGGGGAACATCTCCAGCACGTAGCATTTGGGGCGCGCCCGGTCGGCGGGCGTCAAAAAGACGCGCGCCTCGTTCCACGCCGCTTGCCAGCGCTTTTCGGATTCCTTGGCATTGTAGCGCGCCATTCTCGTCTAACTTCCCTGTTCAAAGCGGATGTATTGCGCGAATTGCGCAGCCATTTCCAGTGTCAGGAATGAAAGAGGCTTCAGTCGTGCGGCGACTGCGTGGCGAGCCAAAGCTCGCGGGCGCGCGTCAGGATAGCGTCCGTCAGCTTGGTGGCGGTATCGGGATTGACCTGGGCGTCGGCCCAGGTGCCGTCAGCCGCCTTGGTCTGGCGGAATACGGCGACCTTGATACCGTCGGCGCGCAGGTGGCGGTCCAGGATGTAGACTGTGACCTTCAGTCGCTCGGTGGGATTCTGCGGCGACGAATACCAGTCGGTGATGATCACCCCGCCGAACGGGTCGGGCGTCGAGGCGAGCGGCATGAAAGAGAGCGTGTCCAGGCTGGCGTGCCACAGATAGGAATTCACACCCAGGGTGCGCTGACCATTGTCGCTGGAAATGGCCGTGGTGCCTGTGTTGGTATCCTGAATGAAATCGCTGTCGGACGAACCGCAGCCCGCCAGCAGCAGACCGCAAGCTATGATTGTTAAGGCTCGCATAGGGCCAAGTTCTCCGTTGGCGGGCACCGGCTTATAAAGGCACGGACCGTGCCGTGCAACGCGACGCGATATAGCCATCGCAGAAAGCCGCCATTATTATCAAGGTTTAAGAAACGGCCGGAATACCCGGGCTGAAAGAGTGGGGTCATGAAAGCGGTTTTGCTCGCGTCGGCGGCTGCCCTGTTTGTCGTGCCCGCGGCCGCGGGCGACTGGACCGTCGATCCCTGGACCGCGGATTTCTCGCACTACAGCGTTTCGGTGGGCGGCAAGGCGCACGGCACGCTGTTCTCGCCGGACCTGCCGTCCGTCCCGGGCTTCGACCAGCAATGGGCCAGCGGCCTTGCCGATCTCACGCTGCGCGTTCAGCGCGACTACGACAGCGGCTTGTCGCTGTCGCTCAAGGCCGGCTTCGAAGTTGCGCGCGACAAGCTGTCTTACGACAATTACGGCGGCGATCTGGTGCAGAAGGTCTACGCCGTCATGCAGACGGGCCTCGGCCGCGTCGAAGTAGGCATGATGGACGGGGCGGCCTATGCGCTGTCGGTAACAGGCCCGGTGGTCGACGACGCGACCAGCCTCGATAATGCGAATGCCAATTTTTTCCTCGATCCGTCCACCCGCCGCAACTTCACCGAGGTCTTCGCGCTGAACAGTGCCGTCGAATCCTCGCTCAACTACGCCAAGATTTCCTATTACACGCCGCGGCTGTTCGGCATCCAGATCGGCATGTCCTTCACGCCGTCCGAGGGCAAAGAGGTCATCCCCTTCCTCAACAACGGGCCGCAGGTGGCAAACCGGCAGAAGAGCATCTGGGAAGGCGCGGTCAACTACAGCAACACCTTCGGGCGCCTGTCGGTCGGGGCCACCATCGCCGCCTCCGTCGGTCACGGCGACCGCAAGACCCCCGGTCATGCGGGTCTCACCGAATGGGGCACTGGCGTCCAGCTCGATTACGACCTCAACGACGACATGAAGCTGTCGGTCGGCGGCGCCTGGCGCCGCTCTAACACCTATGCCTTCGATATCAACGACGCATTGGCGACGGGCGTTACCGAAAGCACCCATCTGAGCACGACGCTGACCTGGGGCTCCTGGATTGTGGGCGGCGAGTTGGGCAGCGGCACGGCCGACGGAGGGTTGCTGGCGCCGGTCATCGGCGTGTTCGGCACTCAGGCCTCGCTCGGCTACGTCATCAACACCAATCTTCAGGCCACTTTCGGCTGGCAGGAACTGCGCTACAGCCGTAATGCGGGCGTGTTCTACGACGGCAGCCAACGCATCCGCATGGACGCGGTGTTCTTCCATCTGAATCTGCACGTTTGAAAAGCTGCTAGAAGTCGCTCGCCCGCAGCACCGATTTCAGTCTGATCCCGGCCTTTTGCAGTGCTTCGTGGGCGCCTTCTTCGCGATCGACGATCACCAGGGCGCTTTCGACGGTGGCGCCTGCGGCGCGCGCCGTTTCCGCCGTTTTCAGGATCGAGCCGCCGCTGGTTGCCACATCATCGACGATCATCACGCGCTTGCCCGACAAGGATTCACCCGTCGCAAGACCTTCGACGAGATCCTGGGTGCCGTGATCCTTGGTCTGTTTGCGCACGAAGAAGGTTTTGACCGGCTTGCCGTCTGCATGGCTCAAGGCCGCGATGCAGGCGATCACCGGCACCGCGCCCATTTCCAGCCCGCCTACGTAATCGACGTTCTCTTCCCAGATTCGCGCGAGCAAGGCGCGGGCGGCAAGATGGGCGCCTTCCGGCGACATCATGGTCGGCTTGAGGTTGAAGTAGAAATTGCTCTCCGCCCCCGACGAAAGGCGGAAATGCCCGCGGCGGAACGAGCGCTGCCGGATCACTTCGAGCAGCCGGGAATCGACATCGGACAAATCAGGTCTCCTTCGGCCCGCAGAATCGATGGCCGGGCGTTGCGGGTCAACCTCTTTCAGACGGCGAGCGCGCCGACTGCCGCGATTCCGCAGAAGGCGGAAAGCAATGCTGCGTTCCGCGCCCCGATTCCGCCCAGGGCATAGACCGGAACTTTCGCCTGCCGCGCCATGAGATTGGCGCGCGCAGCGCCCAAAGCAGCCAGGCCGGGATGGCTTGCCGTCGGAAACACCGGCGACAGGAAAACCGCGTCCGCATCTTTCGCCCGACGCAAAGCGGAAAAGGAATGTGCGGACGCGGTTATCAGCAATCCGCCGCGCGCGCGCAAGGAGGCAGCCTCGCCGATCTGCGCTTCCGGCAGATGCACGCCGTGGGCGCCGCAGGCCCGTGCCAGCGCCGCATCCCCGGCGATCAGCACCGTCAGCTTCCGTGCCCGGGCAATCTTCATAACGGCGAAAGCGAGCGCCCTTCGCCGCCCGGCCTCGCGGGCCCGCACCACCACCATGCTGCCGGGGGGCAGGGCGCGCGCCGCGGCCAGGGGATCGGGCAGGCGCTCGTCGTCCGTCAGCAGCGCCAGCGGCGAAATCCCGCTCTGCGCGGCCAAACGCATTGCCGCCCTTGCCAGTCCGATGCGCGACAAGCTATCGCTCATCCATGTCCCTTCCGGCCGAGACGGTTGCCGAGAATCTCCGCCGCATCCTGGCGCGCATCGAGGCGGCGCGAAAGGGTGCCGTCAAACCGGCACCGTTCACCAGTCTCGTGGCCATCAGCAAGCTGCACGGCGAAGACACCATCCGTCCCGTGATGGAAGCCGGGCACCGCATCTTCGGCGAGAATCGCGTGCAGGAGGCGCTCGCCAAATGGCCCGCCTTGAAGCGCGAATTCCCCGACATCGAACTGCACATGACCGGCCCGCTGCAGACCAACAAGGTGCGCGAGGCCGTCGGGCTGTTCGATGCGATCGTTGTCGATCGTTCGAAACTGGCGCATGCCTTGAAAGCCGAGATCGACAAGAGCGGGCGCAATCCTCTCGTCTTCATCCAGGTAAACACCGGCGAGGAGCCGCAGAAGGCCGGCATCGCGCCGCAGGACGCACCTCAGTTGATCGCGGAAGCGCGCGGCCTCGGGCTGAATCTTGCCGGATTGATGTGCGTGCCTCCCTTCGAAGAAGCGCCTGCGCCGCATTTTGCACTGCTTGCCAAGCTCGCCGCCGAGGCGGGGCTCGACCGGCTCAGCATGGGGATGAGCGACGATTTCGAGACGGCGATCCGCTTCGGTGCCACGCATGTGCGCATCGGCACAGCGATCTTCGGAGAACGGAGCTAGTAAAGCTGTTCGCTGCGGTCGATGGCGCGGCCATAGGCGAAGATGGCGCGCTGGGCGGTGTCGGCATCGATGCCCTTGCTGTTCAAGCTGCTCGCCAGGGCCGCAACGTCGGGAGCGGAAATGCTAATGGCGCTCGCCGGTGTCACGCTTGCGGGCGCTTGCGCGACGGTGCTCTCCGCTTTGTCGTCGCCCATCACCATGGCGTAGACCGTGTCGCCCACGTCCTTGCCGGTGATCTCCTGGAACAGCACGTCGCCCAGCGAGGTGAAGAAGCCGATCATCCCGCCGTACAGCGTGTCGCCCGCGACTTTCTCGGGAATGTCGATCTGATCGCCCGTAAGGTGCCGGTAGAGGGTCGAGATCACCGGGATATGTTGCAGCGGATTGATGACGTCGAGGACGTCCGCGAAGGAGAAGCCGCTCTCGTCCGCAGGCGTTTTAGCCGCCGCCGGGGCAGAGCCTTGGGCGATGGGATTGGTCACATGAGCGGAAAAGTCGATTCCCGGCATGACCTGCATCAAGCAAGCACCTTGCCAGCCCCGTACCCCGCGTATTCCGCCTTTCCGCCTACGCACCCGGCAGGAATTGCCGCCCGCCGCGGTCATTTCGGTTAGAAAAACCGACTAGAAGAGATGCCCCGCCTTCTCGGCTTTGGCCTTGAGATAGGCGCGGTTGTGTTTGTTGCCGGGGATAACGAGCGGCACGCGCTCGCGCACCTCGATCCCCGCCGCCGTCAGTCCCGCCACTTTATCCGGATTGTTGGTGATGAGGCGCACCGATCTGTAGCCGAGCAGCGACAGCATCCGCGCGGCCACGTCGTAGAGCCGCTCGTCGGCTTCGAAGCCGAGCCGCTCGTTGGCTTCCAGTGTGTCGAAGCCTTGGTCCTGAAGGCGATAGGCGCGCAGCTTGTTGATCAGCCCAATGCCGCGGCCCTCCTGTGCCAGATAGAGCAGCACGCCGCCGCCCGCCTTGGAGATCGTCTCGACGGCGCAGCGCAACTGCGCCCCGCAATCGCATTTCAGCGAGCCGAGCAGGTCGCCGGTGAAGCATTCCGAATGCAGGCGCGTCAGCACCGGCTCGCCGCTCGGCGGCTGCCCGATGACGACGGCATAATTCTCCGGCGCGCCGTCGCCGGCGCGGAAGGCCACCAGCTCCGCCTGCTCGGCGCCTTCCAGCGGCACGCGCGCCCGCGTCACGATCGAGAGCTTCGCCACCGTCTCGCCTTCGTAGGAGAGGATGTCGCCGACCGGCACTTCGACGCCGTCGCGTAGCGCACCGCGCGTCACGACGGTCGCCGGCAACAGGCCCGCAAGCTTTGCCAGTTTCACCGAGGCGGCGAAGGCCCGCGGCAGTTTGCTGCGCACGGCTTGAAACGGACCCTTGAGCGGGGTGTCGAGGTCGGCGGTGGGATCGGCAATGGCGCGCAGTTGCTCCACGGTCTCGCCGCCGCGCAGCTTCAGGGCCACTACTTCGGCGGTGTAAAGGCGGATCTTCAAGGTGCGCGCCCGGGCGTGCGTCAGCACCAGCCAGGCATGTTCGAGTCGCGCGAGACGTTCCGCACTCAGCGTTTCCACTGCGAACATGCCGGTGACGCCCCGGTCCTTTAGACGCACCGGCCGGCCGGCCCTGAGTGCGTCCGTGCCCCTTGCCACACGGACAAGCCCGGAAGCGGGGGAATTACGGCGGGAACGGGAGGCTGGACGGGCGGAAGAGCGCATGCACCTTTCCCAATACACCAGCGCCCGGAAACCGGGTAGAGTGCCGCCCCGCTTCGCAACCCCCCGGATGATATTTCACATGTCCAGCGCCAAGCGCGTCCTCTTGGTGGAAGACGATGCCATGCTGAGCGCCTCCCTGGCCGAGCAGCTCACCGAGGAGGCCTCTTATGCGGTCGTGGCGGTCGGCGATTGCGCCGCCGCACGCAGCGCCGCCGCGGACGGGCTCTACGAATTCATAATCCTCGACGTCGGCCTGCCGGACGGCGACGGCCGCGAGCTTTGCTGGGAATTCCGCGCCAAGGGCGTCACTTGTCCTATCTTGCTGCTCACTGCGGCGGCCGGCGACAGCGACACCATCAAGGGCCTCGATTCCGGCGCCAACGATTACGTCACCAAGCCCTTCCGCTTTGCAGTCCTCATGGCGCGCGTGCACGCCCAGCTGCGCAGCCACGACCACAGCGAAGAGGCGATGTACCGCATCGGTCCCTACACCTTCCGGCCCTCGGCCAAGCTCTTGCTCGACGAGAAGTCGCACAAGATCCGTCTGACCGAGAAGGAAACCAACATCCTCAAATACCTCTACCGCTGCGGCGAAACGGTGCCGCGCGAGACACTGCTCAACGAGGTCTGGGGCTACAATCCCGCCGTCACGACGCACACGCTGGAGACCCACATCTACCGTCTGCGCCAGAAGATCGAACAGAACCCCAGCGACGCCCGCATTCTGGTGACCGAAAGCGGCGGATACCGGCTGCTGCCGTGATGCCGCGCTCGCGAATCCGCCTGCGCGACGATGCGGGTTCTCCACATCAAAGGCGAGAAACCGCGAAGTTTTTTGGTTAAGATGGGCATTAAGGCGGCGGCCCAGCCGGGATGAACTCGTTGCTAGTTTGTTTCCCTTCCGGGGACGGACCCTGGGTCTGCAAAATCGGCTCTCTGTGCGTAACAGTGGGAGCAGCCTATCTGTTGGAGCGGACATACAGTCTGTGGAGTTACACATGCGCATCCAATCTCTTCTGATCGGCGCGGCAATCGCCGCCATCGTTATTTTGCCCGCCCATGCCGGCGAGGGATGGGTGACCGGCCAATGGCAGACCTACAACACCAAGAGGCTCGACCTCGAAAACGTCGTGGCGACGGTCAAGGTCGACGTGAAGGATTCCGGCCCGATGGCGGTTCAGGTCAGCGGGCTGCGCGATCGGGTGAACGGCGTCAAGGTTTATCCCGACGGTGGCAAACTCAAGATCGAATGCCAGGAAGTCGGCACGGTTTGGGATTGGCGGCACTGGTTCGACTTCTCGCAGGGCAACCTCAACAAGCCTAGCCAGCTCCTGATCCATGTGGTCGTGCCGCGCGGCAGCCCCGTGGACGTGGAAGCGATGGCGGGCAATGTCACCATCGGCGACACAATGGGTCCTCTGAAGTTCGAGGTGATGGGCTATTCGGAATCGACGGTCGGCAACGTCAGCGAAGCGAGCCTTGAAATGTCGGGCTCCGGCAAGCTGAAGGTCGGCAACGTCTCGGGCACCGTCCATGCCGAAACCGCCGGCAGCGGCGACATCCGGATCGGAAACGTCGACAAGCTGAACGCCGAAGTCGACGGTTCGGGCTCGATTTCAGCAGGGCGTGTCGGCGGCCCCGTGAAGGCCGATATTGGCGGATCGGGCTCCGTGTCAGTCGCAAACGTTGCCGGCCCCTTGGCCGTGAACATCGGCGGGTCCGGTGAATTCTCGGCAGGGGAGATAAACGGCTCGGCAGACGTGAACATCGGCGGGTCGGGGTCCGTCAGCATTGGGAGCGGAGAAGTGAATCCGCTGCACGTCAACATCGCGGGCTCGGGCGACGTGACGATCGGCGGGACCGTGGTAGATCCAAGGATCAACACCTTCGGTTCGGGCACTGTGAAGGCCAAGGCCTGTCGCGGTTCGTCCTGCAACGATCACGACCTCAAGATAGGCGGCTGAACGGCGTTTGCAGTCTTTGTTTTGCCGCAACGCTTTAGCGGAAAACCGCGCACACTTTTCCGCGCGTTGCTTCAAATGTTTAACGGCTGTTAACCCTTGGAAGCCAGACTGGCGGTTTCCAAGGGTTAAGGCATGGCGCGGCAGCAATCAGAACTCGACCGGCGCGTTTCCGCAATCGCCGACGGAGGGCGTGCTTCCCGCCCCCGCCGCAAGCGGGTCTGGCCCTATGTCTTCGTCCTGGTGGGCGCCTGGGCGGTCATCTTCGGCGGCATCTTCTTTTCGCGCTTTCTCTCCGCCCTGCCCGACGTGGGCACGCTCTTGACCAACGGGCCGTCGCACGACATCACCATCCTCGACGACCGCGGGCGGCTGATCGCGCGTCACGGCCTGACCCAGGGCGTGATGATCGACGTCTCCCAGTTGCCGCCCTATGTCCCCGACGCCTTCATCGCCATCGAGGACCGGCGTTTCCGCTCCCATTTCGGTCTCGATCCGGTGGGGCTGATACGCGCGGCCTACGAGAACATGATGGCGGGCCATGTGGTACAGGGCGGCTCGACGCTGACCCAGCAGCTTGCAAAGAACCTGTTCCTCGAGCCCAACCGTACCTTCGACCGCAAGCTTCAGGAGGCGATGCTCGCGGTCTATCTCGAGTATCGCTACTCGAAGGACCAGATCCTCACGCTCTATCTCAACCGCATCTATTTCGGCGCCGGGGTCTACGGCATCGAGGCCGCCGCCGAGCGCTTCTTCGGCAAGCACGCCACCGACTTGAGCCTGCCGGAAGCCGCCATGCTCGCCGGCAGCGTCAAGGCGCCCGCCAAGTACAATCCGCTCGCCGATCCCGACGCCGGCCAGGCGCGCGCCCAGATCGTTCTGCGCATGATGGAGGAGGCGCATTTCATCGACGAGACGACGCGTCAGGAAGCGGAAACGACGCGCGCGCGCATCGTGCGCGGCACGGCGACGCCGGGGTCGGGCTATTTCGCGGACTGGGTGATGAGCCTGATCCCGGGCTACATCGGCGATGCAGGACAGGCGCTCGTCGTCGAAACCACTTTCGATCTCGACGCGCAAGCCGAGGCCGAACGCGCCGTCGCCGCCGGTCTTGAGGAAGAAGGACTGAAGCTGAACGCCAGCCAGGCCGCGCTCGTCGCCATGACGCCCGACGGGGCGGTACGCGCGATGGTCGGCGGCGCCTCCTATGCGCAGAGCCCCTACAACCGCGCCACGGATGCAGAGCGCCAGCCCGGTTCGGCGTTCAAGCCGTTCGTCTATCTCACCGCCTTGGAGCAGGGCCGCAAGCCCACGGATTTGATGAACGACGGGCCGGTCGATATCCGCGGCTGGAAGCCGGAGGACTACGAAGGCAAGTACCAGGGCGAAGTGACTTTGCAGAGGGCCTTCGCGATCTCCTCCAATTCGGTGGCGGTGCAGCTCACCGCCCAGGTCGGACCGAGGGCCGTGGCGAGGACGGCCAGGCGCCTCGGCATCGAAACGCCGCTGCAGGCCGTCTCCTCGCTCGCCCTCGGCACCAGCGTGGTGACGCCGCTCGAACTCACCGCGGCCTACGCGCCTTTCGCCAACGGCGGCGAGGGGGTGACGGCGTTCGGTATCGTCAGCATCAAGACCCAGAGCGGCAAGCTGCTGTGGCAGCGCAAGAGTTCGGGGCTGGGCCGGGTGATCTCGCCCGGGAACCTTGCGGCGATGATCGGCATGATGAGCGACGTGATGAGCTACGGCACCGGCAAGGCGGCGCGCCTCGACGAACGCCCCTCCGCCGGCAAGACCGGCACGACGCAGGATTTCCGCGACGCCTGGTTCGTGGGCTATACGGCCGATCTGGTCTGCGGCGTGTGGATCGGCAACGACGACAACATGCCGATGAACCACGCCACGGGCGGCACCCTGCCGGCGCGCATCTTCAAACACTTCATGGAGGATGCCGAGCAGGGATTGCCGGTGCGTCCGCTGGCGGGCCAGCCCAGCGCGGAACAGCCGCCGGCGGCCGAGCCCGACGCCTTCAAGCAATTCCTGAACAGCTTGTTCGGCACATAGAGCGCAATCCGGAAAAGTGCGGTCCATAGCGACAGCGTATGGACGTTTTCCGACAGATTGCGCGAAATCAAAGAACCTTCAGCGCGCCGCGTAACGGTGTAGCGCAGCGCCGTGCTGGCCGAGCCAGGTCTGCGGGCGTTTGACGTCGCCGACCAGCAGGAGCACCAGCCGCCAGAATGCCGCCCCGTGATTCATCTCTTTGAGATGCGCCACTTCGTGCGCCACGACGTAGTCGGCGACGAAAGGCGGGGCGAGGATCAGCCGCCAGGAGAACGACAGCGAGCGGGTCGAGGAACACGAACCCCAGCGGCTGGCGGTATCGCGCACGGTGACGCGGCGCGGGCGCGCGCCGATTCGTGCGGCGAATTCGAAGGCGCGCGCTTCCAGCTCCTGGCGTGCCTGCCGCTTCAGAAAATCGAGCAGACGGCGCGGCACGTGCTCGGCGCGCCCGCCGACGCGGATCACCGCGCCGTCGACGGCGACGGGGCCTTTCTCCGCGCGCGCGATCAGACGATCCTCGCCGCGGAAGGGGATGCGGGCGCCGGGCGAAAGCACGACGCGGCTCGGCACGCGCGCCAGCTGGCGCGCGATCCAGTCCGTCTGGCCGCGGGCGAATTCGAGAGCGCGGTCGAGCGCCCGTTTCGACGGCGCGACGACCAGGACTTCGCCGCTCATGGGATGCACCTTGACGATCAGGCGGCGCGCCCTCGGATTGAGCCTGACGCTCATTTCCACGTCGCGGCCGTCGATCTTGAGCAGCTCGCGATGCACGATACGCTTGCGGGTTATTTTACGCATGGACTGCCGGAACGCTTTCGATCGATTGATCGCACGGTACGCGAACGAGAGCATACACGATGGCAGGCGCCCCGGTGCGTCATTTCGGCGTTCTTTCTATGCCGGAACGTAAGTCGCTCAAAGTGAAATCGCCGCATTTGCATGTTGACTTTGTCGGCGCGCCGGGCATTCGATTCAACTGCCGTTTCAGGATGAGACACGCGTCATGAGCGAAGACAAGGTCGCAGCACTTGCAGGAATGTATGCGTTGGCGATGATCCTCGGCGCGCTGGGATTTCAGTACATCGGCGGCGTGTTGCCTTGCGAAATGTGCCATTGGCAGCGCTGGCCGCACGATGCGGCGATCGTCACGGGTCTCGGCGGCGCCGTTCTCTATTACGCAAAAGTCATCGACATTAAGGTCTTGAAGGCTCTGGCCTGGCTGACTCTTCTCCTGATCGCAAGCTCGGGAGCGATCGGCGCCTATCAGGCGGGCGTGGAATGGAAGCTCGTGCCGGGACCGGCAAGCTGCACGGGCGAGCGCTTCGTCCTCGGCGGCAGTCTCGACCTCAACGCGCCGGGTGTGCGCTGCGACGTGGCCGGATGGCGGCTCTTCGGGATTTCGCTGGCGGGCTACAACGCGTTGTGCTCGTTCGGTACCGCGATCCTGGGCGCGCTGCTGCTCGCCCGCAAGATCGTCGTGCCGCTGAAATGGGCGAGAGGATGACGGCTGGTAAGCGCCATCCCCGTCCCGCGCCGCCCGGCGTCGGCGCGAACGAGGACATCGCCGCCATGATCCGCGTCGATCACGCGGGCGAATACGGCGCAGTGTGCATCTACGAGGGCCAGCTTGCGGTGTTCGGTTCCGCGAAGACCAAGGCCGCCGAAGCGATCCGCCACATGGCGAAGCAGGAAGAAGCGCATCTGAAAGCCTTCGATACACTTATCAGCGAACGGGGTGTGCGGCCCACCGCGCTCAAACCCGTCTGGCGGATCGCCGGTTATGCGCTGGGCGCCGCCACCGCGCTCTTGGGCGAAAAGGCGGCAATGGCCTGTACCGAGGCGGTGGAGGATGTCATCGACCGGCACTATGCCGCTCAGGTCGAACGCCTGGGCGAGCGCGATCCGGAATTGAAGAAGACGGTCGAAGCATTCCGTGCCGACGAGATCGCCCATCGCGACACCGCCACGGCGCACGGCGCGGCGGGAGCGCCCGCCTATCGCCTGCTCACCGGCGCCATCAAAACCGGCTGCCGCGTGGCCATCGCACTTTCGACAAGAATCTGATCAGGGTTCCAGCTCGCTATCCCAATAGAGATAGTCCGCCCAGCTGTCGTGCAGATAGTTCGGCGGGAACAGGCGGCCGTTGTTGCGCAGCTGGTTGATCGTGGGCCTGTGCGGGCGCTGGCGCGGGTGCATCCCGGTCTGGGCCGCCAGCCGTCCGCCTTTGAGAAGATTGCAGGGCGCGCAGGCCGTCACCACGTTGTCCCAGGTGGTGTGCCCGCCGCGGGAGCGCGGGATGACATGGTCGAAGGTCAGGTCCTCGTCCGAGCCGCAATACTGGCACTCGAAACGGTCGCGCAGGAAGACGTTGAATCGCGTGAAGGCGGGATTGCGCGCCGGCCTGATGTAGGTCTTGAGCGAGACGACGGAGGGCAGATGCATCTCGAAAGAGGGCGAGTGCACCTTTCGGTCGTATTGCTCGAGGATGTTCACCCGTTCGAGGAACACGGCCTTGATCGCATCCTGCCAGGACCACAGCGACAACGGGAAGTAACTCAACGGTCGGAAATCCGCGTTGAGCACCAAGGCCGGGCAGTTCTCCGGACTGCGCGCGGCTAACACGTCACATCCCCTTTGAAGACCTTGCCTCCTCTGGTTCTGCCGTCAGTTTACGAACAACGCTCCGCAAAGCCAAGACAGCCGGAAATTTACGCGATTCGGTGTGACGGATTGGAGACGGGTCAGCGTAAAGGACAACTTGCCTCGCCGCTTACCTTTAACTGTCCCGCGAAGGCCATCGCGAGAAAGCGGCCCACCAGCTCCATTTCGGTGTCGTCGATGCCGTGGCCGAGCCCTGCCGACAGATGCCATTGCACCCGCACGCCATAGGCGCCGAGTGCCCCAGCGGTGAGGAAAAGCGCTTCGGCGGGGATCAGAGGGTCCGCCTCGCCGTGAGCCAGGAACACGGGCGGTTTCTCGCCGCTTGCGGGCGGGCCGGTCAGCATTCCCGAAAAGCCGACGATGGCTGCGGGCCTGAGCGTGCCCAGTCCCACATGCAGCGCCATCATGGTGCCCTGGCTGAAGCCAACGAGCGCCAGACGATCCGGCGTCAGCGACAGTCGGCGCAATTCCTCCTCGATGAAAGCGGTAAGCCCCGGCGCTGCCTTGAGTACGCCCTCGTGCATCAGGCGCGGATCGAGTTGCGTAATGGCGAACCACTGGTATCCGGCGCCCTGGCAGCGTTCGGGCGCGTCGGGCGCCGCGAAGGCGGCCTCGGGCAGGAGGCGCTGCAACATGGGCGCCAGTCCGATGAGGTCCTTGCCGTCCGCGCCGTAGCCGTGACACAGCACCACCAGCTGTGTGGCTTTTCCCGTGCCCGGTTCCAAACGCGCGACCGCCATCTTGTCCCACCATCGTCTTCGGCGGCATGATTGTCATGGCCGAACGCCCAAGTCCAACATGAACGTCACCCGTTTTGCGCCGAGTCCGACCGGCCTCTTGCATCTGGGCCATGCCTTTGCCGCGCTAGCGGCCGCAGAGGCGGGCGACCGCTTCCTGCTGCGCATCGAAGATATCGATCGGGCGCGCGCGCGTGCGGAATACGAGACGGCGATCTATGAGGACCTCGCCTGGCTCGGTCTCGACTGGGAGAAGCCGGTGCTGCGCCAGTCGGAGCGGATGGAGGCTTATGGCGAAGCGCTCGCCTTTCTCGGTAGCCGGGGTCTGCTCTATCCCTGCTTCTGCACCCGCCGGGAGATCGCCGACGAGATCACCCGCTCTGCAGAGGCTCCTCATGGTCCGGACGGACCCCTCTATCCCGGCACATGCCGCGGCTTGAGCGAGACGGAACGCGCGGAGCGTTTCCTCGGCGGTATTTCCTTTGCGCTGCGGCTCGACGCGGCGAAGGCGGCGGCGATGACGGGCCAGCTCTTCTTCGAGGAACAAGGAACGGGCCCCCACGGCGAGCATGGACGTATCGCGGTCGATCCGCTCGCTTTCGGCGACGTGGTGCTGGCGCGCAAGGAGACGCCTACCTCCTATCACCTCGCGGTGGTGGTGGACGACGCTTATCAGGGCGTGACGCTGGTCACCCGCGGCAACGATCTGTTCGCGGCGGCGCATATCCAGCGCCTGTTGCAAGCGCTGCTCGAACTGCCGGCGCCCGCCTATGCCCATCACCGCCTGATCCTCGACGATGCGGGCCGCAAATTCTCCAAGCGTGATCGCGCGGTCACGCTGCGCTCGCTGCGCGAAACCGGCGCCACGCCGGAAGACGTGCGCAGACGCGTCGGGTTTTAGAGCGCAATCCGGAAAAGTGGTCGATAGCGACAGCGTATTCGACGCGGTTTTCCGTTAGATTGCGCGACAATATAAAGAACTAAAGCAAAACCGCGATTCAATAATCGCGGATTTTGCTTTAGGCGGCGGGCTCGTTCGTGCCGATGATGGCGCGCAGATAATCGAGATAATCCTCGAAGGCGCGGCGGCCGTTCTTTGTCAGCGACACGCGCGTGCGCGGCCGTTTGGCGACAAAGTCTTTTTGGACGGCGACGTAACCGGCTTCTTCCAGTGTCGTGATGTGCGCGCCGAGATTGCCTTCGGTCGTTCCCACCATCGCCTTCAGGCGCACGAACTCGATGGGGTCGCTGGCGGGAAGCGGCTTAAGCGCTGCCATGATTTTGAGGCGTATCGGCTGGTGAATGATCGGATCGGGCTGTTCCATGTCATACCGTCCGGAACCAAAGCCCGGCCAGGATCATCGATCCGCCGCCGACAAAAGCCATCCAGAGAAGAATGTGCTCGACGTAATAAAAGCCGAACAAGGTCAGTGCGACGACCAGGATTCCCGCAAGCACATAACGCATGCCCGCCCATAGTCCGACGGCCGCATAGACGCTTCCGGTGATCAGAGCGGGATAAGCGGCAAGCTGACGCCCGTGGACCGGCCACATGATCGCGTAGGTGGCGAACACGAAGAACACGGCAATTAATCCAAGCGCCAGCATCCGCCAGGCCCTAGGAGTGCGTTCGGCCTCCGTCGTACATTTCGACGCTCGCCAATTTAGATACGTTCCGGCGAGCAATCCGCCCGCGACCAGCATGGTCCAGATCAGATTGGTGTAGTCGTGAAGAAGGTCGGTTCCGCCATAACCCAGAACCCAAATGATGCCCCACATGACGAGATGCGGAGAGGCCTTCCGGTAGCCGTAAAGCTGCGCACTGCGCCGGCCGGCAATTTCGGCTTCGCTCAGGCTAGCCGCGGCTTCTTTTGACGACAGCGACATAATCGGTCTGCCTCCATATGGTATAGAATACTCTATACCACAGAGTACACAGTGTCAAGAGATTGATATTAATGTGTTTCTGAGACTTAAGGCCGGCTACCAGTCGTTCAGGCCCTGAAAATTGGAGAATCCGGCGGCACGCGCCCAGTTCGTCCATTCGCTGCGCAGCTGGCTCGTCAGCCGCGGGTTGCCGCCCCCTTGGCCGAGCCCGTAGATCAGGAGTTGGCTGCAGCCTCGGAACTGGGAGCTGTCCGGCGACGGCAGGTGATCGCCGCGGTCGAGCCGCGCGTAAACGGAATCCTCGATGCCGTCGGTGGCGAGCACGATGGTGGTGGGCATGCCGCGGCAGCCGAAGGCGCGGGTGACGTTGTCGAGGAAGGCGAGAATGTTGGTGTTGCGCTGGGAGTGCCATCTGCCGCTGGCGACCAGGCGCGGCGTACCCGCGATCAGCTTCTGGATCTCGGCCGCCACCGCCTCGGGACGCGCCCGCACCGACAGGACGGTGTCGTAGCCGGGCCAGCTGTTCGAACTCGGATCGTAGCTGCCGAAGGTGCGCACATGCACTTCAGAAGAAAATCCCATGTTGCGCACCGTGTCCGCGACGCGCGCCGCCACGCGGGCAGCAAACGCCGGATCGTCGATCAGCGGATTGCTCTGGGAGAGGTCGAGACCGATGATGAGGCGCTGCGGATGCAGCACGTTCTGGTCGTCGGAAGGCGCGTCGCCTGCGACCTGCATCGCCACGGCACCGCCCCCGATCAGGGCCGCCGCCGTCGCAAGCGCAAGCAAGATGGCCTTCATGTCGATCCCCCCGCTCTAACCCCCCCTCTCGGTAAGTTCGAGAAGGTGAAGCAGTGTGAAGTCCTTACGCCGGTGTCTGTAGTCCAGTGCGATGTGGTAGTTCCGGACGTTGTTCTCGCAGGTCTGCATGTACAATGCGGCGACCGTCGTGACGATAAAGAATACCACGCTGGCGAAGGCAAGCCAGAACCACGAATCGGCGTGGGCCAGGGAGGTTTGCGACAGTTTCGGCAGCCCCAGGGAGACGCCGTCGTTGGGATTGCCGGCAGCAACGGAAGGTTCCGGGGCGGTGAGGGCGGCGTGCTGCACCCCGCTGTCGGAGGTGAACAGCCGGTCGATGGAATTCTCCTGCTGCGTCGGCGCCGCGCGCTGCTGGTCCATCGAGGTGGAAGTGCCGCCCGACATGTTGTTATAGGCGACGAGGTAGCCGAGACCGCTGATCATGATCAGCGCCAGCACGAAGGCCGCCGCGATCATGGTGTTGCGTCCGTAGACCCCTGTGATCTTGAGCATGAAATGCACGATCAGGACCGCGAAGACGACCTGCAAGCTCTTGAAGATGACCGAAGACTGGAGCGCCGGCGGTACGACCATGAACTCGTTGGCCAGCGCGCGCGTCCACACTTCCCGGATGATGTGGTAATCGACGAACATCGAGATCAGCACGATGCAAAGGGCGAGCACCGCCGCCGCGATATAGAGCGGCTTGTAATGCGCCACCTGACGGCTCTTCTCCATGTTGCGCGCGATGATGGCCGCGTCGTCCGTTTCCTTGTCGGTGAGGACCGCCTTGGGCGGAGGCGCATCCGCTTCGTCGTCCTTGCCCTTCTTGCCGGAGCGCGAGAACAGCCTGGCGAGGGGACCCTTCGTCCTCTGGTTCCGTGCGGCGACCTTCTCGCCGTGGCGGACCCAGTCCGGCCCCCAGCTCGGTTCGTCGACGGGCGTCTTGAGGCGCTCGACGAGCTGTGCCTTGAGCCGTGCCCGCATGGCCGGCGTCATCGCGTCCATCTGGGACAGCGATTTGGCTTCTTCGTTGAATTCTTCCGGCGTCAGACCTTGCAACAGATCGTGGGAGAGCGCCTTGCGCGTTCTTGCCCGTTCGGTGCCCTGTTGTTGGTCGCTTGTTCTGGCCATGACATTCCCCCGTTGATACATTGGCGAAGGGAAAATCCTCGCTGGCATAGTAAACGGAGTGCACTGGGTTGTTTTTGGGGCGACCTGAGACAGATTTTGGCGGGAATTGGGCACGCCGCCACAATTGCTGACCGCTCCAAACGGAGGTTCGTCATGCGCCATCACGCACTTGCATCGATAGTTGCCGTTGCGTTGTTGCTGGTTCCGGCAGGGGCTGCGACAAAGGACGATCTCCTCGCCGCCGATAAAGCCTTCTCCGACCTGTCGGTGGCCAAGGGCCCGCACGCCGCCTTTCTCACCTTTATGACCGACGACGTCAGGCTCTACGACGGCACCCATCCGCCGCTTCTGGGGAAGAAAGCGGTGGAGGAGTACTACGCCAACGTCGAAAGGAACGATCCCACCTATCCGAACGTGCGCCTCGAATGGACGCCGCTGGAGGCCGAGGCCTCGCCCGACGGCATGCTCGGCTGGACGCGCGGCACCTGGATCTGGAGCCAGAAGAAACCGGACGGCACCTCGGCGAAGGCGACAGGCTATTACGTCACCGGATGGCGCAGGCAGCCCGACGGAAGCTACAAGTTCGATTTCGACATCGGCGGCGCCGACCCTCACTGACGAGAGAAACACGCATGTCAAAAGACCATGTCATCGACCGGCTCTACGAGACCATCGCTGCGCGCCGATCCGCCGATCCCACAAAATCCTACACCGCCAAGCTGCTCGGCGAGGGCGTCGAGCGCTGCGCCAAGAAGTTCGGCGAGGAAGCGGTGGAAACCGTGCTCGCCGCGATGAAGGGCGACAAGGTGGCCATTGCCGCGGAATCCGCGGACGCGCTCTATCATCTCCTGGTGCTGCTGGCGGCCACGGGCGTCACGCCGGAAGAGGTCTATGCGGTGCTCGCCGCTCGCGAAAGCCGTTCCGGCCTGGATGAGAAGGCTTCGCGGCGCTAAGAGCCTATTTGGGGGTTTCTCATGAGCCGCGTTTCGCTGCGAAAATCGACGGATGGCAGGAGAAGCCTGAAGAGCGTATCGGGGAATACGGTCGAGGGCTTCGACGAACCAGCCGGCGATTTTTGCCGAAACCCTCCGGGACGCGCCGAATTTGCCCGCCCGGTGCGTCGCCACGCTTGCCCGATGTCCCCGCATCGCGCTGCGCGCGGCTCCTGCCGGAATCGGGCAAATTCGGCAGCGTCGCGGCCATGACAAATCCCCAAACAGGCTCTTGAATGCGCGTCCTTATCACCCGTCCGAAGGAAGATGCCGCGCGCTTCGCGGAACGTCTGCGCCAACGCGGGCATGAGCCGCTGTGTGCCTCGCTGCTCTCCGTCCGTTTCTTCAATGGCCCCGTGCTGACGCTCGACGGCGTGCAGGCCGTGCTCGCCACCAGCGCCAACGGCGTGCGCGCCTTGGCGCGGCGGGTGCAGCGGCGCGACCTGCCGCTCTTCGCTGTGGGACCGCAGACGGCTAAGGCGGCCGAGCTCGCCGGTTTTGCCCGCATCGAATGCGCCGACGGCGACGCAAAGGCTCTGGCGGACGCGGTGCCTCGCTGGGCAAAGCCGGAGAACGGCGCGCTCTTCCACGCCGCCAGCGTGGAGAGCGAGCACCGTCTGCAAGCGTTGCTCGTCCCCAAGGGGTATCTCGTGCGGGCGGAAGTTCTCTATGAAGTGGTGGCCTGCGATGCCTTGCCCGCCATCGTCCGTGCCGCCCTGGCGAAGGACGCGCTCGACGCCGTGTTCCATTTCTCACCCCGTTCCGCCGCGGCGTTCCGGGATTGCGTCTTGCGTGCGCATCTGGCCGGGACCTGCGCCCGTCTTTGGGCGGTGTGTATCAGCCAAGCCACGGCAGAAGCGTTGAATCCGCTGGAATTCCGCGAGGTCGTGGTCGCGGCCAAGCCGAACCAGGATGCGCTGCTCGATTGTCTCGCTATACTGTCGCCGGGAGAGTGACGGGGGCCCGCATGTGGAAGTGGATCGTTGGCGGCATCGTTGCCGTCGTCGCCGTGCTTCTCGGCATCGTGTTCTATGTCTACGACGAGCCCGACATCCCGCGCGCCGTGCTGGAGGCCAAATACGCCTCCCCGCCGTCGAAGTTCATCGTCCTGGCTGACGGCACCCGCGTGCATTACCGCGACCGCGGTCCGCGCAATGCACCGGTGCTCCTGCTCCTGCACGGCTCCAATTCGTCGCTGTTCGATTGGGAGGAGTGGTCGAAAATCCTCTCCCAGCCTTCAGAGGCTCCTATTCCAACTACGTTTGGAGTCAGGCTTGGGGTCGTTACGACGAACAGGCCTCTTTCAGAAAAAGAAAAAGCGGCCGCTTTGAATTCGTTCCAGAGATTACTCGCTGAATTGCGTGGACAATTCCGAGTAATTTCTATCGATCTTCCCGGTCACGGACTAACCGGCGCCGTGGCGAACGGCGATTACTCCGAAGCGGGTATGACGGAATTCGTCAAGGCGTTCGCCGACAAGCTCGGGCTGACGCAATTCGCCATCGCCGGTAACTCAATGGGTGGGGGCGTCGCCGCGCGCTTTGCGGAGCTTTATCCCGACCGCGTCACGCATCTGATTCTGATCGATGCGCATGCCTGGGGCATGTCGGCGACGGGCGACCGCATACCGTTTGCCTTCAAGCTGGCGGGCGTGCCGGTGCTCGGCAATCTGCTCCTCTACGTCACGCCGCGTTCCCTGGTCGAAGAAGGGCTGGAAGATGCGATCATGCGCCGCAAGATTCTCACCGATACCATGATCGACCGGTACTGGGATTTTGCCCGCATGGAAGGAACGCGCCAAGCGACGCTGTCGCGCTTCCGGCTTCCGCAGGATACCTATGTCCGCGACCACATTTCCCGCATCAAAGCGCCGACGCTCATTCTCTGGGGCAATGACGACCGCCTGCTTCCCGTCGCGGGTGCACGCGCCTGGGCCAAAGCCATTCCGGGCTCCAAGCTGATCGTCTATCCGGCCACCGGCCACCTGCCGATGGAAGAAGTGCCTCGGAAATCGGCAGACGATGTCCGCGCGTTCATTAGAGCGCAATCCGGAAAAGTGTGAAGCGGTTTTCCGTTAGATTGCGCGACAAAACAAAGAGCTAGAGCAAAATCGCGATTCAATAATCGCCGATTTTGCTCTACCCGGATTCCTTGACGGAACGGCTGTACCGGCAACAGCAATAATCAGCGCTTCGCGAACGCTGCCAGTTGTTCCGCGACCTTCGGTATCAGCGCGTTCCAGTCGCCGAATTTCTCCGGCATGAAAACGTGGCTCTTGCGATACCAGGGAAATTCGTCGGTGCCGAGCTGCGGCCAGGTGCGCCCGGCGGTCAGGAACCAGACTTCTGTTCCCACGCTGGCGGCAACCGCCGCGGCGGCGGTGGGCGCGGACACCACAAGATCGAGCGCGGCCGACAAGGCCGCGGCCCCGTCGATGTCGTTCTTGAGGTCGAGGCCGTCTATGGTCTCGATCTCGATGCCGTGAAGCGCGCGGGCGCGGGCCAGCTCTTCGGCACAGTCACCGTATTGCAGGTTGATGAAGCGCACGCCGGGCGTCTTCAGCACCGGCCCCCAGGCGTCCAGCGCGCTGTAGTATTTCGCCCGCTTGGCATCGAGCATCATCGAACGCCAGCAGACGCCGACCAGCGGCCCTGGACCGCCGGCTTTGAGAATCCGGCGGTACTCCTCGGTACGCGCGGGATCGGGGGTGAGGAACGCCTGGTGGGGGAAGTCCTCGAGCCGCTTGCGCAGCAGCCTGAGTGGCGAGCCCATCAGGGTGTAATAGTCCGGTTCGCCCTGCTCGACGGCGAAGGGCACGAAGCGCAGGGGCTTGTTGCCGTCCTTGTCGACCAGGGTGCGGTCGAGATAGGTGCCGATCTCGGCTTGCGGGAACGATCTTTTGAAAAGGGGAATGAGCCTTTCGTCGACCGCGATCTGCAGCTTGCCCTGCGGCCCCACGGCGCGCTGGAGATCGGGCAGGATGCCCGCGAACATGAACTCGTCGCCCAGTCCCTGCTCGCCGACCACCAGAAGCCGCTTGCCTTCGAGCGGCTCGCCGTTCCAGCGGGGCGCCTTCAGCATGTGGTGGACATAGGCCCGGAAACGGTCGTTGGCGCGGATTTCGTATTCGGCGAAGCCTTCTTCCAGCCGTCCCATGCCGATCAGGCAGATGCTGCGCGAATGAGTGGCTTCGATGCGCTCCGTCGGATCGACCACGCGGGCCAGCGCCTTGTCGTAGACCTCGAGCGCTTCGGCGAGCATTCCCAGATGGGAAAAGGCGTAGCCGAGATTGTGGTAGAGGCGCGCGAAATTCGAATCGAGCCGGATCGCCTCGTTGTAGAACACGAGACTCTCCTCGACGCGGCCGTCCTCGGCCAGCACCGTGGCGAGCGAATTCCACAGGATGGGCTCGTTCGGCATGCGGTAGATGGCGCCGCGCAGCAATTCGACGGCCGTCTCGGGATCGCCCATGTCGCCCATGATGCTGCCCAGATTGTTGTAGCCGAGCGGGGAATCCGGGCGCGCCGCGATGTAATGCTTGAACAGCCTCGCCGCGCCCTCGTGCATTTTGAGGTTCCAGGCGGTCAGGCCGAGATTGATGAGTAGCTCGGGGTCGTCCGGATCGAGGGCGTAGGCGCGCTCATAGGTTACCAGCGCTTTATGAACATGGCCCATTCGTTCCAGAAACATTGCCAGAACATGAAACGCTTTGCCGTTGGTCTCGTCGATCTCACTGGCGTGCAGCGCCAGCTTGCCGGCGCGCAAGATATCGCCGCGCCTCCAGGCTTTCACGGCACGGCGGACGAAGCCGTTCGACCTTTTCCGAGCCTGTTCGGCACCGAGTTCTTCTTGCAGCGCCTCGAGTTTGGCGAGCGCTTCCAGCTTGGCGTCCATCCCGGAAAGGGAGTCCATGCTGGGTGCAACGGCTGCCTGGGCCATTCGCCCGTCCCCTCAAAAATTCCCGTCGAATATGGGCATCTTTACTTAATCGCCGGTGAACGGCTTCGATTTCATTGCAAGCACTTTTTTAACCATGCCGCGTTTAGGCTTTCCGCTCCGATGGGAGAAGACCGATGCCCCTGAAACTATCGCTGAAACCCGGCGAGAAACTCGTGATCAACGGCGCCGTCGTGACCAACGGCGATAAGCGGGCCGGCCTGATCATCCAGAACAAGGCGTGCCTGTTGCGCGAGAAGGACATCATGCAGCCGGAAGAAGCTGCCACGCCCGCCCGGCGGATCTATCTGCCCATCATGATGATGTATCTCGATCGGGAAGGCAGCGAGCAATACTACAACGATTTTGCGCTGCGCATGACCGAGTTCATGGGTGCGATATGCAACCATGAAGCCTTGGCGACCTGCATCGACATCAGCCGCGAAGTGATGGGCGGCTCCCACTACAAGGCACTGGTGCTGTGCCGGAAGTTGTTTGAATTCGAACGGGAACGGTTGAACTATGACCATCAAGGCCTACCAGAACACACAGCTCATTGCTGAAGACCCGCGCCAGACGGAATACCGCCTCTTCGGCCAGGTCACCGGAGCGCTGATCACGGCGCAACGATCCGGCACGACGGGCGGCCCGCTCGCCGAAGCCGTCGACTGGAACCGCAAGCTGTGGCGCACCCTGGCGGCTGATTGTCTCGACGACCGCAACCAACTGCCGCAGGGATTACGCGCCAACATCGTGTCGCTGTCGCTGTGGGTGACGAAATATTCGAAGGAAGTGACGCGCAAGGGCGCCTCGCTAGATCCCTTGATCGACGTCAACCGCACGATCATGCAGGGCCTCGAAGGCGCCGCCTGAACCGTTCTTATCGTGTCGTGAAGCCGGGGCCGGCTGCAAAGCCGGCCTCTCTTTTTTGCCTAGCGGCAAAAACTGACCGATACGGCAGATCCTAGCTGCCAGAATAATTTCATATAAAACAATAGGTTAACCAGTTTACCAAGCTGGCACGCAGGTTGCGATGCGCGGGCCGAGGCGTTGTGCCTCGCCTAATCGCCGTCAGCGAACGGAAGTGGAGAACACACTATGCTGAGCGTCAACACGAACTCCAGCGCCATGGTCGCGCTGCAGTACCTCAACAAGACCCAGTCGGAACTGGCGACGGCACAGACCGCGATCAATACCGGCCTGAAGGTCGCGTCCGCCAAGGACGACGGTGCCACCTATGCCATAGCCCAGAACATGCGCGGCAATGTCGCCGGCTACACCGCCGTGTCCGACAGCCTCAATCGCGGCATGTCCGCTGTCGACGTCGCCATGTCGGCCGGGCAATCGATTTCCGACCTTCTGGTCTCGATGAAGCAGAAGGCGCTGTCGGCCTCCGATGCGGCGCTCGACACCGCCAGCCGCCAGGCGCTGAATCAGGACTTCACCGCCCTCAGGGACCAGATCACCACCATCGTCAACAACGCGGTGTTCAACGGCTTCAACCTGATCGACGGCTCGACCAGCATGATCACGGCACTGGCCTCCGCGGACGGCACGCGCCACATCTCTGTCGGCGCCCAGAATATGACTTTGTCCGGCTCGGTCGTTACGATCGCCAGCACAGGTTCGATTTCGACGCAGACGAAGGCGTCGACGATGATCGCTATTGTCCAGACTTCGCTCGAAAACGTCGACTCGGCTTTGGCCAAGCTGTCTGCCGGGTCGAAGAAGTTCTCGATCCAGCTCGACTTCACCCAGAAACTCTCCGACACACTGACTACCGGCATCGGCAACATGGTGGATGCCGACATGGCCAAGGAAAGCGCGCTGCTCACCTCGCTGCAGACCAAGCAGCAATTGGGCATCCAGGCCTTGGCGATCGCCAACCAGGCACCTCAGTCGATCCTGTCTCTGTTCCAATAACAGAAGGGGAAACGGGGAGAGAAAGCGGCGCGGGTCCTCCCGCGCCGCTTTTGTTTTATTTTTCGGCAAACTCTACCCTTCACCCGGCAGATTTTGCCCACCGCCCGGCAATTCGTGCCGGGCAAAAGCGGCCGCCGGGAAATTTCGTGCGAGGCAGGCTTCGCCGCGCCGCCAGCAAAGCAAAGTAAAGTGAATCCTAAATACCGCGCGGCATGCCGATTGCGATGGCGGGACACGGGGCAAAAAGCCCCTTGAGCAAAATGCTCGGTGTAAACAGCCAGAACGGAGGCAACTAATGCTTAGCGTCAACACAAACAGCGGCGCAATGACCGCGCTGCAGTACCTGAATCAGACCCAGTCTGCCTTGAACAAGACCCAGACTGCCATCAACACCGGTTACAAAGTGTCGTCCGCGAAGGACGACGGCGCCGTCTACGCCATCGCGCAGAACATGCGCGGCAACGTGGCGGGCTATTCGGCGGTGACCGACAGCCTCAATCGCGGCATGTCCACGGTTGACACTGCCATGTCCGCCGGCCAGTCCATTTCCGACCTGCTCGTCCAGATGAAGCAAAAGGCCCTTTCGGCATCCGACGCTTCGCTCGACACGGCAAGCCGGCAGGCCATGAACCAGGATTTCGTCGCTCTGCGCGACCAGATCACCACCATCGTCAACAATGCGGTATTCAACGGCTTCAACCTGGTCGACGGTTCGACGACCAAGATCACGGCGCTGGCTTCGGCCGACGGTTCGCGCCGCATCACGGTCAACGCCCAGAACATGAAGCTGTCCGGCACGATCGTCACGGTCAAGACGACCAACACCATTTCGACGGCTGCGAAGGCGTCGACGATGGTCAGCACCATCCAGTCGTCCTTGACGAACGTCAACTCGGCTCTGGCGAAACTCTCCGCCGGTTCCAAGAAGTACTCGATCCAGCTCGACTTTGCCCAGAAGCTGTCCGACTCGCTGACAACCGGCATCGGAAACCTGGTCGACGCCGACATGGCGCAGCAAAGCGCGCTGCTTACGTCCTTGCAGACCAAGCAGCAGCTCGGCGTCCAGGCGTTGTCGATCGCCAACCAGGCTCCGTCGATCATCCTGTCTCTGTTCGGTTAAGCCTTGTCTTGAGCGGCGGACGCACCGGCGTCCGCCGCTGCTTTCCGAAGTCGGGGGCAGATAACGCCTCCTTCCCCGGGGCGTGGGTTGGGGTAAGTGCGCGGACGGAGGCGAAAGCCTCCGTCCGTTGCAATTTTCAGAGCGCAATCCGGAAAAGTGTGAAGCGGTTTTCCGTTAGATTGCGCGACAAAACAAAGCGTTTCAGAGCTTGAGGATTCGCGCCAGCGTGCTCGTTACCCGTGCCACGTCGCTCACCGCTATGGACGAGAAGAACGGCAGGCTGAGAACGCGCGCGTAATAGCGGTCGGCGCCGGGAAGCTGCCGGCGGCCGTAGCGGGACGCGTAATAGTGCTGGCGGTGCAGCGGATAGTAATGCACCTGGCTGCCGATGCCTTCCGCCGCAAGGCGCGTCATCGCTTCGGCCCGCGTGATGCCGCAGGCTTCGAAATCGATCAGCACGGCGTAGAGATGCCAGGTCGGCCGGCATGTCATGGTCCGTCCGATAGGCCTCAAGCGCGGCGCATAGGGCGCCAGAAGGGAGTCGTAGGCAGCCGCCAGCGCGCGCCGGCGGGCGGCGAAACGCGGCAGTTTGCCAAGCTGCGTGAGGCCCAGGGCGCATTGGATGTCGGTGGCGCGCCAGTTGAATCCGGGCTCTACGAGTTCGTAGTACCAGGGATTGGCGCGGCCTTCGGCTTCGAAGCCGTCTTCAATACTGACGAACTCCGACGGCTCGCGGGTCATGCCGTGATTGCGCTCGCGGCGGAGCGCGGCGGCGAGAGCGGGGTCGTTCGCCGTCACCGCGCCGCCTTCGCCCATCGTCACGGTCTTCACCGGATGGAACGAAAACACGGTCAGGTCGCTGAAGGCGTTGTCGCCCACGACGTGCTCGCTGCCCGCCGCATCGTAGCGCGTGCCTATGGCGTGGCAGGCATCGTCGAGGATCTTGAGGCCGTGCCTGCGGGCGATTTCGGCGATCTCTTCCGCTTCGCCGCATTGGCCGTTGAGATGCACGTTGAACAGGGCGTGAGCGCGTCCGGTGCGGGCCAGCGCCTCTTCGAGGTCGCGAGGCCGCATCAGGCCGGTATCGGGGTCCACGTCGGCGAAGACGATCTCGGCACCTGCCAGATGAGGCGCGCTCGCCGTGGCCAGGAAGGTGATGGACGGCACGATGACCTTGCTGCCGGTCCCGAGGCCCAAAGCGCGCGCCGCCATATAGAGCGCCGCGGTGCCGTTGGCGCAGACCACGGCATGTTCGGCATGCACGGTTCTCGCCAGCGCCTCTTCGAAGCGCGCGACCAGCGGGCCGGTGGTGAGGAAATCGCCACGCAGCGCCGCTGCGACAGCTTCGATATCGTCGTCCTCGACGACCTGCCTTCCGTAGGGCAGGAAATCGGGCTTCTGTTCGGCGCGGCGAAGCGGTTGGCTCACGCATAGGCCTCGTGCAGCAGCATCTGAAGCCCGCGCGCGTCGAGCTGCTCGGGATTGTTGTCGCTGGAGTAGGCGAAACCCTCTGCGACGGGTTTGGCGCCGCGGTTGAGATAGGCTTCGCGCGCCGCCGCCGCGAAGCTGGCGAGAATCACGAAGCGGTCGGCGAGTTCGACGGTCCAGTGCGAATCGTCGGCGGGGATCATGGTCTCGTGCAGCTTCTCGCCGGGACGGATACCGATGATCTTCTGCGGCAGCTGCGGCCCCAGAAGGGTCGCCAGTCCCGTGATGGTGGTCGAGGGAATTTTCGGCACGAAGATTTCGCCGCCGCGCGACATTTCCATGCTCGACAGCACCAGGTTGACGCCCTGGGTGAGCGTGATCCAGAAGCGCGTCATGCGTGCGTCGGTGATCGGTAGTTCGCCCGCGCCGCTTTCCGCCAGCTTCTTGAAGAAGGGCACCACCGAGCCGCGCGAACCGAACACATTGCCGTAGCGCACTACCGCGAAGCGCGTTCCCTCGGCGCCCGCCAGATTGTTGGCGGCGACGAAGATCTTGTCGGAGGCGAGCTTGGAGGCGCCGTAGAGGTTGACCGGGTTGGCCGCCTTGTCGGTGGACAGCGCGATCACCTTCTTCACGTTGCGCCTCAATGCGGCGTAGACGACGTTCTCCGCCCCGAACACGTTGGTGCGGATGCATTCGAAGGGATTGTATTCGGCGGTCGGCACCTGCTTGAGGGCGGCGGCGTGGATCACGTAGTCCACGTCGCGCATGGCCATATCCAAGCGGTCTCGGTCGCGCACGTCGCCGATGAAATAGCGCATGAAGGGATACTGCTCGGTGCCGAACACCTGTTGCATCTCGTACTGCTTCAGTTCGTCGCGCGAGAAGATGATGAGGCGGCGCGGTCTGTACTGCTTGATCACCGTCTTGACGAAATGCTTTCCGAACGAGCCGGTGCCGCCGGTCACCAGGACGGCTTTGTCGTTGAGATCGAGCCAGGGCTGCGAGAAGTCGCGCAGCGTCGGCTGCGGCGCTTCCGTCTGTTCGATGTTGTCGCTTGCGAGATAGATTTTTTTGGCTCTCTGCGCCATTGAAGCCCCGCGGAATATGTCTAATGGATCGTTGCAGAACGCGGTTAATAATCGGCTGACGAGGAGCCCACGCTGAAGCGGAATCGCCGCGGCCCTTTGGAGAACGGGGTCGGTTTGCGCGTGTCGTCGAGTTCCAGGGCCGAAAGCGCGAACTGGCAGAACACCCCGCCGCGCAACCGCCGGTGGGTCAGAAGGCCGAGCAAGGGGGCCGTGGCGCGGTCGACCTCGACGCGGATGCCGGTCCTGCCGTCGCCGATCTCGGCCCAGCCTTCCGTCATGCCGACGCCGTGCGAGGCCGAAACCAGGAACGACACCGGCGCCCCGTGGTCCACGTTCTCGTCAGCGAGTGCAAAAGTTTCCGCTTCCTTACCGCCGTTGTGGGTCCTTAACGAAAGCCGGTCCCAATCGAAGGCACCGGGAAGCAGCGTGACGTGGCCGAGCCGGAGGCATCCCTTGCCCCAGTCGTCCCAGTTGAAAGCGAGGTCGAAATCGATCTGCGGGCGCCACCCGTGGAAGCGCAGCGTCTTCTCGATGGCCCCCTTGGGCGTCTCGATGCGCGCGAAGACGAGAACGTCTTCGCCCTCATTCCACCTCTCAGCCGTGCACCATTCGAGGTCCGTGACTTTGTGCTCTCCGGGCGCCTCGAACACGGCGTTGCCGGTGTACCAGTCGGCCTGGAGGGCGATGTCGTCGAAGCTGCCGAGCGGCAGCATGCCGATGGGCGCCGTGTCCTGGCCGCGGAAGCGCACGCTGGAAAGGGCCAGCCCCCGGCGGCGGTCGAGGCGTGCTTCGAGCGAGGGCGTTACGATGTCGAAATGACGCGCTTCGACGATCTCGCCATGCGGCGCCGGAGGAGCGGGCGAGGCTTGCAGATTCCTACGCGCCTGTGCGGCACGTAGCCTGCGGCCGAGATCGTCCCAGCGCTTCATGGTGATGTGGGTGCGGAAGTCGCTCGACCACAGAAAGCAAAGTTCCTTCCACGCTTCGGGTTCCGCCCCTACCGTTTTGAGCGCGCGATAAAGGCTCTCGCAAGCGGCGTTGACGGCAAGGTCGTCTCGGCCGGTGACGGCCCAGCGCGACAGATTGTATTTACGCTGCTTCTTGACGGGGATGGGGCAGGCGGCGGTTTCCAGCCGCAATGCCTCGCCCGTCGCGTTCTGCGCCAGCTTCGAAGGCAGGACCATCGTGCAGCCGGGTTCCGCGGCCAGCCGCGCGAAGGCCGTCTCCAGCTTGCTCCATTCGGAAGTGGAGCCCAGCTTCTCTTCGGTGCGATAGCGCCCGGGGCGGAAATCGAAAATCTCCGCGTCGCTGGCATAGAGGCACAACACGCGCTCGCTGCCGCGCTGGGCGCGGACATAGGCGAGGTAATCCTCAAGCTCGATGTCGCCGTGAGCGAAGCGTTGCAGCTTCTGGAAGGCGACAGTGTTGGTCCAGAGGAGTCCGATGCTGCGCCCGTCGCTGCCGAGGGCGCGCTGCGGCCGGAAACCCGTCTCCGCCGGCCATTGGTGATGCGAGGCGGGATTGTCCCAGTCCATCAGAAGCGTGCGATAGCCGGCGTCGAGATAGAGCCCGACCAACCCGCCCGAATAGGCCTGCTCGTTGACGAGGGCGATGGAGGGCTGCACGCCGAGCAGGCTGCGATAAACCTCGTTGCCGATGGCGAGATTGGCTTCCGTCACGCGCCAAGGCACCAGGGGACCGATCATCTGGCTGTAGCCCGCGCCGATGAACTCGACGCGCCGTTCGGCGACGAGACGCTTCAGGGTCTCGATCCACACCGGATCGCGCCGGGCGATTTCCTCCAGCGTGAAGCCCGAGGCCTCGATGCCGACGGGACCGCATTTCTCGGCCAAACGCAGCAGGGGCCAGTAGCAGCGCGCGATCACTTCGGCGCGCTGTTCCTCCTCGATGGAGGAATAGGCGAGGTTGAGATGGAAGAAGGCGAACAGGCTGAGCGTGTCCGCCTCTGTGTCAAGCTGGCGGACGGGGAACGGGGCGTTCATGCGGTCTCGATCCTGAGACAGGCGAGTGCGTCGTTCGCGGCCTTCAAGGCCACCTCGCGTGTGGCGCCGGTCGCCAGAACCATCGCGGCCGAGGGTCGCTTGTCGCCCGCCGGCGGGATGACGTCGCCGAGCCTGGCCGTGACGATCATATCGGCGACGCCGGGAATCTTGCTCGCTTCGTCGGCGCCGCGGATGGAGACGACGCGCCCGGCCTTGGGAAAAGCGTAACGCTGGATGACGGGCTTCAGATATTTCGGCTCCAGGTCTTCGACAGGCTCGCCCAGCGCCACTCGGATGGCGTTGCCGACGAAATCGACGCCGGTGTTGAGGGGAATTTCCCGCGTGCAAAAGAAGCCGCCGGAAAGCCGCGCCGCCAGTTCGATGACGTAGACATCGCCCTTGTGCACCACGATGTCGCCCTTGACGGTGCCGTCGGTGACGCCGAGGGCTGCCGCGGCCCGCCCCACCACGTCCTTCACCTTCTCCTGGATGTCGGCCGGGAGATGGCTCGGCAGGTCGCCGCCGTTCTCGATGAAATAGGGTGCGTAGCGTTCGAGGTATTCGTAATTGCGGTCGGAGAAGCCGGGCGTGTGGCAACGCCCGCCGGCCACGATCGATTCCGTCGAGATCTGCGGACCTTCCAGATACTGCTCGACCATGACGCGCTGGGTGGGCGAGTGCGAGCGGGCGAACTGGAAGGCTTTGTCCAGATCCTGCAACCGCGCCAGGCGCTGCACGCCGCGCGAACCGCGGCTGTCGACCGGCTTGATGACCAGATCGCGACCGCGCTCTACGGCGATGCGTTGCAAGGCCTGGGGTGTCGCCACTTCCGAGAACCAAGGAACTGGAACGCCCCTCTCGGCGAAGCGCTGCTTCATGGCGAGCTTGTCGCAAGCCAGCTCCGCCGTCTCGCGCGTGATCCCGGCAAGGCCGAGGCGCGTGTTCACTGCGGCGACCGTCAGGGGCGCGTCGGCGGCGACACAGATGACGCCGTCGATCTTGCGGATTTTCGTGTGGAAGCGGAACGCCGCCGCCGCCGTCATATCGGGTCCGTAGACGTCGGCGATCAGACAGGAATCGGCGTGCGCGAAGCCGGGCGCTTCGGGGTTGATGTCGGAGACGACGACATAAAGCCCCATCTCTTTGGCCCGGCGCGCGGCATCGGCGGCCTCGACGCCGCCCGAAACGATGAGAAGGGTTTTTTCCACTTTTGCCCCCTACTCAATTGTCATCCCGGGCAAGCGTCTTGAGCGAAGCGAAAGACGCGCGACCCGGGACCCACCTGGAAACATGCGTTTGTTTTGAAGTGGGTCCCGGCTCTGCGCGCTGCTTTCGCAGTGCTTGGCCGGGATGACATATTTTTGTGAACGGACAGGGTTGGCACCAACCATCAGAAGTACAATCCGCCGTTGACGTTGATGGTCTGTGCCGTGATGTAGGACGACGCATCGGAGGCCAGGAACACCACCGCATCGGCGACTTCGCTGGTGCGGCCCATGCGTTTCAGGATGATGTTTTCCGCCGCCTTCTGCACGCTCGCCGCCGCCATGCCGGCCGCCGCCATGTCGGAGGCGATGAGGCCCGCGGCCACGGTGTTAGAGCGCACCCCGTGCGGCGCGCCGAAACGCGCGACGACCTGCGCCAGCGAGATCAGGCCCGCCTTCGACGCGGCATAGTGCGCCGTGCGCGGCCCGCCATACTGTCCGCTGACCGAGCCGATGTGGACGATGGAGCCGCCGCCCGCTTCCGCGATCAAGGGCAGGAACGCCTGCGCGCAGACGAACGGTCCCCTCAGATTGGTGGACAGGATGAAATCCCAGTCCGCATCACTCACCTGATCGAAGTCGGTCGGTTTGTTGATACCGGCATTGTTGACCAGGATCGAGACGGGGCCGAAACCACGCGCGTCCCTGGCGACGGCCTCGACGCCGGCGCGGTCGGTGACGTCCATTTGCAGGGCGAGCGCCCGGCGGCCCATGCCTTCGATCTGTTTGACGACGGCGCCGGCCTCTTCCCGCTTCTCGCGGAAGGTGAGGATGACGTCGGCGCCCGCTTCGGCGAGACCGAGCGCGATGGCTCGCCCGATGCCGCGGCTGCCGCCGGTGACGACGGCGTTCTTACCGGAAAGGGAGAAGCGGCTCATGAAAGACCTTCCTTGCGTGCGATGGCGCGCCTGGCGGCCGCCGCGATGAACGGCGCCGTGATCTGGAAATGCTCGGCCAGTTCGTCCGGCTCGCCGGAGGTGCCGAAGCAATCCCTCAGCCCCACGAACTCGATGGGGCAGGGAAGGTTCTGCGTCACCGCCTCGGCGACCGCGCTGCCCAGCCCGCCGAAGATGTTGTGGTCTTCGGCCGTGACCATGCAGCCGGTCTCTTCGGCACAGCGCCGCAGCAAATCGCTGTCGATGGGCTTGATGGTCGGCATGTTGACGACGCGGGCGTTGATGTCGTCCTCGGCCAGCAGCTCGGCGGCTTCCAAGGCACGCGCCACTTCCACGCCGCAGGCCACCAGCGTTACGTCGATGCCATGACGGATGATCTGGCCCTTGCCTATCTCGAACACGTGGTCGTCGCCGAACAGCCGCTTGGCGGGACTGCGCCCGGTGCGCATGTAGACCGGACCTTCGAATTCCAGGATGGCGCGCGTCGCCTGCGCGGTTTCGATCGGATCGGCGGGCGAGATCACCGTCATGCCGGGAATGGCGCGGAAAGCTGCGATGTCTTCCAAAGCCTGCGCCGAGCCGCCGTCGGGGCCGACGTCGAGGCCGGGATGGCTCGCCACGATCTTGGCGTTGCGCTTGGCATAACCGATGGAGAGCCGCGCCTGTTCGTAGGCGCGTTCGAGGAAGCAGGCGAAGCCGGTGACCACCGGCAGCATGCCGACCGCGGCCAGGCCGCCGGCCGCCGCCATCATGTTCTGCTCGGCGATGCCGAACTGGATCAGCCGCTCGGGATGCGCCTTGCGCCAATGATGCACGCCGGTGCCGCCGGCAACGTCGGCGTCGAGCACGACCATCTTGGGGAATTCGTCGGCCAAGCCGACCAGCGCCTTGCCGAAGGCCTCGCGCAGAGAATCGCCGGATGAACCGATAAGGGCGGGTGCGTCAGACATCGAGAAGCTCCTTGATTTCGTCCTGTTCCGCGCCGAGGGCGGCGAGCGCCGTTTCTGCCTGTTCGCGCGAGAGTTTGACGCTGCCGTGCCAAGCGGGGCTGCCTTCCATGTAAGGCACGCCCTTGCCCTTCAGTGTGTGGGCGACGAGCACCGAGGGGCGCTCGCGCGTTGAGGCCGCCAGATGCAGCGTCGAGAGAATTTCGGGGATGTTGTGGCCGTCGATCTCGAACACCGTCCAGCCGAAGGCGCGCCATTTGTCGGCCAAGGGCGCGATGCCGCAGATGTCCTCGTTGAGGGCGTCCGACTGCATCTTGTTGTAGTCGATAATGGCGCAGAGGTTGTCGAGCTTGTGGTGGGCGGCGCACATGGCGGCTTCCCACACTTCGCCTTCCTGCATTTCGCCGTCGCCGAGCAGCGTGTAGACGCGGGGTTTGAGCTTCTGCATCTTGAGGCCCAGCGCCATGCCGACCGCGACGGAGAAGCCTTGGCCGAGCGAACCTGTGGAGGTCTCGACCCACGGCAGGTCGCGCACATGCGGATGGCCCTGGAAGCGGCTGCCCAGCCTGCGCAGGGTAAGCGCGTCGGTCTTGTCGCAGAAGCCGTGCCAGGCGCCGATGGCATAGAGCGTCGGGCAGGCGTGACCCTTCGACAGCACGAAGCGGTCCCGGCCCGGATCGTTGATGGTGGCCGGCCAGGCGTTCATCTCGGCGCCGTAGAGGCAGGCGAGGATGTCGGCGCAGCTGAGCGCGCCGCCGGGATGTCCCGAGGTGGCGCGGTAGATCGAGGCGATGGTGTGGCGGCGGGTGAATAGCGCGGCCTCGGCGATCTGGGTTTCCAGATCGGGACTGGCCGCGTCGTCACGCAAAGATGTGGCAGTGCTCATGGTCGGGTTCCCCTCAAGCGGCCAGGCGCAGGCGCGCGCGGCCGAGTAAATCGGTGAAACGCAGAATTTCGGCGCCGGGGGCGCGCTCACGCGCCTCGGCCGCAATCTCGTCGGCGAAGCCGCGCGACATCACGACGACGACGCCCGGTTTGGTTTCGGCCAGTGCTTCGGGACCCTTCAGAGCGCAGCCGTGGCGCTCGGCGACGTGGGCCATAAGATGTGTGTCGATCAGCACACGGAGTTTCTTGGGATCGAAGCCGCCGTGCACCACCAGGCTGTCGAAGATGCGCCCGGCGCCCCACATGGCGATGCCTCTGGGTGCCAGCGACGCCAACTCGGCGGCGACCGCTGCCAGCGCTTCGATGTTGTGGGCGCGGCCGGCGATATAGCTCGAGATCAACTCGTAGGCGCGATCCACTTCGCCCGGATCGGCGGCGGCGGGCACCTCGGCGTAATCGGCTTTCTTCGCCACCAGGAACAGATTTTCGCGGTCTGCGGGATCGGGGCGTTCGATGATCGCGAAGCCCGCGTTCTCCACCATGCGCGTCAGGGTGCGTTCGGAGAAGTGATAGAGGTGTTTGTCGATGAACCACTCTTCCACCACGTCGTCGGCGCCGATCAGCTGGATGTTGGGCGCGTCCAGGATGAGAAGCCCGTCCGTTTTCAGCGTGCGGTGATGATCGCGCAGCACCTCGGCCGGATGCGCCAGATGCTCGACGGTGTGGCAGGAATGGACGACGTCGAAGCGCGCCGTTTCCAGCGCGGCGTCTTCGATGCGCGAGACGGTAAGTTCGGTGCGCGGCATGCCGGCGCAACTCTGTGCCACGCGCTCGTCGGGTTCGACGGCGACGATCTCGGCTTCTGGTGCCGTCTCCAGCAGCGCCTTGGCGAAGCTGCCGCGGTTGGAACCGACATCGAGCAGCGAGAACGCGCCGTCGATGTGCCGGCGCACGGCGTCGATGGCGATCTTGGTGCGGAAGCCTTTGCCGTAACGCACATTTCCCCAGTCGGCGCCGCTCGAAACGGCGGGTGCGGCGCGCGGCGCGCGGTCGGCGCGCGGCAGGCTCTGCACCAGCCCGCAATGAGCGCAAACGTGAATGCCGATGCCGCGGGTCGAACGTTCCGGCGCATAGACGAATCCAAGCTCGTCGCGACCGCAGAGTTCGCAGATGTCCGGCATTGAAACGAATCCAGGAAGAAACCGGTAACTATCTTCCGCCGCGCTTGCTTAATAATTCACTACGTATTCAGGCCGCGACGAATAGCCCAGCCGCTCCATCATGGGGTTTGCAATGCGCTCGAACCGGCTGCGCTGCACTTCGTCCAGCAGCTTGTCTTCGGGGCGGTTCACATTGTGCGGGCGCGCGAACATCGCGAAATATTCCTCGCGAAAGGCAAGGCCGAGGAACTCGTAAAGCGAGCGTGCCGCCGTTGGGCTGGCACGCAATTCCTCCAGACGCAGGAACAGGCTGCGGCCGGGCAGCGCCGCCAGCGATTCCAGGATCACGCGATTGATCTCGGCCCAGTGCCAGGCGATGCGCTCGAACTGGCTGAAGCTGCGGAACGCCTCGGCCGCTGGATCGCCGGGCCGGGGCAGGGGCCACCAGTATTTTTTTTCCGGCGGCGGCGCGGGGTTGTGCACCGGGTCCTCGACATGGGCGCGCAGCACTTGGGTGGAGCGGTCGTCGTAGCACTCGTCCGCCAGCTTGTTGAAAAAGGAGCCGGCCACCTTCCGGCCGTCGCGCACCAGATGGACGAACTTGGCTTCCGGAAAGAGCGCGGCGAGGTCGCCGATCAGCCAGGAGAGCTTGTTCGACGAATCACCCCAAAAGGGCTTCTCGCAATAGCGGACGGCGGCGAGGTGAGTCGCGGAAAGCAGTTTGCGCGCCGCCTCCCCGTCGGCCAGGCCCATGGTGCGGCGCACGCCCAGCGGCTGCACCAGATGCACCATGTATTCGTGATGCATCTCGACGCCCGGCACGGCGGATAACGCCTTGTGCAGCATGGCGGTTCCCGAACGCCCGCTCGAAACCACGAAAAACGGCCTTGTGGACAAGTCGCGCCCCCGTCCCCTCGTTAACCCTCTCTTAGCCAACCGCACTTTAGAAACCGTTAAGACACCAACGGGGTTGTCATGCAGCCGGTCTTCATCGCCGAAGCCTCCAGCAATCACGGTCGCGATCTGACGCGTGCCCTCGGCTTTGTCGATGCGGCGGCAGAGGCCGGCTGCGACGCGGTGAAATTCCAGCTTTTCCGCATCGACCGCCTGTTCGCCCCCGAAATCCTCGCCCGCAGCGAGAAGCATCGTGCCCGTCGCGAATGGGAACTGCCGCTCGAACATCTGGCGCCGATTACCGAACACTGTTCGGAGCGCCGAATACTGTTTTCCTGCACGCCATTCTATCTGGAAGCCGTTGAGGAGCTTCGGCCCCACGTCGCCTTCTACAAGATCGCCTCCTACGAGCTGCTGTTCGCCGACCTGCTGCGGGCCTGCGCCACCACCGGCAAGCCCGTAATGCTCTCGACCGGCATGGCCACGATGGAGGAAATCCTCGAAGCGGTCGCCGTGCTGCGTCAGGCGGGAGCTGCGGACATCACCCTGCTGCATTGCGTCTCGGCCTATCCGGCGCCCGTCGGCGAAGCCAATCTCTCCGCCATCGCGGCGCTGCGCGAAGCAACCGGCTGCAAGGCCGGCTGGTCGGATCACACGCGCCGTCCCGCGGTAATCGAACGCGCCGTGCATCGCTGGGGCGCGGAGGCGGTGGAGTTCCATCTCGATCTCGACGGGCACGGCGCCGAATACGCCGCGGGACATTGCTGGCTGCCCGGGGAGATCGCGCCGGTCATCGCACGCATCCGCGAATCGTTTTCAGCGGACGGCGCGGGATTCAAGGAACCGCAACCATCGGAGCGCGAAGATCGCGACTGGCGCGCCGATCCGGCCGACGGCATGCGTCCGTTGCGTCACATCCGTGCCGACTGGGTGCCTGTATGAGGATCGTCGCCGTCATCCAGGCCCGGATGGGCTCGACGCGTCTGCCCGGCAAGGTGCTGAAGCCCATCGCCGGCAAGCCGCTGCTGTGGCACATCGTCCATCGCCTGAGGAAATCGCGCCTCATCGAAGAGGTCGCCATTGCCACCAGCGTGGGTCCGCTGGACGACGCCATCGCCGAGTTCGGCCGTCAGAACGGCGTCACCGTGGTGCGCGGCCCGGAAGACGACGTGCTGGCGCGCTTTGCCCGCGCTGCCGAACTTCTGGATGCCGACATCATCGTGCGGGTGAATGCCGACGCGCCCTTCATCGACGCGGATTTCGTCGATCATCTCATCACGGCGATGATCGAGCAGAACTGCGATTACGTGCTGCTGGAGGAGAACGCCCAAACCGCGCATCAGGGCGTCGATCCCATGACGCGCCGCGCCCTCGACAAGCTGATGATGGATGCCGCGGGCGATCCGGTAGCGCGCGAGCATGTCACGGGCTATTTCAAGCTGCATCCCGATTTCGTGCCCATCGCCCGCGCCAAGCCCTATCCCAAGCTGGCGCGCGACGCGGGCCGCCTCACCATCGACACGCCCGACGACCTAGCCTTCGTGGAAGCGGTGCATGCGCGCCTGGAAGCCAAGGCGGGCGAAGCCTCGCTCGCCGATCTTCTTCTGCTGCTCGAAAGGGAACCGGCTTTGCGCGGCATCAACGCCCACGTCCGCCAGAAAGAGATCGCCCCGCAAGGCGGCCTCGCCCTGATCCGCTGCGACGGCGGCGGCTCCTACGGCTTCGGACACGTCAAGCGCATGATCGCCTTGGCGCGCGCCTTGCGCGACGTCCAGGGCATCGGCGCCGTGTTTGCCGTCAACGGCAGCGAAGACGCGCTGCCCGCCATCCGTCAGGCCGGTTTTGCAGCACATCTTATCGACGGTCCGCATGCGACATTGCCCGGCGTCGAGCCCGATCTGCTGATCCTCGATTGCCGCGACGGCCCCACGCGCGCCGAAGTCGAAGCCTGGAAGGCGCCGCTCGTCGCGGTGATCGATGATGCTTCCGAGCGGCGCCTCGCCGCCGATTTCGCCTACTACCCGCCGGTACCGCAGACCGAGCGTCTCGATTGGCAGGGCTCGAATTGCGCCGTTCGCATTGGCTGGGAATGGGCGCTGTTGGGATTGTCGCCGACGGCCGGCCGGCCGCAGTCGCACTCTTCTCTCCCGACGCTGCTGGTGACGATGGGCGGCAGCGATCCCTTCGGACTGACGCTGCGTGCCGCCAATGCGCTCGCCATGCTCGAACCCGCCTTCCGGGCCCGCTTCGTCATCGGGCCCGGATTCAAAAACAAGGACCGCATCGCGAAAACAATCGTCTCTCTGCATTCGAACTTCGAGACCATCGAAGGCGCCGACGGGCTGGCCACCGAATTCGCTTCCTGCGATCTGGCCTTGGCGGCGTTCGGCGTGACGGCCTACGAACTGGCGGCCTTCGGCGTGCCGGCGATCTATCTCTGCATCAGCGAAGACCACGCACTGTCCGCTTCGGCCTTCGAGCGCGCGGGACTGGGCGTGTCGCTGGGCTTGGCGTCGGGGGCCGGCGACCGGGCGATCGCCAAGGCCGTGTGGGCGCTGCTCGGCGACAACGAGCGCCGCCATGAAATGCACACCGCCAGTCTGATGACCATCGACGGCAACGCTGCCGCGCACATCGCCGCCGATTTGGCCGCCGCTCTGTCCGCGAAACGCGAAACTAACCTGGCGAAAGCCGCGAGCTGAGAAAACCGCGCACCTGTGCGAAGACGTCGGCCCAGTCGCCGCGCTGCTTCGGCATGATACAGGCGGCAGACGGCGCGAACGGTTCATAGGTGCAGCCGAAGCTCGTCCAGCTCGTGTCGTAGAGAACCTTGCAGGTGGCGACGCCCGCCCCGGCGGCCAGCCACGAGACGGCGGTCGGCGCGCTGACCATCACATCGAGCGTCGAGAGCAGCGCCGCCGTGCGGTCGAGTTCGTTCTTCTGATCGATGCCTTGCGGCACCACGATGTCGCGTCCGCTCATGGCGGAGAGCGTTGCGATTTCCTCCGGCTTCGCGTCGTATTGCGCGGAGACCACCGTGCCCTGAAGGTCCCGGATGAAAGAGGCCCAGGCTTCGAGCGGCGCGTATTGCACGGCGCGGCTTCCGCCTGTGGAGCCGCTGCGCCAGCAGATGCCGGTGAGGGGACGCGGAAGCTCTGCGAACGCCGCGCGCCAGCGTTCCTGCTCCGCGGGATCGGGCTTGAGGTAGGCATGCGGCGCCGGGAATTGATCGAGACTGTTCCGCAAGAAACGCGGCAGCGTGCCCATCTCCACTGAGGCGTTGGCGCCGCCCGCATTCTGCAGCCAGTCGTAATGGGCGCGAATTTTCCCTTCGTGGTTATCGATGCGTGAAGGATGCACGGCTATTTTTGGGAACGAACGCGCCAACAAATCCACCAGCCTCGGCTCGCATTCGAGGAGGATGCTGCCCCCTTCCGCCGCGGCGCGTTCAGCCAGTTCGGGGATCATGCTGGCGAACATGATCTGGTCGCCGACGCCCTGCTCTGCGGTAACGAGAAGCCTGGTGCGCTTCAGGCAGGAGTCGTTCCAGCGCGGCAGTCCGTGGTCGGCAAGCGGCACCTTTCCGGCAATCTTCAGCCGTGCGGCGTAGTCGCGCCAGCCGCGCCGCAATTCTCCGCGCAGCAGATGGAGTACGGCGCGGTTGAGCCGGGCCTGCGCGCTGTCCGGCTCGGACGCCAACGCGCCGCCGTAAAGCGCCAGCGCCTCGTCGTATTCTCCTTCGTCGGCCACCAGATCGGCGAGATTGACCAGCGCCGCCCCATAGCCCGGCCTGCGTAAGATGGCCTCGCGGTAATGGGCACGGGCGCGTTCCACATCGCCCGTCTCGCGGTAGACCGAGCCCAGCGTCAGCCACAACTCCGGCGCCTCGGGGTTTCGTGCCAATGCGGGCTTGAGCAACGCTTCCGCCGCCGCGAACTGTCCCTGGGCCCGCAACAGGTTGGCGAGGTTGACCAGCGGCTCAAGACGACCGGGCTCGATCGCCAGCACCCGGCGATAGAATTCCTCCGCCGGTCCCGCCATGCCGAGCACGCGCGCCGTGTTGCCGAGGGCGAACAGGGTGCGCGTGTCGTCCGCTTTCAGCGCCAGAGCCTGCTCGAAGGCTTCGATCGCTTGCGCGTGGCGGCCGTCGGCGGTGAGCTTCAGTCCTTGGGCATAGGGATCGCGGGACATCCCCTATTGTCGCGCGCGGGCCGTTAAGGCGGCGTTAAGCACGTCGACCTCTTAAACGCGCCTTAAGTCCATCGGGGCGATACTTCGCGGTTCGCTGCGAGGCTCTATGTCAACGATCGTGGGTTTCGATACGTCGACCCTGCTTAGCTATTATCAAGCTAAGCTGAGCGCCTCTGCGGCCAATCTATCGAACCGGTCCGCGTCCAACACGACCTCGTCCTCCGCGTCGTCTTCCAAGAAGAGCGCCACTGCCGACGACGTCACGCCCTGGAGCGAAACGCAGAAATCGGGCGAAGCGCGCCAGGCCGAGGTGCTCAACCTCACCAATTTCATCGACGAGAGCGACGTGCCGCTCACGGCCGGCATCACCGACGATACCGAGACCGAGCAGGACAACCAGAAGCTCTTTGCCCTCTACAAGGCGGTCAACAACCTTTCTTATCTCGCCGTGATGGCGAAGAGCGACGATACGACCGACGGCCAGCGAGCCGGCTACAACACGCGCTTCCAGGATGGATTGCAGGAAATCGAGGACTACATATCGTCGGAAGAATTCAACAATTTCACGCTTCAGGCCCAAGAGCCTTCCTCGTCCGTCGTCAGCACGGCAAGTGTGGCGTCTGCGACCTTCGATTACACCGGCACGAACTTGGTGGACGGCAACAACGTCTCAAGCGCCGTTCCGGGTCTTTCCGCATCCGGCAACTTCACGATTTCGATCAAGAAGGGCACCGCCACGCAGGATATCGAGATCGACCTGTCCCAAGTGCAGGGCGATCTCTCGATCGGCAACGTCGTCAGCTACGTCAACCAGCAGCTCTCCGCGGCGGGCTGCACGACTCGCTTCAAGAAGGTGCTCACCAGCGGCACCGTGGATGCCGCCACCACCGCGACCAAGGCCAAGCAGGAATACGCCGTCGAAATCGATCCGGGCGGCAGCGAGCAGGTGACGCTATCCGCGGCGGCGACCGAGCCGTCGCTCTACGTGGCGGGGATGTCCGGCCTCACCTCTGCGACCGAAGACACGGCCGCGGATTACCAGGGCAAATTGGTGAAGCTCACCAACCTTTCGGACCCGCAGGCCGAATTCAGCAGGACCGTCAGCCCGACCACCGGCAATACCACCGCAGCGGCGACGGTCGTCGATTCCAGCGGCAACGTATACATGCTGGGCAACGCCACCGGCGATTTCGGCAGCCAGCTCAATCAGGGCGATCAGGACGCCTATCTGTCGAAATACGATTCTGCCGGCAATCTGATCTGGACGAAGCTGCTGGGCAGCGCCGGCACGGCCGACGGTGCGTCGATGGCGCTGAACCCGAGCGGCGGCGTTACCATCGTCGGTTCGACCACCGCCAAACTCTCGACCGGCGCCGTCGCCGACAGCAATCAGGACAGTTTCGCCACCCGGTTCGATGCCGAGGGCAATCTGGTCTGGACGACGCAACTCCAGACCTTGAACGCCAACGAGACCGCGGCGGTCAGCGTCGATTCCTCGGGCAACGTCTATATCGGCGGACAGACGACCGGCGCGATCGGTTCGGGTCAGACGAAGATCGGCGGTGCGGACGCCTATGTCGCCAAACTCGATAACAAGGGCAAGGTTGTCTACGAGAAGCAATTCGGCACCACGGCGGACGACGCCGTATCCGCCACGGCGCTGACGGACTCGGGCGACCTCTTGGTGGCTTCGGTTCAGAACGGCCACGCGATCCTCTCCAAATATGCGGGCGGCGACGCCACTCAGGCGGCCGTCTGGCAGATGGATATGGGAGACCTCCAGTACGGCGGATCCGTCACCGGTTTGGCGGTTTCCGGCGGCCAAATCTACGTTTCCGGCACGACACGGAATACCTCCCTCAACGCGACGGTGGCGGCTGCCGGCTCCGGCGGCACGGATGCCTTCGTGTTCGCTGCCACGGATAACGGCAGCAGCGTCACCGCGGACCACGTCAGCTACCTCGGCACCTCGGCGAACGACAAGGGCGGCGCCCTGACGGTCGGCTCCGACGGTACGGTCTATCTGGCCGGAACGACGTCGGGCACGTTTGCAGGCCAGACGCGCAATGCCTCCGATACCTCCAATATGTTTGTCGCGGCCGTGAGCGGAAGCGGTTCGGTAAACTGGGTCCGCCAATACGGCGGCATGGACGGCCAGTCGACGGGGCAGGGAATTGCCTTCGATTCCAACGGCGGCAGCGTGCTCGACGCACTGGGCCTGCCGGCCGGCAAGGTCGCCGGACAACAGAATTCAAGCCTTACTGCGGCCTCCACGCTGCGGGCAGGCGACACCTTCAAGGTCGAGATCGAAGGGGACAGCGGTCGCACCTTCACCATCGCCATCGACAAGGACGAGACGCTGAGTTCGCTCGTCACCAAGCTCAATGGCCAGTTCGGCAGCAAGGGCAAGGCCAGCGTCGCCTACGCGTCGAACGGCGCATCGCTCAAGATAGAGGTCAGCGCGGGGGTGACCGCAAAACTCATCTCCGGGCCCGATGACACCGATGCCCTCGGACGGCTGGGGATCGAGGCACAGACGCTGTCCAAAGAATCCAGCAGCGGCACTACGTCTTCCGCTTCGTCTTCTTCCTCTACGACTTCGATCAAGGATTCGTATGCGCTCGGTTTCACGGGCCTCGGGCTGGACATTTCGACAACCACGGGTGCCGGCGCGGCGCGCGCCCAGCTTCTGAACGTGCTGAGCTCCATCCAGAAAATCTACCAATCCTCGAATTCGACCACGTCATCCTCCACCGGCACGTCGAGCACTTCGAGCGGAACGGCGTCTGCCTATACGCAGTCGCAGATTTCGAGCTATTCGCTGGCCCTCAGCATTCTGGGCGGCACTTCCAGCACCAGCGCTTAGAATCGATTCTCCATTTGAATCATCCCCATCTGTCATCCCGGACGCGCCGCAGGCGCGATCCGGAACCCACTTTCAAGCAAACACCTGTGAATGAGTGGTTCCCGGCTCTGCGCGTTGCTATGCAACGCTTCCGCCTTCGCTGAAGCTACGGCGGACTTGGTCTGACTCCCAACCCGCCGAAGCCTTGGCGCAGGCGGGTGGCCGGGATGACATGAAAGCGGTTTGGCGTGGAATGCTGTTTCGTCAGACGACGCTGTTGTAGACCATCGCGCCCACGGGGCGGGGATGCACGGCGGGGCCGTAGGTGCGCAAGGGCGCACGGACGCGCTCCACCTCGTCGGCCACGGCCTTGACGATGCCTTCGCTGGCGCGGCGCATGCGCGTCAGGAGGCGCGCGTGCAGGGCGAGCACCTCGCGGAACTTACCCGTCACGGTGACGAATTTCCGGCGCAGTTCCACCGGCGCCGACTTGGCGCGCTGCGGATCGAGGTTCGCCGCTTCGCGGCTGTAGGTGAGGGTGAGGCGCTGGATTTCCGGGTCCAGGGTGCGCATTTCCTTCGGCCGTCCCGCCTGCAACGCCGCGATATCGTCTTCGATGGCGAGGATCAGGCGCTCTGCCATGGCGATCAGAAGCTCGATCTTCTGGGTGTCGGGCGTCACGGACGGCTTTCCTGCGTGGTGAGAAGCTGGCGCGTGACGGCGTCGGCGAGGCCGATGCCGCCCTGGGAGGCGATCTGCTTGCCGTATTCGTCCATCATCAGGGAGCGGAACATCGCTTCGCCCTGGCCGCCGCCGAAGGGTCCGTCGGTCGAGATGCCGTCGAACATCTGGTTCAGCATCTGGGAAAGGAAAACGCTTTCGAAATCCTGCGCCGCTTTCTTGGCCGCGGCGGCATTGGTGGTGGCCTGCGGCGCCTGGACCGGCGTCGAGCGTGCAAGGCTCATCGCGGTCTGGATGTCCGGGGTCATCCGATCACCTGGATTTCCGCCTGCAAGGCGCCAGCGGCCTTGATCGCCTGGAGGATCGAGATGATGTCGCGCGGGCCCACGCCCAGCGCGTTGAGGCCGTCGACCAGGCTCTGCAACGCCACGCCTTCGCGCATGATGGCGATCCTGTTGCCCTTGCCTTCGTCGATATCGATCTGGGTGCGCGGGACGACCTGGGTTGTGCCGCGCGACAGCGGCCCCGGCTGGCTGACCTGCGGCGTCTCGTTGACGCGGATCGTCAAATTGCCCTGGGCGATGGCGACGGTCGAGATGCGCACGTCCGCACCCATCACGATGACGCCGGACTGTTCGTCGATCACCACGCGTGCCGGCTCGTCGGGATCGACCTTCACCTGCTCGATGTCGGTCAGAAGGCCCACGACGCCCTTGGGATAGTCCGCGGGAACGTTGATGCGCACGGTGGAGGGATCGGAAGCCTCGGCGACATTGTTGCCGAGATAGGTGTTGACCGCCGCGGCGATGCGCGTCGCCGTCGTCAGGTCGGGATTGTGCAGCGAGAGCTTCAGGCTGTGCTCGCTGGCCAGCGCGAAGCCGGTCTCGCGTTCGACGATGGCGCCGTTCGAGATGCGCCCGGCGGTGGGCACGCCGCGCGTCACGCTGGCGGAGTCGCCCTGGGCGGTGAAGCCGCCGATGGCGACCGGGCCCTGTCCCAGCGCGTAAATCTGGCCGTCGGCACCGAACAGCGGGGTGACCAGCAACGTACCGCCCTGCAGGCTCTTGGCATCGCCCATCGCACTGACCGACACGTCGATACGCGTGCCGGAGGCGGCGAAGGAGGGAAGATTTGCCGTCACCATCACCGCGGCGGTGTTCTTGGTCTGCATGGTGGTGCCGCGGGTGTTGACGCCCAGCCGCTCCAGCATGGTCTGGATCGACTGCTGGGTGAACGGCGCGTTCTTGAGGGAATCGCCGGTGCCGTTGAGACCGACGACGAGGCCGTAGCCGACCAGCATGTTGTCGCGGATGCCTTCCACATCGACCAGGTCCTTGACGCGCGACAGGGCGAAACAAGGGGTGGCTGCGATGGCCAGCATGGAGATTGCGGCAGTCATTCTGACGAACAGGGAACGCTTGCGGGGCATGGGCTTCTACCCGGTTTTCCGGTCCGTCCCTTGCCAGTTTCGTGCCGCCGGAGGTTGTTGAAAAGTGAAGTAAAAACAAATAGATACAAGGCAGCCGTGGGTGCATGCGAGACGCCTGGGCAGAATTTTCCCGGCAGATTCGCCCCCGGGGCGGCCCTCATCGGGCCACATTGGCGGCGTATCCGCCCGCCCGTCCCGCCGCGGCAGAAAAGAGCTTTTCCTTCTTCCGCCAGACGCTAAAAGAACCCAAGGAACCAACGGGAACGAGAAAGATGGCAGACGGCGCCTACAAGGACTACCAGCTCGTCATTCTGCGTCACGGCGAGAGCGAGTGGAACAAGCTGAACCTGTTCACCGGCTGGCGCGACGTGCGCCTCAGCGAGCAGGGCGTGAAGGAAGCGCGCGCCGGCGGACGCACCCTGAAGCAGGACGGCTTTGCCTTTGATGTCGCTCACACCTCGCTTCTGACGCGCGCCATCCAGACGCTGTGCCTGGCTGAGGAGGAGATGGACCTGATGTGGCTGCCGGTGTTCAAGCACTGGCGCCTCAACGAGCGGCACTACGGCGCGCTGCAAGGTGCCAACAAGCGCGAAGCGGTCGAGAAGTTCGGCGAGGCGCAGGTGAAGATCTGGCGCCGCTCCTATGCCACGCCGCCGCCGCCGGTCGAGCTTTCCTCTCCCGATTTTCCCGGCCACGACCGCCGCTATGCGGGCGTGCCGGAGGCCGACCTGCCGCGCAGCGAAAGCCTCAAGGACGTGCTCGGCCGCGTCATGCCTTACTGGGAAGAGGCGATCCTGCCCGACCTCAAGGCGGGCAAGCGCGTCTTGATCGCGGCGCACGGCAATTCCTTGCGCGCGCTGCTGAAATATCTCGAAGGCATCAGCGACGAAGCCATCATCGATGTCGATTTGCCGACGGGCATTCCGAAGGCCTATCGTCTGAATGCGTCCTGGCGGGCTGCAGATGCGAAGTTTTTGGGTGATCCCGAGGAGCTCGAGCGGCGCATCAATGCGGTCAAGGCACAAACCAAGAAAGCGTGAAGCCGCCTGTGCGGCTGCGCTGATCCTCGTCCTGGCGGTCGCACCCGCGGCCAGCGCGGGCAAGGTGCCCGTGCCGCATCCGCGCCCTGCAATGCCGGCGGACAGAACGGCGCCCGATCCCGACAGCGGCATCGACCTTAGCCGTGCCGTGCCGATGCGGTCGCTGCTGCATCAACCGTCCACCGCGGAGCAGTTCCGCAACCTCGCCTCGCAGATCGCCAAGGACAAGCCGCGCGTCGACAGCGCCAAGACGCAATCGGATGCCTTGGCGCGCCAGGCGGAAGCGTTGCGACAGAAGTTGGTGCGGACCGCGGCGCGCGTGGAACAACTCGAAGAAGAGAAAGCCAAGCTCGGTCTCGAAGTCGGCCGTCTCGGCGCCTTGAACGAGAGCCTCTCGGCGAGCTTTGCTCGCGACCGGGTTTCGGTGTCGCGCCTGCTCGCGGTGCTTCAGCGTCTCCAGCACGATATGCCGCCGGCGATGGCCGTGCGTCCCGACGACGCCTTGGCGGCGGCCCGCGGCGCCATGCTGATCGGCGCCTCGCTGCCGGATGTCTACGGCAAGGCCGCGGAGCTCGCCCGGCGGCTCGAAGCATTGCGGCGCACCCGGACGGCGCTGGTGGCGCGCCGGGCCGAAGCCGCCCGGAACGCAGATTTCCTGGCGCAAGCGCGTATCGAACTCGATCAACTTTTGGCGATGAAGCGGCTGGAGGCCGATGCCGCCGCGGGCCATTACGGAGATCTCAAGAAAAAATTCGATATAATCGCCTCCCAGGCCGTCAATCTTTCGGCCCTGCTGCAAAAGGTGGCACAGTTGCGCTCGGTCCCGCTTTCCCAGGGCGTCGTAACGGTAACCGCGGACAGGACAGGCCGCGGCAAATTGGGCCGCGACACTCTGCTGAGGCCGGTTGTGGGCTCGCTTGCGGCAGGGGGCCTCGACGGCATGGGAGGCAGCGCAGCGCCGGGATTAACCTATATCGTCGCTCCGGGGGCGCAGGTGATTTCCCCGACCGACGGGCGGGTTCTTTTCGCCGAGCCTTACCAAAGAAGCGGCCAAGTCTTGATCTTGGAAATGACCGACGGCTACGATGCCGTGTTGGCCGGGTTGGATCGCCTCGACGTTCGTACCGGCGATCGCGTGCTCGCCGGAGAGCCGGTTGGTACGATGTCGAAATCCAACCGCGAGCCTAGGCTATATTTCGAATTGCGGCAGAACGGACGAGGGATGAGCCCCGCCCCTTACATCGCCGCCGCGTTGAGGAAGGCAAATAAGCCATGAAGCGCCTTGCGTTGGTTTTTCTCGGGGTGGGGATCGGGTTCATCACGGCGGCGGGACTGCTGCTGCCGCAGGCGCAAGGCGCCAACAACGCGACTGTCTACCGACAGTTCAATCTTTTCAGCGAAGCCTATGAAAAGGTCCGCGCCAATTACGTCCGTCCGGTGCAGGACAGCGAGCTGATGAACGGCGCCATCGAAGGTATGGTCTCGGGTCTCGACCCGCATTCCAGCTACATGGACGCCAAGGCCTTCGCCGACATGCAGATTCAGACCAAGGGCGAATTCGGCGGCATCGGCATCGAAGTCACGATGGAAGACGGGCTCATCAAAGTGGTCTCGCCCATCGACGACACGCCTGCCGCGCGAGCCGGCCTCAAGACCGGGGATTACATCGCCGCCATCGACGGCAACGCCATCCAGGGCATGAACCTCAACGATGCCATCGACAAGATGCGCGGTCAGGCCGGCTCCAAGGTGACGCTGACCATTCTGCGCAAAGGCGAGAGTAAGCCCTTCGACGTCGCCTTGACCCGCGCCGTGATCCATGTCGACAGCGTCAAATGGCACCGCGAGGGCGATATCGGCTACATCCGCATCGCCTCCTTCAACGAAGAGACGGATGCGGGCCTGGAACGCGCCGTGCGCGAGCTCAAGAAGCAGATCGGCCCGGCGCTCAAGGGCTATGTGATCGACCTGCGCAACGATCCGGGCGGGCTGCTCGATCAGGCCGTGGAAGTCAGCGACGACTTCCTGAACAGCGGCGAGATCGTCTCCACCCGCGGCCGCCAGCCGGACGACACGCAGCGCTTCCCCGCCAGATCCGGCGACATCACCGACAACAAGCCGCTGGTGGTGCTGATCAACGCCGGCACGGCCTCGGCCTCCGAGATCGTCGCGGGCGCCCTGCAGGACCACAAGCGCGCCATCGTCGTCGGCATGACCAGCTTCGGCAAAGGTTCCGTGCAGACCATCATTCCGCTCTCCGAAGGCGGCGGCGCACTGCGCCTGACGACGGCCCGCTACTACACGCCGTCGGGCCGCTCCATCCAGGCCGAAGGCATCGTGCCGAACATCGCGGTCGCCCAGGCCGGCGAAGAAGCCGAGGTGAAGATCGAGCGCCCGAGCGAAGCGGACCTGCCGGGCCACCTCCAGCCGGAACAGCTGGGCGGCAAGAAGCCCCAGACCGTCATCCGTCCGCCGGCGGGCAGCAAGGATAAGGATTTCCAGCTCACCTATGCTTTGGGCATGTTGCACGGCAATGGCGCCCTGGTGGCCCAGAAGGGACCCAACGCTCACTAGATTCGCCGTCATTAACCGGAGCGTAACCATGACCGCCTTTAGCTTGCGGTCATGGCCGCGAGCGGCATGAACGGGGAATCGGAGCACAAGCGCCGCGGGGGGCTGGTGCTTGCGCTGGCTTATATCCTCGTGATCCTCGTCCTGGCCGGGATCGCTGCCGCCGTCACTTTCTTAGGCGATCCGAATGCGGGCCGGCAGGTCGCGACCCTGCACATTCCACCCAGGCACATCGCGCGCGTCCCCGCACCGCCGCCCGTCGAAACTCCGGCGAGCGAAACGCCGCCCGCGACGCAAGCTCCGCCCGGCGGGGAAACGCCCGCCGCGGCCGTTCCGCCGGGTACGGCAGTACCGCCCGGACAGACACCGCCTCCCGGACAAACGGTTCCGCCCGCGCAAACGGCGGCCGTACCGCCCGCGCAAACGGCAGCCGTACCGCCCGCGCCTCCTCCTCCTCCGCCATCGCCTCCGCCCATGACCGGAGGCGCCGCGGTCGCCAATCCGGCGCTGATCGAAAAAACTCCGCAGGGACCTTTGCCGCGCATCGCCGACAACGGCCTGTCTCCCATGCGCGCTTACGGGACGGCCATTCGCCCCGACGGCAAGCCACGCATCGCCATCGTGATCCGCGGTCTCGGCATCAGCGCCAGATCGACCTCGGCTGCCATCGACGGCACGCCGCCGGGCGTGACGCTGGCCTTCGCTCCATATTCCAACGACGTGCAGAACTGGGTGGCGGCGGCGCGCAAGAAGGGCCACGAAGTCCTGCTCGAAGTGCCGATGGAGCCCTACGACTTTCCGGACAGCGATCCCGGCCAGTACACGCTGCGCACCGGCGTGGGGGAAGACACCAACACCAAGAAGCTGGTGTGGTCGCTGACGCGCTTCACCGGCTATGTGGGAATTACCAACCTCTTGGGCGGCAAGCTGCTCTCGGATGCTGGCGCGCTGGAACCGATGCTGACTTACCTCAACCGCCGGGGCCTCATGTTCTTCGACAACGGCTCGGCGATGCATTCTGTGGCGCCCGACGTAGCGGCACGCGTCGGCGTGCCGTTCAGCCAGGCGACGCTGACCGTCGATTCCATCCAGTCCGCGATGGAAATCGACCATCGCCTGTCCGATCTCGAAGCCGAAGCGCGCAGCAAAGGCAGCGCGGTGGGGGCGGGCTTTCTCTATCCCGTGACGCTCGAACGCGTCGCCAACTGGTCGCGCGGTCTTTCCGGCCGGGGCTTTGTTCTGGCGCCCATATCGGCCATAGTCGTCGGTGCAAAGCACTGAGCGCAATCCGGAAAAGTGTGAAGCGGTTTTCCGCTAGATTGCGCGAATATAAAAAGCCGAATTTAGAGACTGCGTGATGTCGAAACCCGGATACGTCGAGCTGCCGTATCGTCCCAGCGTGGGCGTGATGCTGCTCGACAGAGAGGGCCGCGTCTTCGTCGGCCGGCGCATCGATCAGAGCGTGGAAGGCTGGCAGATGCCGCAAGGCGGCATCGACGCGGGCGAGACGCCGCACGAGGCGGCGCGGCGCGAATTGAAGGAAGAGATCGGCACCGACAAGTGCGACTTCCTGCGCGAGATGGATGGCTGGCTGTCCTACGATCTGCCGTCCCATCTCATCGGCGTGGCGCTGCACGGGCGCTTCCGCGGCCAGAGGCAGAAATGGCTGGCGGCGCGTTTTTTGGGTACCGACGCCGACATCAACCTCGAAACCCACGAGCCTGAGTTCGAAGCCTGGCGCTGGATCGCGATGGACGAACTGCCGTCCCTGATCGTGCCCTTCAAGCGCGACACCTATAAGAAGGTGATCGCCGCCTTCCGCGACCTGGCAATGCCCGCGGCGTAGAGCGGCTGCTTTCAACACTGCTTGTATTAGCTGTCATCCCGGGCAAGCGTCCTTCGCGCAGCGAAGGACGCGCGACCCGGGACCCACCGAGACAGATGCGTGATCTTGAGCAGGAATGCGGTACGAGGTTCCAGACGGGACTTCAACTTCTTCGTCATGGCCGCCCTTGAGGCTGCCATCCGGATTACCACGCGGAGACGCGGAGAACGCGGAGTGGAAGAGTGTCTCCGCGGCCTCCGCGCCTCCGCGTGCGTTATTGCTAATCCCGCGACAGCTTTTCCATCACGGCCTGGAACGACGATGCGGGAGATGCGAGTCATGAAGAAATTCCAGGCGCGGGCGCGAAGCAGGCGCAGGTGCACAGCAAACGCGGTAATGTGTCAAAGTGTGCTGCTGAACCCGAGTCCCGCGATGACGCGGTAATGGATAAGCTGTCGACGCATTCCCACCTTCAAAACCTGATTGTGTTACGCATGCAAAACCACCAGGGTATCCACACGAACGCGTATTATGAAGGCGTGAACGGTGCGACCAATGCTGGTTTGAATGCGGCTGGTAGTTCAGGGGTAAGCGCGGCTCTGGAAGCCATTAAGGCATCGCTCCTCGCAAAGGGAACATATCCATGACAATTTGGGCGATGCGCGGACAAGAAGGGTCACTCGTTGGTTTTGTGCCGGATGAACGTCTGGCAAAGGCGATTACAACGTGCGGTATGAACCCCATCGCAGTGAGAGAGGTACTGCGCGCAGCGGGAATGGAAATTTTTGACATGCAGATTGCTGAACCTTCGGCAACGAGGGTCGAAATGAACCGCCAATCGATTCCCGATCTTGTGATTTGGTCGTGGATTGCCATCTTTTCACAACGTGCCGCGTCGACTGCGGTCGAGTTGGGGTGTGAGGCAGGAGAATTTTGGCCGTGCCGGTTTCAGTCGAATCCAGAGGAGGAGTTCTTTTTTCATCTGCCTTTGAAAGTCTTTGATATCGTCGATGTCAAAAGATCGACCTTCAGGCATATCCTTCCAGTAGATCCCCCGATCCCGATGTTCATTGAAGCATTGGTAACAAAACAATTGCCCGACGAACTTCCGCCATGCTTTAGAGCTGAAACACCTGGGACAACCATAGTTTTCAGCGAGTTGTTTGTTCGAGATGATTTTAGGCTTGCATGGGATCGGAATGCATTCCGCGGTGCTGTGTTTCGTCGGCTTTCGACACAAATGGAGTGAGGCTTGCCGGTGGAGAATCCAGCGACAGCGTATCCATTACAGAAGCTGCGGCTGGTCCTGCGCTGGTTTAATCGGCTGGCAAGCGCCGCGTGAGGTGCGTGCGGGGGCAGAGTCGATCCACTCCAAACCCCAGCCGCCGGCTCCGGAATGATAATGCGTCTCGGTGTCGTAACATTATTTGATCATTGAATCTGCTGCATACCCCTTGAAACGTTCTTTGTCCGTTCCCATATGCCGCTTGTTGTTTGGGAAAAGGAGCAGAACGGCAGAACAGCGGCCAAGGGTCTTTCGCGAAGGCTCCGATCCGCAGCGGCGCGAGAACATACAGGACCGAAGGATGCGCGCTCGCGTGCATCCGCAAGGGACCGCATCAGGATCGCCGCCCGTTGTCGTGCAAGGCACGAAGCGGGTCGCGCTGCCCTCGAGGGCGGGGCGCCAGGCGCAGGATGTGCTGTCCCGCGAGGTCCGAGGACAAGCAAAGGTGCATGTCTCTTTCCGCGTGGCGGATTGGGCTTGCCGGCCGTAGCTGTGCCGGAGGCGGGTTCGCGGTTTGGGCCGCGCGCCCGCCTTTGGGCTATCTGGGGAGAGGGGAAATCCGCCGGATAGGACCCGGCATGAACGCGAGCCGTTCTATTCCGTTTGCTGCCGAAGGTCCTGCATGAAGGTCTTCAGCGTATCGATGGAAGCAACCTGAGAAGCGGCGTCGCGGAAGGCCAGCCCGTGCAGGTCGATGCGCTGGGTGACGACGGCAAAGGCGCTGGCGTCGGGGCTCGCTTTCATCTTGACGCCGAAATGCGTGCGCAGGCGGTCGAGGCCGGCTTCGTCGTTGGCGAGCGAAAAGGCGACGGCGGCGCGCATCGCCGTCTGGCGTTCTTCGGCGGTGAGCGGCGAGGCTTCGTTCCAGCGCGTGCCGAGCGCTTCCTCGGCCGTCTGGGCGGCGAGCGGCCAGTTGCTGCTCTGCCAATAGATGTCGGCGCGCAAGCGCTGGGTGTCCGGCGCCTGATCGACGGCAAGGAGTTCGAGCGCCTGATCCCACTGCTTCTGTTCGGCCAGCGCGCGGGCCTCCATCAGAAGACGCTGATGCGCCACCTCGTCCGGCAAGGTGGAGATCTGCGTGCTGCGCAAGGTTTCGAGCACGGCGCCGGGTTTGTGGTCCATCAGCTGGACCATGGCGAGTCTGGTGGCGACCTGAGCGCGCGCCACTCCGTCCAGCCGCTTGTCGATCTGGTACTGGAGCAGGTCCGCGGCCGGTCCCAGAAGATCGACGGCCACCAGCCGGTCCGACATGTGGCGGATCATCTCGTCGCCCTCGGGGCCGATGGGCGTCAGTTCGATGAAGTCGTAGAACACTGACAGCGCTTCGACCGGCGGCATGCCGTCGGCCTTGCCGTTGAGGAAAAGATCGACGAAGGCGGCGCGCATGTCGTCCTGCGCCTTGCCCGACATATCATCGTTGGGAAAGTTCGCGGTGGCGATGCGCAGCGTCTGAAGTCCTTCGCGCCAACTCTTCTGGGCGAAGTAGATCGAGGCGAGCGCGCGCAGGGTCTTCAGCTCCAGCTGGTCGCCGCGCCAGCGGTAACGCAGCCGTTCCAGCGCATTGATCGCCTGGGCCGGCTTCATGGTGCCCGCCGCCAGGCCCGCGGTGACGCGGTAGTAGACGGCTTGCGCCGCCTGTTGCTCGTTGCCGCTCGATTCCACCAGAGCGAACAGACGGTCGGCGTCGCGTCTGCGGCGTTCCGCGGCATAGAGCCGGGCGCGGTCGAGCGCCGCCTGGAGCATCAACGGCTTGTCCAGCCGGTCGGAAAGACCCGCAAGCTGCGCGTCGGCGATCTCGAGCCGTCCGATGCCCAGCGCCGCCTCGGCGGCGGCAAGGCGCTCCCGCGCCCGCATGTCGGGTTCATAGGCATCCATCACCGGTGCGGCGCGCTCCAGATCGGTGCGAGCCGGGTCCCAATTCTCCTGCGCAGCCTCGATCAGTCCGCGCCACAGAGCGGCGTGGCGGTCGGCGTCGAACTGCGCGCCCGCCAGATCGTTGTGCGCTTCGCGATAACGGCCCATCTGGAGATTTGCCGCCGCGCGCATGGTCTGAAGCTGCATGTCGCTCTGCAGGGCGGGATCGTCCGCCTGCAAGATGTTGATGATTCCCAGCGCTTCGGCGGCGAAGCTGTTGGCCAGATAGAATTGCGCCAGCGTCAGGCGGGCCCATCCTGCGGCTTGCGGCCTCAGCCGCGCCACGGCGGCGCGCAACCGGCGCTCCGTGGCAAGGAAGGTGCCGCCGCTGATCTTCCGCCATCTGGGGAAGTCGAGGAAGCAGGGGCCTTGGCCGCTGCGGGCCAGGGCCTCGGGCGTACCGGCGGCCAGGGAGGCGGGGGTGAGCGACAATCCGCCCGCGCGCGTGATCGTCACGCGTGTGCCGGCGATCGTCACCGAAAGGTCGTCGACGAAAGGCAGCAGCACGATGCCAGAGGCCGTCTCGAGGGCGGAGAACTCGACATAATTGCGTTCGTTTGCCGTCTTCCTGCCGGCCGCGCCCGGAATCAAGGTCAACTCGTCGCCGGCTTCGGGATCGACCAGCTTCATCGGCTGGGTAACGCCGGGAAGCAGCGTCGAGATCGAGGAGCTGCCCGGACGGTCCTGGTTGCGGGCAAAGCCGATGGCGAGCGCGGTCGAATCCACATGCGGCGCGATCACGACCTTGAGAGTCGAGCCTTCGGCAAAGGCGGCGATCTGTTCCGGCTGCTTCAGGGAGATGCGCAGTTGCGTCGAGTTGCTGGTGGTTGCCGCATCGATGGCGGCGGGGAAGTCGCCGAGCTGCGCCTTCAGCTTGGTGGCGTCGAGCCGCGGCGCATCCTGAAGGATGATCCAGGCGGTCAAACCGCGGATGAATACGGCCGAACCGCGCCGTCCGGCACCAGGGAAAGTCAGCACGGCGCCGTCGCGCGTCAATTTGCTGTCGGCGATCTGGACGTCGGGTGGCGTACCGGCCGGCGGCGCAACGGCTGCCGTATCCGCCGGCTGCGGTTCGGTGACCGCCTGCTGCGGTTGATCGGCGGCGGGCTTGGTCCGGCCGTTAAGCTTTGCCGCGGCATCCAAGATCGCTTGCGCCTTTGCCGCCGCCGTCGAGGCCTCGTTGTCGGACGGATTATAGGCGTCGGCATCGGTCCTCGGCGCCAGCACGTCAATGACGACATGCGTCCCGTCGCGGAAGTTGCGGAAGCCGGAGGCCGCGTCTGTGACGAATTCGACGACGGTCCCCTTGTTCTCGATGTGCCAGCCGGCGGCTTTCACCCAGGGCGGCGCCTGATTGTTGATGGCCGTGAAGTCGAGATTCGCCAGCGCCTCGAAGCGGACCGTCAGCTTTCCCGCCCCCGGAAACGCCGCATAAGGCACGTTGCGAGACCAGTCGAAGACGATGCGCGTGTAGTTGCGATAGGTCCCCGCATGGACCTTGAGGGTTTCGATTTTGGTGGGATCGACCGTTTTGCCCGGCGGCGGGGGCGGCGGCGGAAGATTGGGCGTCGTGCCGGCATAACTCAGAGGTGCCAGGTCGACGGCGAACCTGCCGGCAGAGGAACTGGTGTGGACGCGCACGGACTGCGTCAGCGCGAAGCGGAAGGTCTTGCCGTCCGGATCGGCGCGCGCGCTGGCAAGATAGGCGGGGACGGCCTGGGCGACGGCGTTGGGTGTGATCGCCGGCTTGCGGTTGAATGAGATCGTCAGGACCGCGCCGACGGCTTGCGCGGACACCTTGTCGGCCGGCGTCAGTCCGAACAGAAGCCGTGCAAATCCATTCTCTGTCGAAGCCGCGAAAGAATCGGCCTTGGCGCCCGGCGCGCAGCTCAGCACGGCGCAGACGAGGCAGAAGCGGAAGAGGTTTCGCACGAACCGTTGCATAAAGAAAACCCTGTCCAATCCGAACGTGCGTCTGACCTATTTGCTCGCCTTTGGATTTGCGGCCGTCGGCGTCGCAGCTGCCGTTCTCGGCTTGGCCGCCGGTACCGCGGCTGCCGGTATCGCGGTTGCCGGTACCGTGGTCGCTGGTGCGGGTGCGGCGGGAGGATTTGGCGGCGCCACGAACTCGGGCAGCTTGAGATGGTCGGCCAGCTTGATCGTCAATTTCTGTGCGGCATCCGCGTTCATGGCGGCCAGGATCGGCGCCAGTGCGTCCGACTTCATGGCCTGTGCCACGGGGATGAGCACGCTATCGTCGAGATTGTTGAAGATGCGCGCCGCATCCTTGGGTTTCATGGCCGTGTAGGTCTTCACCAGAGACGCAAGCTGCGCCTTCTCCACCGTGTCGCGCTCGCCCAGTAGCGCCGCGATGTGGTCCTGTAGCTGCTTCAGCGTGGCGATCTTGTCGTCGACGCGGGCTTCCGCGGCCGCCAGCACCTGCGACCGCATGGCGATGTCGGCCTCGCGCGCATCGAGGGCCTCGCGCCGCTTGGCGAGACTGGACAGAACATCCACTTCGGCGGCGCTGTCCGAGCGCGTTTCCTCGGCGGCGGGATCGCTCGCCACGGGCGCCGTGTCCCTGGCCAGCACGGCCATATCGCCTAACTGGGCCGCCTTCGGCTCCTGCGCCCATGCGCTGCGCACCAGGCCCTCGCTTTTTAGGCCGAGTAGCGCAAGGCCCACAACGACCACAGCGGGCAGCAACGGTTTCATCTTACGGCCTTCAGGGAGTCGAGACGGTGCATGACGCTGCCCGACGGTAGATTGGCGGCGGCCGGCACGGCGCGGTCGAAGCGCTGCGCGATGCGTTCGCCGGAGGATGCGAGGACGGAAAGCTCGTCGGCGACGGCGCGGGCGCGCTTCAGCCGCTCGTCCAGGGTTTCCGCGGCACCGGCTGCTGCCGATTTGAGGGCGCGCAGCGAAGCACCGGCGCCCGCGATGGCGGCGTTAAGCTCGCCGATCATGGTCTTGAGGCTGTCCTGGCCCTTGCGGACCGCGGCCAGGCGCCGTTCCAGCACGATGCAATAGACTAGCGTCGCGGCGAGCAGCACACTCAATATCAGTTCGAGAACTTGGGCGAGGGTGATGTGCATCGTTATCTCCTAGAGCGCGCGCGAAGCGTCGGTGCGCTCGATGGCTTCCTCGATGCGCACGGCGACGGACGTTCCCGCCCGTCCCATGCGTCCGCGCAGCAGCGGCACGCCGCGGCAGCGCATCTCGATCTTGGAATCCGGCGTGGCGTTGAGCATCACCGTCTCGCCGACCTGAAGGTTCATGATCTTGTTGAGCGGCATGATCTGTTCGTCGAGGATGGCGTCGATCTCGAGCCTGGTGGACCACAGCTCGGTCGCCAGATGGCCTTCCCAGATGGAGTCGCGGCCGAATTTCTCGCCCATGAACTGCTGCAGCAGGAGCTTGCGGATCGGCTCCAGCGTGGCATAGGGCAGCAGCAGCTCGGTGCGTCCGCCGCGGTCTTCCATGTCGACGCGCAGCTTGACGAGGATTGCCGCATTGGCCGGCCGGGCGATCGCCGCGAAGCGCGGATTGGTTTCCAGACGGTCGAGTTGGAAGTTGACCGGCGCCAGAGGCTCGAAGGCCTGGCACATGTCCTGGAGGATCACCTCGATCATCCGCTGCACCAGCGTGCGTTCGATGGTGGTGTAGGGTCGGCCCTCGATCCGCATGGCGGAGGAACCGCGCCGTCCTCCCAGAAGCACGTCGACGATCGAGTAGATGAGGTTGGAATCGACGGTGAACAGGCCGTAATTGTCGAGCTGTTCGGCGTGGAACACCGCCAGGATGGCGGGCAGGGGGATCGAGTTCAGGTAATCGCCGAAGCGGATGGAGGTGATGTTGTCCAGGCTGACTTCGACGTTGTCCGAGGTGAAATTGCGCAAACTGGTCGTCATCAGCCGGACCAGCCGGTCGAAGACGATTTCCAGCATCGGCAGGCGCTCGTAGGAAACGAGCGCGGAATTGACGATGGCCCTGACGCCCGACTTGTCCTGAAGCTGGTCGCTGCTGACATCGAAGCCGAGGAGGGAATCGATTTCCTCCTGATTGAGGATGCGCTCCGCCGGACCGGCGCCGGCTTCGGCAGAAGCGGCGTCGGCGGCGACGGTTTCGGGCGCAACGGCTTCCGTATTGGCGGCAGCTTCTGGTTTTTCGTCTACAGGGGTTTCCGGTTGGTCGGCCATGTCGTCCTACTGGATAATCATTTCCTTGAGGAGCACGTCGCGCACGCGATAAGGCGCGGCGGCCACATTGGTGCGGCGCAACAGTTCCTCTTTGATGCGCATGATTCCGGCCGAGCCCTTCAGGTCGTCGGCTCTGAGCTCGCGCAGATAACCCTGGAACTGATCGACGATGCGCGGGGTCAGCGCCTGCACGCCGGCCTTTTCCTCCGCCGTGAAGAGTTCCAGCGATACCGAGAGCTTGAGATAGGCGGCCGATCCGTCCGAGGTCTGGATGTTCACGATGAGATCGGGCACGTCGTAATACGCCACCTGCGGCGGCGTGGCCGGGATTTCCGGAACCGAGGCGGTCTCGGCGTTTCCGCTTGAGCCCGACCCGCTGAAGACGAAGAAGTAAAGTCCGGCGCCGACACCCAGTAGCAGCACCAGCGCGCCGCCTCCGGCGATCATCAGGAGCTTCTTGTTGCCGAGCAGTTTCTTAACGAAACCTTGCTTTGTCTCGACCTTCTTCTCGCCCTCTTCACCTTCTTCGGGGTCGGGTGCCGGGAGTTTTTCTTGCTTTGCCATCGTTCGTCCGCATTCAGAGGCTTAACGGCGACGTTATGCTCGCGTGGTTAAGGAGTGGTTCAAATCGCCTGCGACGGCAGAGTTCCCCCGGCAGAAATTGCCGGAGACAGACGAGAGGGGTGCAGAAAACCAGCAGAACCGGCGGTCTCATGAATGGCACGGCCCGTGCAGCCCGCAGAAGCGGCGAAGGACCAGAAGGGATCCCTGCCCCATGGATAATGCATCTCTCGTAAGTCTTTCCTACCAGCTTGCGGCCTTCCGCTCGATGGATGTGATCGCCAACAATCTGGCGAACGTGTCGACGCCTGCCTACAAGCGAGAAGACGCGAAATTCGAGGAGCTGATCCAGCAGGTCCAGCCGGCCGAGGACCAGAGTGGTCCGCAGACCTTAAGTTTCGTGAGCGACGCCGGCACGGTGCGCGATCTGAGCGAAGGCCGGCTCGACACGACGGGCTCCCCCTACGATTTGGCTATCAGCGGCAAGGGTTATTTCGTCATCCAGACCGCGGGCGGCGAGCGCTACACGCGCAACGGCCATTTCACTCTCAACGCCGACGGCGTGATCGTCACCGGCGAAGGCGATCCGGTTCTCGGCGACGGCGGGCCGATCACCATCGCGGCGGACGACGGCGATATCGGCATCGGGGCTGACGGCACGGTCAGCGGCAAGCAGGGGCAAATTGCCAAGCTGCGCCTGGTGACCTTCGCCGACGAGCGGGCGCTCAAGAAGACGGGGGCTAGCCTTTACTCCACCGGTCAGACTCCCGAACCGGCGACGGAGGCAAAGCTCACCCAGGGCATGCTCGAAAACTCCAACGTCCAGCCCGTCATCGAGATTTCACGCATGATCGAAGTCATGCGCGCCTACGAAGCGACCGCGACACTGGCAAAGAGCGCGGATGACCTGAAACGCCGGGCCGTCGAAAAGCTCGGCACCGTCCCGGGATAAGGAGAAGCAGCCATGCGCGCCCTTAGTATCGCAGCCACCGGAATGCTCGCACAGCAGACCAACGTCGAAGTCATCGCCAACAACTTGGCGAACATGAACACGACCGGTTACAAGCAACAGCGTGCGGCGTTCCAGGATCTTCTCTATCAGAACATCCAGCAGGCCGGCGCCCAGTCCTCGGACGCGGGCACGCTGCTGCCCTCGGGAATCCAGCTCGGCGCGGGTGTGCGCACGGCTGCGGTCTACCGCGTCACCGGTGCCGGCGACCTCAAGAGCACCTCCAACCCCTATGACGTGGCGATCAACGGGGCGGGCTATTTCCGCGTCCAGATGCCGGACGGCACCGACGCCTACACGCGCGACGGCAATTTCTCGTTGTCGCCGGAAGGCCAGCTCGTAACGCAACAGGGCTATGTCGTGGCGCCGGGTATTGCCATCCCCTCCACCGCGACGGCCGTGACGATCAACAGCCAGGGCCAGGTACAGGTGACGATTCCGGGGCAGACGGCGACACAGACTGTAGGCCAGCTCGAACTGACGCGCTTTCCGAACGACGCAGGCCTCAAGGCGAACGGCGACAACCTGTTCTCTGAAACCGCCTCGTCGGGCGCGCCGCAGGCCGGCGTTCCGGGTTCGACGGGATACGGCACGATCCAGCAGTACTTTCTGGAAACCTCCAACGTCGACGCGGTGGAGGAAATCACCTCGCTGATCTCCGCGCAACGCGCCTATGAAATGAACTCGAAGGTGGTCACGGCCGCCGACGAAATGCTGTCCGAAACCGCAAAGCTGGGAGCCTGACGATGATGCGAATTTTTCTGGTCGTATGGGCACTTGTGCTGTGCTGGCCGGCATTCGGCGGCGTGCGCGTGGTGGTTCCCTCGCACGACATCGCGCGCGGCGCCATGATCGCACAGAGCGATCTCACCTTTGGCACGGTCGCGAACGATGTGATGTCGGGAACGATCACAGCCATGAACGACCTCGTCGGCATGCAGGCGCGCCGCACGCTGCGCGCCGGAGAAACCCTGCGAACCGAGGATGTGCGCCGGCCGACCTTGGTGACCAAGGGCTCGACCGTGAGCATGAGTTTCGAGGCGCCCGGGATCGTCCTCACCGCCACGGGTAAGGCGATGAGCGAGGGTGGTCTCGGCGAAACCGTGACGGTACAGAATCCCGCGTCCTACCGGATGATCAGCGCCGTGGTTGTCGGGCCGGGTCAGGTGCGCGCCCAGGCCGGCGGCCCTCGCCTTGCAGATGTCCAGCGTTGAGGAGGTTCCCATGAGTCTGCGCAACACACTTCTCCTCGCCGCCGCCGCCAGTCTGCTGGCCGGCTGCAGCACCTACGAACGGCTGTCGGATCTCGGCACGGGCGTCAAGCTGTCGCCGATCACCAATCCCGCACAGACGCAGCCGGTGTCGGTGCCGATGCCGCAACCGTCCGTCGAACCGCGTGGCCGCGATTCGCTGTGGCAGCCGGGCGCACGCAGCTTCTTCCACGATCCCCGCGCCAGCCGCATCGGAGACATCATCACCGTCAACATCTCCGTCGCCGACGCCGCGAAGATTTCCAACACCACCAGCCGTTCGCGGACCAATTCCGACGACGCCAGCATGTCCAACCTGTTTGGACTGGAAAGATATCTCCAGGCGTCGCACATGGACCCGTCCAAGCTGGTGGGCATGGGCTCCAACACCTCGAATGTCGGTGGCGGCTCGGTGAACCGTTCGGAGACCATCAATCTGACGCTGGCCGCACTCGTCACCCAGGTGCTGCCCAACGGCAACATGGTGATTGCGGGCCATCAGCAGATGAAGGTGAACGGAGAAATGCGCGACTTGCAGATTTCCGGCATCGTCCGCACCGAGGACATCACCAGCTCCAACACCATCGACCTGACGCAGATCGCCGAGGCGCGTATTTCCTACGGCGGCAAGGGCACGGTCAGCGACGTGCAGGAGCCGCGCCTGGGCAGCCAGCTCTACGACATCCTGATGCCCTGGTAGAAAGGATGGAATGCGGAAAAAGAAAGCGGCGCCGAAAGGCGCCGCTCTTCTTATGTGGTGCCGGCTGCGTCAGTCGTCCCGGTAGACCTTCTCGCGCCGCTCGTGTCGCTCCTGCGCCTCGATCGAAAGCGTGGCGATGGGGCGCGCATCCAGCCTTTTCAGCGAGATCGGTTCGCCCGTCTCCTCGCAGAACCCGTAGGAGCCGTCCTCGATCCGGCGCAGCGCCGAGTCGATCTTCGAGATCAGCTTGCGCTGGCGGTCGCGCGTGCGCAGTTCGAGTTGGCGCTCGGCCTCTGTCGAGGCGCGGTCGGCCAGATCGGCGTGCGGCACGGTTTCGGCTTGCAAATTCTGGATCGTCTCGCGGCTCTCGCGGAGAATCTCGTCTTTCCAGTTGAGAAGCTTGCGCCGGAAATACTCGCGCTGCTTCTCGTTCATGAAGGGCTCGCTTTCCGACGGCCTGTAGCCGGACGGAAGTTGGGTACCCATGCACTCTCCCTTCGGACAAAGCCGCTCGATGCGCGGGGGTTATAGCGGCCCAATGGTTACGCTTCAATCAAGATTGCGAGACGGTGTTAAGACCGAAAAACGTCCCCGATCAAGGCGTTGAATGCCGTACCGGCGACCTGCGTCAAGGTTGACGCAGCGGGCTACCTCCGGTCGACGAAGGCCGTCAGTGCCGCGAGCACGATATTGGCGGCAGGCCGGAAGGGCTGACCGCGCGGCGACACCCGGCACGGACCAGCCGACATCTACCCGCGGCGAACCGCAGCCGGAGCGGCAACGACCTAGTCTTGCTGCGAACGGCACGCCGTAATGGCCGGTGAAGATGATTATCCTCCGCAGGCCGCGATCCTGGCTGGGAATGGGAACGGTCGTTGTTTCCGGGCGAATTTGCGCTTACGGACAAGGGGACAACGGGGGGCAGAGAGCGCCGCCGCACGGGGTGGACACTGGGGAAGCAATGGCCTATATCCCCGCACCCCTTTCAAGGGCCCCATGACGCGGGGTGGAGCAGTCCGGTAGCTCGTCAGGCTCATAACCTGAAGGTCACAGGTTCAAATCCTGTCCCCGCAACCAGCACGAACATGAAGGCCGGTCTGTACCGGCCTTCTTTCGTATGGGCGGCGCCTGCCGTATTAAAGTAGGATCAGTACAAGGCCATTCGAAATTCGCATATAGTCCGCCCGGCGGCGCCACTTTTCGAAACATGTCCAACAAACCGGTTTTTTTCGACGACACAGGCCGACGCGCTGCGCACTTCTCCACTCTGGGATGGGTCGCCGCGGTCCTAAGCACCATTCTGGGCATCGCTTTCGTGGCGAGCATCCTGGCGATGCAGCAGGTGCCGAGCCCTCAGCTGCCCGTCCGGATGACGGCGAACAACCAGCTTGTCCGCAAGGCTGTGGCTCCGGCGTTGCTGAGACCGGCTGCCCGGCTCGCCGCCGAAGCGAGAAAGCGGGAGCTCCGACGGCAAATGAGAAACGCGCACGAGACGCCGGCACGTGCTCTCTCGGCCGCCCTTCGCCCGTCGACCGACAGGCCCCTGAGCCTCGGCTTCTACGTCAACTGGGACGATGCCAGTTATCCCGCGCTCAGACGTGCCCTTCCCAAGCTGGACTGGGTCTTGCCGAGCTGGCTCTCGCTCGAAGGGCCCGACATGGCCCTCAAGAGTTCGCTGGACGACAAGGCCCTCAAGCTGGTGCGGGAAACGCGCCCGGCCGTTCCGATTCTCCCTGTGCTGCAGAATGCCATTCATGGTGAATGGAACGGTCCCGGCCTGCAAACGCTGCTCGCCGATCCGGCACGCCGGGCAACACTCGAGAAGGGGATCGTAGCTTTTCTTGCGGCTAACGAACTGCAAGGCATCGTCGTCGATTTCGAGATGGTGCCGCAGGGCGCACACAAGGACCTCGGCGTGTTTCTGACGGAGTTGTCTGCGGCATTCGCGCCGCACGGCTGGATCGTCGTTCAGGCCGCACCCTACGACGATGCCGGTTGGCCCTATGCCGTTTACGCCAAGTCCATCGATTACACGATGCTCATGGCTTACGACGAACATGACGATAGCAGTCCATCGGGTGCCATCGCCGGACAAACGTGGTTTGAGAATACGCTCGACAAACGGATGCAGGTCCTGGCGCCGAACCGCACCATCGTTGCGATAGGCGGTTATGCTTATGATTGGCACGGCGGGGATAATGCCGACGATCTCAGTTTCCAGGACGCCGCCGTCGCGGCGCGCGATTCCGGTGCCCGGGTCGATTTCGATCCCGACAGCGACAATCCGCATTTCTCCTACATCGAGAACGGCAACGTGAAGCACGATGTCTGGTTCCTGGACGGCGTGACCGCCTACAACCAAATCCATGCCGCCGATGTCTATCGTCCTGCGGGTTACGCTTTATGGCGGCTCGGCAGCGAGGATTCCTCGATCTGGTCCGTGCTCGGTAGGCGCTACGGTGCCGGCGCACCCCAGGCACTCGAGAAAATTCCGACCAACCAGGATGTGGACTTCGAAGGCGAAGGAGAGATTCTGCGCGTAGAAGACAATCCGGCGCCCGGAAGCCGCAGCTTCGAAATCGACCCGCAAACCGGCGATATCGACGACGAGACCTATACGGTGCTGCCGACCACCTATGTCATCCGCCGCGCCGGCCTGGTGCCGCATACGCTAGCGTTGACCTTCGACGACGGCCCCGACCCACAATGGACGCCGCAGATTCTCGAGATCCTGAAAGAGAAGAACGTCAAAGCGACCTTTTTCATCATCGGGGCCAATGCGGAAGCCAATCCCGGCCTCATCCAGCGTATTCTCGATGACGGCAACGAGATCGGAAATCACACCTTCACCCATCCCAATCTCGCAGAGACCTCCAACGCCGCCGACAGTGTCGAGTTGAATGCGACCCAGCGTCTGTTCCAGGCCTTGACGGGTCGCTCGATGCGGCTGTTCCGCCCGCCTTATCTGGGCGACGCGGAGCCGGTGACGGAAGAAGAAATCATTCCGGTCGAGATCGCGCAAAACCAGGGCTACATCACCGTCGGCGTGCATGTCGATCCCTCGGACTGGGAGAAGCCGACGCTGCCGGAGATGATGCAGCGCGTTTTCAAGGAGGTGAACGATCCCAATCCCGAATTCCGCGGCAATATCATTCTTCTGCACGACTCCGGCGGCGACCGTTCCCAGACCGTGGCCCTGCTTCCGGAGTTGATCGATCAGCTGCGTGCCCACGGCTATCATTTCGTGCTGGTTTCGCAGCTCGCCGGCCTGACCCGCGATCAGGCCATGCCGCCCTTGGCGCCCAGTTTCGAGCTGTTTATCGACCGGCTGGTGTTTCTCACCGTGAGCTGGGTCGGCAGCGTGCTCTATTACTGCTTCCTGGTCGCGATCTTCCTCGGCATCGGCCGTCTTCTGCTGCTGTGCGGATTGAGCTTATGGAATCGGTGCCGCGCCCGGGCGGAAGAGGAAGCCTTGCCGCCGGCCGGTCTCCTGCCGGTTTCGGTTATCATTCCAGCCTACAACGAGGAGAAGGTCGTCGCTTCCACCATCGAGCGGATTCTGAACAGCGACTACGGCAACATCGAAGTCCTCGTCGTCGACGACGGATCGCAGGACAAAACTGCCGACGTCGTGCGCGCGCGTTTCGGCGGTAACGCCAAAGTTACGCTCGTCAGCGTCGCCAACGGCGGCAAGGCCAGGGCCCTGAACACCGGATTGGCGCGCGCCAAGGGCGACATCGTTGTGGCGCTCGACGCCGATACCGAATTCAACCGCGATACGATTTCCCGCCTGGTGCGCTGGTTCGGCGATCCTGCCGTCGGCGCCGTGGCCGGCAACGCCAAGGTCGGCAACCGGATCAATACCGTCACGCGCTGGCAGGCGCTGGAATACATCGTGGCGCAGAACCTGGAGCGGCGGGCTCTGGCGGCGCTCGGCACGATCACCGTCGTTCCCGGCGCTGTCGGCGCCTGGCGGCGCGCGGCTTTGGAGGAAATCGGCGGTTATCCGGTCGATACGCTGGCGGAAGATCAGGACCTGACGATCGCCTTGCAGCGCGCCGGATACAAGGTGCGCTTCGACGGTTCGGCGATTGCCTGGACCGAGGCCCCGGCCACGATGCGCAGCCTCGCCAAGCAGCGTTTCCGCTGGACCTTCGGTACGCTGCAATGCCTCTGGAAATACCGCGATATGACGTTCAATTCGCGCTATCGGGCACTGGGCTTGGTGGCGTTGCCGCAGGTATGGCTGTTTCAGATTCTGCTGACGGCTCTGGCCCCCGTCGCCGACCTGCTGCTGGTATGGCAGCTCTTGACCCAATGGCTTGCCTACCTTCAGCACGGCGCGGAATTCTCCAACGACAATCTCGTCACGGTCGCTATCTATTACTGCGTCTTCATGGTGGTCGATTTGACCGCTGCACTGGTCGGCTTCTTCATGGAGAAACGGGAGAGCTGGAGCCTGTTGTGGTGGCTGATGCTGCAGCGCTTCGGCTATCGTCAGCTGATGTATTACGTCGTGATGCGCTCGATCGCGACGGCCTTGCGGGGGGCGGTCGTGGGCTGGGGCAAGCTCGAGCGCACCGGAACGGTGAAGCCGCGGCACGCCTGATCTTTCAGCGCGGCACGTAGAAGGCGCCGTAGTCGTCGGCGTGATCGAGCCGGTAGGAACGCTGCATCGCGCGGTCGACGTTATCCCCGAGCGAATCCGGCGAATCGGGATCGAACTGGATGACGGCAAAACGCCGTGCCTCGATCAGGTGGGCCAGCTCGGCGTCGCTGCGCGCGCCCGTCTCGAATGCCTCACCCGTGTTGAAGACATCGACCGTCGCCCGTTTGCGTGCCCAGTAGCAGAACGCCAGCGTTTCGCAGATGGCCGGACCCGGGTGCACCGCCAGAAAGGCGATGTCGGCACGGGCCATTAGCACTTCGTCGTTCATGGGATGAAGCCAGTAATCCGCCTCGGACATGGTATCTGCGGCAGCGAGCAAGACCGGAGCAGCGAAAGCTGCGGCGGCCAGGGCGCCGCGAACGCCATCCGCAAGCCGGTTCAGCGCAAGGGCCGCAGCCAAGGCCAGCGCGATGTCCGCGTCGAACATCGCATTGACGTCGACGCCCGCCCCGCCCAGGAAACCCATGCCGAGCACGAGGCCGACGGCGACGTAGATCGCACAGAGGCGGACTTGGGGATCGGGCCAGCGCCGGGCGCAGAGGACTGCAAGTCCCGCCAATGGTACGCCACTCCATTCCAGCCATTCCTTGAGGCCGGTCCACAGTTGCGCGAAGGAATAGCTACGCGGAGACAGAAGGTGTGCCGGCAGTCCCGATCCGTAGGCGAGACGGAAGACGACAAGTCCTGCCGCCAGGAAGCAAACTCCGAAAGCGGCCAGACGCAAGGCGCTTTTCCGCTCGTGGAACGCGAGCCACGCCGTCATGGCGAGCGCCATCGCGATCACGTTGTGCTTGACGAAGACTGCGAGCACGAACAACGCCGCCGCCGCAACCAGCCTTTCCGTGTCGCGTGGCTCGCGCAGCAGCAGAACGAATCCTGCCATGGCGATTGCCTGCGCCAGGAGTTGCGGGTCGTCCATGCCTACATAATCGGTGAAGACGAGCATGCCGGCCGCGTAGAACAGTGCGGCGAAGGCAGCCTGCCGGCGTGCGCACGCCATGCGCCGCGCGGCTGCATAGATGCCGGCTACTACCCCCATTAGGGCGAGGAGGGAAACGACGCGGCCCGCAACGATCATGTCGCCAAGAAATTGTCCGACCCCGCCGACAAGATAGAACGACAAGGGCGGATAGTTGTTGACCATGAAGCTGTGCGGATCGGGATAAAGCGCCCCGCCGCCCATCGCCGCGGCGGCATGATAGGCGTTCCAGCCTTCATTGGGATCCAGTGGAACGTGCAGGAAGAGGATTGCGACGACGCGCGCTATTCCCGCCGCGCAAAACGCCGCCAGCACGGCAACGACCAGAAGCGACATGGCACGATTCGGGTTCATATCCTGCCACAGGCGGATGTCGGGTGGACGTCGTAAAGCGAGTAGAAACTTCCCGCATGACGCAGCGTGAGGAAGGCCGGGACATCGCTCGGCTTGCCGTCACCGGTGACGACCACCGCAATATTATAGTGACACTGGAAGAACTTGAGATACGGAAACATCTCTTCGATGTCGGAATCTCCGTTGTCCTGGCCCAAGGACAGGGCTTCGAGTTCCGTCACGTCGGGCGGCGAACCCTGTTCGGCACTGCTCGCCGCCAGCCTGTCGTAGGGCGGTCTCAATTGCACGACATGCTGTCCCTTGGTGGCGAACATGAGGGACGTGAAGGCGCCGCGATCCGGGATGGCGAATTCCGCCATGTGCCAATAGGGCTGGTCGGGAGCTTCGTCGAGCGCGTTGCTGTCGACGACCGTCACGATCCTGGAACCCTGCGAAATCTGCGAAATTGCCGCACGAAATTCCTGGTATTGCTTGTCGGTGCCCATCCAGCTCAGGGCCATCGTCGCGGAAATCCAGCAGGCGACCAGAAGCAAAGCCGCGCCCAAAGCCGCCGCTGTACGCTTGCCGATGTTCCATTCCATCGCCGCGAACACCATCACGCCCAGCACCGCCGGCAGCCGCAGATCGACGCCCCAGCCGCCCAGCGCCCATTCCGGCGAGACCAGCGTCAGCAGCGCCAGCATCAGCACGAGGGGTGTCAGAACCGGAAGCATCTTCAGCTTGCCGTAAGCGAAGCCCGCGAACACCAGGATCGCCAGCGCGCCGATCAACAGATAGGCCGGTTCGCTGTAAGAGGATTGGATGGTGGCTGCGAGACGGTCGCCGATCGTATCGCCGAAATCGAACGCGAACTCGTTGCTGCCGGTCCCGGCCGGTTTGAGGAACAAGAAAGCGATAGCGGCCGGAAGAAAAATCAGAACGAGAGGAAATACACGCTTGGCCAAGGCGGCAAACGACCATTTCTGTTCTTCCCAGGCCCGGGTTGCTTCATAGCAACCGGCCATCGCCAGGAAGATCACGGCGCCAATCAGATGACAGGCGTAAAGCGCTGTCGCAGCCAGGGCAAAACCGGCAAGCGTGAAGGGTCCGCGCCTCTTGTCCGTCCAAATCCAGGCGGCAAACACGACGAACGAAAGTCCGGCAGCGAAAGTGTAGTTGAAGAATCCCCAGGTAAAATTCGCGTTATAGGCAAAGAACGCTCCGGCCAGCGGCTCCGGGCCAAGCCTTCCCGTCGCGGCGCGCTGGATGGCGGCCGGGCCGAGAACCCACATCGCCACCGCGGCGCTGAGGAAGAGTTTGATGGCCGCGTTCAGCGGCATCACTTTGCCGAGCAGCGGCACAGCCAGCTCGGACGCCAGATTCGGCACGAAAACCCAATGGATGACGTAGAAATTCGCAAGCGGTGCGGCGCGCGCGCCATCCGAGATCAGGGCGAAGCCTGCCAGATGCGCGGGGTAATCCGGCATGCCCGGTATGTGAACGGCCCAGAGCGGCACGATGAGTAAGCAGGTTGCCGCGATAAGCGCGGCAAGCGGCCAGTTGCGCCCCAGAAGAGAATCCATTGCTGTCCGCTGTTAAGCCCCGGCGTTTACGAGCTCCACCTGTACTACATCCGTCCGCCCCACGGCAAAGGTCGCCGCACAGATGTTGAGATAGAACTGCCAGTTGCGCAGGAAACGGTCGTCGTGGCCCATGGCCTTGATCTCGGTGCTGCGCTCGCGCATGCGTGCGGACCACTCCCGCAAAGTCCTGGCGTAGTCCTTGCCGAAGGCGAACTGGCCCGTGACCTTGAGGCCGGCGCGTTCCGCCTCTTCGCGGAAGCGTTGCAGCGAAGGCAGCATACCGCCCGGAAAGACATAGTGGCGGATGAAATCGCTGCGCAGCCGGTAGTCGGCAAAGAGATCGTCGCGGATGGTGATCGTCTGGATCAGGGCACGCCCGCCGCGCTTCAGCCGGTCGGCCACGGCGCGGAAATACTGCGGCCAATACTGCTCGCCGACCGCCTCGAACATCTCGATCGAGACGATCGTGTCGAACAGCCCGCGCGCCTTGCGATAGTCCTCGAGAACGATGTCGGCGGCGCCCTTCAGGCGCTCGACGGCATAGCGGTATTGCGAGGGGGAGATCGTCAGGCCGGTAATCCTGTGGCCGTATTGGACCGCCCGTTCGGCGAAGCCGCCCCAGCCGCAGCCGATTTCGAGCACCGAAGCGCCCGGTTTGGCGAAGCGTGCGAGGATTCGTTCGTATTTGTTCTGTTGCGCCTCTTCCAGCGTGTGCGCCGTGTCGCCGAACAGAGCGGAGGAGTAAGTCATGCTCTTGTCGAGCCACAGCGCGTAGAACTCGTTGCCGACGTCGTAATGCGCCTCGATGTTGCGCTTGCTGCCCGCCAGCGAATTGCGCCGGATGAAGCGGTCGCTGACGACGAGTGCCATGCGGCTGAGGAATCCGCCATGCGCATACTTCGCCATCGTGTCTATGTTCATCAGGAACAGAGAGATGAGCTTCTCGATGTCGTCGGTATCCCAGGCACCGTCGATATAATCCTCGCCCAGCGCGATGTCGCCGCGCGCCACGATATGGCGCAACACGTCCCAGTCGCGGATGTGAAAGCGTGCCTTGGGACCGGGATTGCGGCCTTCGGCGATGCGAACCTCGCCATTGGGCGCGATGAACTCGAGTGTGCCGTACTCCAGATGCGACAACACCTCGTACCAGTGCTTTTCAATGAAGAAGCTGACGAGCGGCGTCATAGGGGCCTCCGGCGGCCAGTCCAACTAACGCCTTTATAACCCGCGGGGCAGGGGGCCGGAAACCAATTTACCCCGCTGGGCGCGTGGCGGACGCTACGCAAACTTATGTAAGTTGTTGAAGTTTATGGTATTGCTTGATGATCGCCGCTGCGTCCCGCGGGCACTTGACGGCGCCACCGCCTGAAGTCAGGAAAGCGCCCCTCAAGGAGCGATTCTCACCACCGTGGAACAGAAGCCGCAGAACCCCGTCCGGCAGGAAACAGAAGTGCTTCTTTCCGTCGTCTTCCCGACCTTCAACGAGCGGGGAAACGTCGCCGAACTGGTGAAGCGACTCGACAGCACGCTCTCCGCCGTTGCCTGGGAAGCGATCTTCGTCGACGACAATTCTCCCGACGGAACCGCCGACGCCGTGAAGGCGATGGCGCAGCGCGATCCGCGCGTCCGCTGCCTGCGCAGGGTGGGCAGGCGCGGCTTGGCCGGGGCCTGCATCGAGGGGATGCTTTCCTCCAGTGCGCCTTTTGTGGCGGTGATGGACGCCGATCTCCAGCATGACGAGCGCGTGCTGCCGGCCATGCTCGCCAAGCTCCAGTCAGGCGATTGCGACCTTGTGGCGGCGACGCGCTACGTCGAAGGCGGCAGCGCGGGTTCCTTCAGCAAAAAGCGCGGAAAGATAAGCCGTCTTGCGACGCTGATCACCCGGCACGTCCTCGGCACCTCGCTCAGCGATCCGATGAGCGGCTTCTTCATGATGCGCCGGGATGTGTTCGACGGCATGGTGGGGCGCCTGTCTCCGGTGGGCTTCAAGATCCTGATCGACATCGCCACCGCCGGCGAGGGACTGCGCATCGCGGAGCAGCCTTTCTCCTTCGGCACCCGCCAGGAAGGCGAAAGCAAGTTCAACGTGCAGATCGGCGTGGAATTCCTCGGCCTCTTGCTGTCGAAGCTGTCGAGGGGGCTGGTCGACCCGCGCTTCATCTTCTTCGCCATCGTGGGCGCCATCGGCATCGCGGTGAACCTCGCGGTGTTGAAAGTTTCGCTTCTGGCATGGCCTCTTTCCTTTGAGCTGGCCAAGTCCGTTGCGACCCTCTTCTCCATGGTCAGCAACTTCCTGCTCAACAACAGCCTGACCTATCGCGACCGTCGACTGCGCGGGTTCGGCCTGCTGCGAGGCTTTATCGGCTTCTGCCTGTTCGGCGCCGTGGGGGCTATCACGGATATCGGCCTTGCTTCGCAGCTTTACGGCGACCATGAAGTCTGGTGGGTGGCCGGACTGGCTGGCTCCGTCATGGGTGTGCTGTGGAACTACGCCATGTCCAGCATGTTCATCTGGCGCACGCGATGAGGCGCGAAACGCAGCTTATCGCTGCGTTGACGATTCTTTGCGCCCTGCGCCTTTTGGCGGGTGAGCTGCTGCCGCTTTCTTCGGACGAGGCCTATTACTGGCTGTGGTCGCGCCATCTGGCGGCCGGCTATTACGACCATCCGCCGGCCATCGCTTTCGTGATCCGCGCCGGCACTTTGCTGTTCGGCGATACGCCGTTCGGCCTGCGCGTCGGCGGCATCCTGCTCTCCTTCGCGGCGAGCTGGTTCATCTGGCGCACGGCGGCGATACTTTTGCGCAGCGAGAAGGCGGGCGCGCTGGCCTGTCTGCTGTTCAATCTCACGCTGATGGCCGCCGTCGAGACGATGGCGGCGACCCCCGATGCGCCCTCCATCGCCGCGTCGGCCGCCTTGGTGTGGACGCTGGCGAAAGTCGCCGAAACGAAGGACGGACGATGGTGGCTGGCGGCGGGACTGGCGGCCGGTCTCGGCCTCTTGTCGAAGTACAGCGCCCTGTTTCTGGGTGCCGGAACCCTGGTCTGGCTCATCGCCAGCCCGCCGATGCGGCGCTGGCTGACATCATTCTGGCCTTATCTCGGCGGCGCGGCGGCGCTGGCGATTTTCTCGCCGAATCTCTGGTGGAATGCAGGGCACGATTGGGCGACCTTCGTCTTCCAGTTCGGTCGGCTCGGCGGCGAGCATTTCACGCTTCGCTATCTTGCCGAGTTTCTCGGCGCTCAGATTGTCCTGGCAAGCCCGTTCATTCTGGTGCTGGGCGTCCTGGGCTTGTCGGCTGCATCCCGGCGGGACGAGCGTCGCGCACTGATCGCTGCCATCCTGTGGCCCTGCATTATCTACTTCACTTGGCATTCGTTGCACGATCGCGTGCAGGGCAACTGGCCTTGCTTCCTCTATCCTTTGCTGGCGGTGGCCGCCGCCGACGCCATGCTTCGACCTGACTGGACAGGCTGGCGCGCGCCGCTCGCCCGCTGGTCGGCGCGGCTCGCCGTTCCGGTTGCGGCGGTGCTGCTGCTCGCCGGTTATGCCCAGGCCCTGATCGGCGTCGTGCCCTTCGGGCGCAAGGACCCGCTGGCGCGGCTTCTGGCGGTCGGCCTTCCCGAAGTGACCGCGAAGGTGGAGAAGCTACGCGTCGCCACGGGTGCAGCTGCGATCCTGACGACGGATTATGCGACCACGGGCTGGTTCGCCTTCTATGCGCCGTCCGAAGCTCCGGTCGTCGACATTGGCGAGGATTATCGCTGGCCCGATGCGCCGCCCCCCGCCGTCAAGCTTCTTGAAAGACCCGCACTCTACGTGACGGAAATGCGGCGCGACCGCCACGATCTGATTGCGGCGCATTTCGGCGAGGTCACTGAGATCGCCCGCATCGACCGCGAGCGCGCCGGCGTTCCCATCGCCCACTATGTGGTCTATCGCGTCGGCAGCCTGAAGGGCTCGCCGCCCGGCCGCATGCCATAAAGAAGCGCAAAGGCCCGCGATTACGCGTTGCCGCGCGTCTTTAGCCGCACGCGCGCCACGATGTCGGTGGCGGTGATGAACAGCGTGGAGCCGCCCTCGCCGAAGGCGCAGTTGGAGGCTGTGCGGGCTGAGACGTTGATCTGGCCGAGCAGCCTGGCTTCTTTCGACAACACCATGATGCCGCCGGGTCCGGTGGCGAAGAGGTTGCCCAATTCGTCGACCTTCATGCCGTCCGGCATGCCTTTGGCGTTGGGCGTCAGCATCGGCGTGGTGTCGAAGAAGATCGAAGAGCTTGTCGGCAGGCCGTCGGCGCCCAGTTGGAACGCCTTTATCACCGGCTGCTTCGGATCGGTGTTCGAGACGTAAAGCGTGCTCTCGTCCGGCGACAAGGCGATCCCGTTGGGCCGCAGGAACGACTGATCGAGGAGGGTGATCTTCCCGTCCGGCGTAATGCGGTAGATGCCGCTGTAGGCTAGTTCCCTGGCGGGGGAATTCTCGAGTCCTTCGAGGCCGTAACACGGATCGGTGAAATAGATCGCGCCCGAGCGGGCGATGCAGAGGTCGTTAGGACTGTTGAACCGCTTACCTTCATAGCGGTCCACGACGATCTGCTTCTTCTTGGTGGCGAGATCGACGCGCGCCAGGGCGCGGTTGCCGGAATCGCACATCACCAGCGCGCCGGAGGCGTCGATCGCCAGACCGTTGGCGCCCGCCTCGCGCAGTGCCGGGTCGGTCCCGTCAAACCCGGAAGGTTTGAGGAAGACTCTCGATCCCTCCGTGCTTGTCCAGCGGCTGACGGTGTTCAACGGCGGATCGCTGAATAAGAGATAGCCGCCGTTCTTCACCCAGACCGGGCCTTCCGTCCATTGGTTGCCATAGGCGATCTGTTCGACCGGCGTGCCGGGCTCAATCAGGGCGTCGAGCCCCGCGCTCACGCGCCAGATGGTCCCATAGGAGTCGGCCGCAACCGCTCCGCGCGCCGCAAACGTACAGGCAACTCCCGCCACGAGAATGGCGCGACGCGACAATTCGGACATGAGAACCTCCGCAGGACTGGGACGGATGAACCTAACCATATCCGGCAAGAAACCTAAAGCGCCGTTGCAGTTGCGGCTGCGATCAGCGGTCAAATGGCCGCAATCGGCGGTTCAATCGCCGCGCGTTGCGACAATTATTTGGTAAAGCCCGCCGAAGAACCTGTCGTGCCTGAACGTCATGCCGGGCGGCAGCAGAGAGGCGACGCCGCGGCGCCAGAGCGACGGCACGAAAGGTTCGAGCACGGCGAGGAACGGGTAAAGCAGATAGCGCAGGGGGTTCCAACCCGACGGCAGGTCGTAATCGACGATCAGGAGCCTGCCGCCCGGTTTCAACACGCGACAGGCTTCTGCGAGGGTTCGGGCACGTTCCGCTTCCGGTAGCTCGTGCAGCAGCAGGTAAAGCAGCACGCTGTCGTAATGGCGGTCCGGCAGATTGAGATGCGTGGAGTCCATGCGCAGCAAGCGCACGGGCGCGCGCTGCGGCAGCTTCCATTTCAGGTTCTTAAGCTGGATGGGCAAGACGTCGACGACGTCGAGTTCCCCGTTGCAGGCGGCGGCGCGCTTGGCGAGCTTGATGCTGAGATCGCCGTAGGCGCACGCCACCTGCAGCACCTTGCCGAACGGGGCGCCGTCGAATTCGTCGAGCACCGCATCGCGCAGCCGATGGTAGTTGCCGAACAGGATGAGATTGATCAGCCACAGCCTGTCGAAAAACTGCACCGCCTTCGGATGGACATAGGCCCACCAGTAATGACGCTGCAGATATTCGGGAACGGTCGTCTCTTCGACTGTCGCGACATGCGCCGCGGCCGGCAGCCCGATCTCATCCAGACTCTGATACATGGGAACCGTATGACGTGTTTCGCCCCGCAAGATGAGGGACATCCGGGTGGCGGGCAATGTGGCGGAATCGGCCGGGGCGGTGCGCGCCTTCGTCGCGGCGGCCGTGCGATGCCGCGCGGCTGCATCGGCGACGCCGAGTTGCAGATGTTCGTGACAATCCCGTCATTCATCGTAATGACAGCGCGGTCTTTGCCTTCACCCATGCAGGAAGCGAGACGCTGGTATGTCCGAACCGCCAGCGTCCGAACCATTGTATTACATCAGGTTACCAAGACTTCCCGTCAGCATACCCTTCCACACAACGATTCTGTTCTTCGAAGATTTGAATCTTTCGAATGCGTTCGGCGTGGCGACCGCCATCGAAGGGCGTCTTGATCCACACATCAATAATCATCTTGGCAAGCTCCAATCCGACGACTCGAGCGCCTAATGCCAGGACATTGGCATCATTGTGCGCTCTGGAGAGCATCGCCGAGTACGGCTCGCTGCAGGTCACTGCGCGAACGCCCCTGACCTTGTTGGCGCAAATGCCAATACCGACTCCCGTGCCGCAAAAAAGAATGCCGCGATCGAAATTTCCCCCCACAACAGATTTGGCGACTGCAAAACCGTATTCGCAATAGTCGACAGGCTCCATGCTCATGGCGCCAAAATCAACAACCTCATGTTCGGCCCCGCACAACCATTTCGCCACTTCGGATTTGAAGGCGAATGCGGTGTGATCTGAACCAATTGCTATTCTCATTGCTTCATTTCCCCCTCTTGCAGCCATACCGATGAACTCGTCCTGTTTTGATCGAACCGATAGGGACACTTCCCCCTCGAATGCCCCAGGACAGCCCGCAACGTAAGTTCCACCGACTACCTCTCAAAACCACTTCCACGCCGGGAAGAGTTCTTGATGCAACGAGGGCGGTAACAGATCAATTCGCCATGGCGCGAAACACCTTTGGGGACATGCCTCGCCACTTCCGGAAGGCATGGAAGAAACTGCCGTAATCGGTGAATCCGCAACGCATTGCTATTTCCTGCAGAGGCAGATCTGTCTCGCGCATGAGCGCGCACGCCCGCGCAACCCGGCGGCTGCGGACGGCGGCAGCCACCCCCTCGCCCTTGTGCTCCGCAAACAAGCGGTACAGTGCGGAACGGCTGAGATGGAACTGCGCGCAGATGTTTTCGCTGCTGAAGGGCTTGTCCAGATTGGCGTCGATATAGGCCTCAATGCGCTGAAGCAGCCGGCCTTTGTGCAGTGAAACCAGACCGCTTCTCAGAACATAGCTGATGCAAGCTTCGAGTATCTTGGCCGCCGCATTGATCCGCTCAGAAGTGAATGCGGGAATGCGCATCGTCGTTTTCATGCATGCGGCTCGCGATATGCCGAGGGCCGACGCCCGCATCGACATTTCAGCCAGGAATTTCTTGCGCTCCGGGACGTCCGAAATCTGCCCGAACATGATGTAACCGAGCAGAACCCCGTCGTCCTTTATCGGGGCCGTCGTCTCCAGCAGCCCGGCATGGCAATGATACATCGTCAATTGGCCGGTCTTCCGGCAGCGTTCGAAGGATTGGACGTTGCTCGCCTCGCATCCCGCTTTGGTCTTCGGCGCATCGTGCATCAGTTGGCAGAAGGCGCAGTGCGATTCTGGATAGGACAGGATTTCCCGGTACTCGGGGTCGAAGAAAGCGATCTTTATACCAGTCAGCGTATGAAAACTGCGCATGAGGTCGTAAAGTCCCGCACGGTTCAGGTCCACGCTCATGCGACTCTCCGCAAATCCCGTATCCGCGATGCCGTCAGCATCGTATACAATATGTGCAGGGCTCGATGGAAGGATGGAGCAAGCCATCGTACGCCAAGGGACTATTCCATCGAAGACTGAAACGGCCTGAAAGCTCAAAGCCCCGGCAGCCTGCGCAGCAGCGGATAAACCTCCCGGTATTTCGAGAACAAAGCATCGTACGAATTGTCCACATTGGGCGTGACCACACTCAGTGGCTGCACCCAGCGCCGAACCAGAGCGGCGAGCGGTTCCCCGCCAACCGCCGAGAACGCCAGCATCGCCGCGCCCAAGCATCCGGCCTCCTCGACATTCAGTCTGGAGATGGGGCGGTTGATCACGTCGGCTTTCAACTGTGTCCAGAACTGGGAACGGGCACCGCCGCCGATCGCGCGCAGTTCGCTCACCTCGCATCCGGATTCCCGCAAGATTTCCAAATTCAGCCGCATCTCCAGTGCCACACCCTCGAGAAGCGCGCGCAGGATCTCGCCCCGCGTGGTGTTCATACGCAGGCCACAAATGACACCCGGGGTGTTAACGTCGAAATAGGGCGTTCCTGACGGCGTCCAATATGGCAACACCAGGAGTTTTGTCGGGCTTTGGGCCGCCGTTGCCAGCAGCGCGTCGTAGCCCTCGGCGGGAGCGAACTGTTCCTTGAACCACCTCAGGATGTTTCCGCCGGTCAAGCTGTAGGCGACAGTAGCGTAACGGCCAGGAATAACATGGTCGTAAGTGCAAAGGTTGTTGCGCTGCAACTCGGCCGACAACACGGGAGATGCGAACGTCGGACAGATGCATTCCACCGATCCGGTGGCGTACATCGCCATTCCCGGCTCGACCGCGCCTGCGCCCAATGCGCCGCAAGTCTGATCGTGGCCGCCGGTGACAACCACGGCTCCCTTCGCCAGACCCAAGTCCGCCCTCACCTCGCCGACGATGGTTCCAGACGGCAGCGGAGCGGCAAGACGCTCGCGCGCAAGGCCTATCCTGTCCAGGATTTCGCCGCTCCACTCGTGCCGCCGCACGTCGAACAGCATCGTGCGCCCTGCCAGCGGCCAGCCCATGGAGGGCGGAACGCCAAGACGTGCATGCAGCAGGTCTTCAAAACAGAGAAACTTGGCGGCATGGCGCCAGACGTCGGGACGATTGACCTTTAACCAGAGCAGCTTGAAAAGCGTGAAAAGGGGATGAGCCGTATGGCCTGTGATCTGGTAGAGACGGTCGGGGCCGAATTCTTCCGGCCATTCCCGGCTGAATTTGGCAGCACGGACATCCGACGACACCATGGCGGGACCGAGCGCACGACCATTTCGGTCGATCGGTGTAAATGCCTCGCCTTGGCTTGAGATACTGATTGCCTGGACCTTATCGGTACCAGCGCGCTGCGCCGCCTCCCGGATCACCGAAAGGCAGCAGTCCATCACCTGTTCCGAATCGAGCTCGGCACCGCCGTCATCGGTAAGATGGAGAGAATACGGCCGCTGGGCTTCCGCCAACTGCCGCCCATCCGCATTGAACACGGCAGCCTTGCAGCTGCCGGTTCCGATATCGATGCCCAGGACGCTCATATTACCAGCTCTGAAGATCGTATCCCAGGTATGTCGTAAGCGCGTGACGCACTGCATCGCCCACATGCCCACGCGTCATGCTGGTGTGATGGCGGTAGCCCGAGCGTCCGAGGATATGCAGCTTGTGCTGCAGATCGGCAATTTCGGCGACCCCTGCGCATCCGAAGTAGTCCTTGGCGATCACGTCGTTCGTGATGTTCCCTTCATCGACGTAGAACGTCAACTTCCCGTTCTCCGTTATGCAGCTCGCGTACGTCATGGGCATCGGGGCGATGCGCCCGACATTCGGTCCCCAACCGCAGCCGTCGCCCAGGTCCTTGGCGAACATGGGGTGATCGATGACCTTCCCCTTTGCCGCCATCAGAGACTGCGGAACCGGGCCGCAATGGAAAAGAATGCACTTGTCGCCTTCGTCGCCGTAATTGTTGTTCCAATCCAGGCAGGTCGACGGCTCCTGGGACGCCAGATGCAGCGCCTGCATCATGACGGCATTGCAGACGTCAACCTCGCAGGCACACGGGATGAGCCGATCATTGATTTCGCTCACCAGCAGGCAAGGGGCGACCCTTAGCTGCATCTCGAGTTCGATCCAGCAGCGGATGGCGATGGTGTCCAGCTTTGCCTCGGCGATGAGATCGTCCAGGACGACACCGAGCTTTGCCATCGTCACCATGGAAGCTGCCGGAACGGCACAGCAATCGGAGTACGCCTGCAGCCGAATATTTTTGGCAACGACCTTTTCATCGTTGTCCGCAAGCTTGTTCACGGACGCGATGACACTCGACAGATCGAAGGTTTCGCAGGTGATGCCGTGCCTCTGAAGCGCGAGCTCGTCGAAACGCACCGTCTTAAACGCCGTCGTTCTGGCACCGATAACGCCGAGAGTCACGTTCTTCATACCGCTTACGACGCGGCACACGCGGGCGAAATCGTGAACCTGAGCGGCGAACGTATCACTCTTGGGATGAACGGTGTGCGGAGGAAATGACGTGTACTTCACGCCGTACTGATAGAACACGTCCATCACGGAGAACTTGCCGCAGTAAGCATCCCGTCTTTCCTTGAAGCTCATTTTATCGAGTTCGTCGGGATATGCCTGCACCAGGATCGGAACGCCCGCATCCTTCAAAGCGGCCACGGCGCCGATTTCGTCGCCGAAATTCGGCAGAGACAGGATCACGCCGTCGAATTGTCCCACCTTGCCGGCCAACCAGGCAGCGTATTTCTCGCCTTCCGCGGCCCCCTCCACTGCTCCGAATCGTGTCGCATCGGCGGGCATCAGCAGCGTGCCATAGCCCAGATCCCTCAGGCGACTCTCCATTTCGGCTCTGGCGCCTGCGATCAATGTTTCCGGAAAAAAGCCGCGATTTCCGAAGAACAGGGCAAAGGTCGTTTTTTTCATTTTAATTCCTCCGTTCGTTCTCGATGCGGAGAGCCAAACCGCTGATCTCGAGATCGTTCTTGATGACATGGACCGCAGCATCGTAGACGGCGTCTTGTGCCTTCACGATGGATTCGCCGACAAACCGCTCGTAGGGCTGACGCGTTGCGGTTCCGATGTTTATCTTCGCAATACCGTGACGGACACTCTGCAGAACGTATTCTTTGCGGATGCCGGTGCCGCCGTGCAGCACCAGAGGCACATTGGTGGCCGTGCGAAGCTTTTCCAGCACTTCGATGTTCAGGCGGGCTTCCACCTTTTTTTGCGTTCGCGCCGCGGCCGAAATGGCACCGTGGACGCTTCCGACCGCGACGGAAAGCCAATCGACGCCCGATTCGCGGACAAAACGCGAAGCCTCGTCCGGATCGGTGAAGCCTTTGCCGGAAGCAAATAGTTCATCGTACGGCGGCAGCGGCCCCGCCTCGTGACCCATGACCGCGCCCAGTTCGCCTTCCACGGCCGCGCCGTGTTTGTGCGCGAGTTCCGCGATCGTGCGCGTCGCGTAGATGTTGTCGGCCAGCGGCAGACGCGAACCGTCGACCATGACGGATTCGAAACCTTCCTGAAGCGCCGTCCGGATATCTGCGACGTAATCGACGCGCAGATTGTCTTCGTCGATGACCGGCACATGGTCGAGGTGCAGGTGCGTGAACTTCGGATCGGCGGTTCTCCTGTACTCCGCCGCGATCGCCGCAATGCTGCGCGCCTCGAACTTGATCCACTCCAGCCGCGCCACCGCGATGAGGCCGACGCAATTCTCGTCGCGCAGGGCATGCACAATGGGCGTCATCATCGGCAGATACGGGATATTGAAAGCCGGCACCGCTGCCTGGATGCGCCTTGCGTTGGCTATGACTTCAGCAACCTTCATCGTCAATTCCTGTCAATTCGGTGGTTTTGCCAAACGCAGGCGGCAGCGCCGGGTAACCCGGTTGGCGTCGTCCGCGCGTCTTCTTTGGCACTCCCCAGCCGCCTTGGCGTCTCTTCGTGGTTCTTGACCATCCACGGTCACGTTCGGACCGGTATTTTTCATTGTGATCTAATAGGCGCCTTGAGGCGCGCCGCCGCAATAGGGCATGCCAATGCATCCCAGAATATTGGGACAAAACTGCATATTCTGAGACAAAAGAAATACGCCGGGGACATTGAACTATGAATCAGCGAAATACTTCGCGGAGCATTCCAGAGCCGCGCCAAACTCACAACTCTGCAAATCAGTGCTAGTGCCGGCTCACCGCCATTTCGAACGGAACGGCCGGCAGACGCGATGTATCGTACAGCGTGCAAACGGGACCGGCGCCCCAGCAATAGCGCACCCGGGTCGGATGGACGCCCTTCTGCACGCTGAGCTTGACCGTATCGCCCGCAATCGTGGCGGAGGCAAAACGGCACGTCGCGTCGCAAAGTTCGAACCCGATCGGCGAAACCGCCCCCACGGCAGCCAGCTGGCCGTTGATCCCGCCGAACGTGACGGTCACGATGCGTCCCTTCAATTCCGCGCGCACCGGCTGCGGCCCGGGCTTCAGCGTCTTATTGCCATAGATCAACCGCTCGGCGGCCAGCGCCAAGCGCCGCCCCACCTCTTGTTTATTGGTGAAATGAACCCCCATGCGGTCGCCGATGTCGATTGTCACCGCCAGCGCCGCATTGGGATCGTCTGCCGCCACGAGGCGCTGGGCTTCACGAATCCGAGCCCAATTGGAGTTCTCAGGCGCGAACGGCGGCTGGCCGAAATCGGACAGTTGCACGATCAGGAACGGCAGCTTTGGCGCCGCAAACGCCGTGCGCCAGCCGGTCATCAACGCCTTGAGAAGCCCGGCATAGGAATCCGGATCGCCCGCATTTCCTTCGCCCTGATACCACAACACGCCGCTGAGGCCGTAGGGTGCCAGCGGCGCAATCATGCCGTTATAGGCAACCGTCACGCCAAGGATGGGTCCCCACGGCAACTGCGGTGCGGTGCCGACGGTGGCCGGCACTTGCTGGTAACGCCACGGTCCGGCAAGCGGCACCGTCGTGCCGTCGGCCAAACGGAGTGCCCGCGCACTCGGCGAGCCGGACAGACCGCATAGTTTCCAGACGCATTGGACGTTAATGAGAATGTCATTGACGCCTTCGTGCAACGTGTCCGCCGGCAGCGCGTAGGTGCGGTCCTGGACGAAGGCCCAGGTGTCGGCGATGAAACGGCCGTTGACCCAGGTCTGGTCTTCGTCGGTGATGGTGCCGAGCGCCAGCTCCGCCTTTTGCGCCGCCTGCGCCGCCGTTAGCGCGACCGACGTGCGGAACCAGACATGACCGGTGAAATCCTGGAGCGACGGCACGCCCCATCCGGTCCAGACACCGAGCCCTTTCGGCGCCTCGGCCCAGCCGGAACTCGACGCCGGGTCTGCCCACGGCGCCACGCCGAGGCGCTGACGCCACCACGCCTCGATCAGCCTGCCCCAATGGGCGAGGCCGGCTGCCGGATCGCCGGCATAGAGCTTCAGCGCTTCGAGCCGTTCGTCATCGCCGCCCGCTTGATGAAGCGCATTGGCACTCATGAAACTGGTGATGTTGGCGCCCGACCACGGCGCCGAGATCAGCCCCAATGGGACATGCTGGGATTCCTGTAAGGATCGGGCGAAGAAGTAGCAGACCGCCGAGAAGTCCGGCACCGATTTCGGCGAGGCCGCGGTCCAGACTGCCGACGCCGGCAAAACCGATTGCGGCGCGCCTTTGGCAACGTTGGGAACGTTCAAGAGGCGAATGGTATCGTTGGCCGATTCCTGGATATCGGTCCAGGCATCGTTGGCACCCGAAACCTGAAAGGCCATGTTGGACTGGCCGGAACAGAGATAGACGTCGCCGATCAGGATGTCGGAAAGGGTCTGGCTCGCGCCCGCGCCGGTCTTGACCGACAGCGTATACGGCCCGCCCGCTGCGAAGGGCGCAAGTTCGACGTGCCAATTTCCTGCACTGTCCGCCTTGGCGCTCGCAGATGCTGCGCCGAGCGAAACCGTCAGCGTCACCCCAGGCGGTGCCGTGCCCCACAGCCGGACCGGCGCATCGCGCTGCAGCACCGCGTGATCCTGAAACACCGGGTTTAGCAGGCTTTCACCGTGCGCCGGCAACACCAGCAGCATCAGAAGCGCAACGATTCGGAACGGGGGCATCTTGCTCTCCTCTTATTTCACAATAGCGAAAGAGGCGCTTGCCGAGCAGCGAATATCGCCGAAATACGCGTCGCTTTATGTCGTTACACCATTGCCTGCAGCCCCTCGATCTCGGAAGCGACTTTTGCCGCGTCGGATCGGTCAGCAAGGAACTGGATGGTCACATCGAAAGCCTGTGTCGCCCCCGGACCAAGATGCTGCAGCCGGCCATGTGCTTCCTCGACTTTTCGCGGATGCGGGTAGTTCGATGCAGGCTCCAAGCCCGTTACGTAGCCTTGCTGGTAGGAATTGGTGTTTTTCCACAGCGTGAAGAACGGCAGCTGGTCGAGAGAAAAGCGAACCGCGGCACCATTGCTGCCGTCCGGGCCGACCAGGGCTACGAGGGTGCGAAGCTTGGAATCCCCCTGCAGTTCGAGGCCGTACAAATCTTCGGCGATCCCGCTTACCGGTCCCGAATAGCGTTGCCAGTTCGCGAGATTCTTCGTGGCCGTCTCGCTGAGCGGGACGACACGCTTCACCGGCGCCATAATGCGAGCCCCCTCGCCCAGAACCGGACGCCCGAAGTTGGTGTGATAGATGATCTGGTAGGGGCTGGTGACATCCAATTTGTTGGTCAGGCGGTCGTGGATGTGCAGAGCCCCCGTACCGGGCTCGATCACCAGCTCGGTCAGCGTTTCCAGATTGGCAAACGCGAACGTCTTTTCTTTCAGAAGACCGGTGAGCTTGATCCGGTGGGGGGCTTGACGTTCCACCTCCACGGTCACCAGGGACGCCGGCGTGTTTGCCGCTCTGCCATGCAGCGTGAAAATCCGGTCGCCATCCCTGTAGGGATGCCCGGTCCATTCGTAGCCGCACCGCACCAGCAGCTCGTTGAAGCCTTCAAGCCACCCGAGGCCGCCGCGGCCGGTCAAATCCACAAATGAGGGATGCACGATCTCGTCTACCGGCGATTCCCAGCCGAATTCAACGCCGCGATAGGTCGCCTTATAGATGCCCATGCCCCTGGTCGGAATAACAAGGACGGACAGTTCTCCCGCCTCTATACCGACCAGCGTGCTGCCTTCCTGCTTGCCACCGTGCAGGGTCTTCTTCCAGATCTTGAAGGGAACATGATCGCCAAGTCCAAGCTTCTCGCTTGCGAGGGACCAGTTCGGCACCTCGATATTGTTGCCGGCGTCGGTCAAGACAAAGCGAACAAACCGGTCGTTATTGTCCGAAGCAACACTGCCAGCTGGCTCAGTCATGGCAGATCTCCTCTTTATGTCCCAACAAATACGAGTTGCGGGCTGGAACGCCACCCCCACTGCGCCGGAAGCGCAAGGCATTCGACCACTGAATCTACGGAGGCCGTTGCCGAAACCGAGCGCAGAGCGCTCGCAGCGGAGCAATGGCCTAGCACCAGGCTGTCTTCGAGCGACCACTGCTCGTGCAATCCGTAGAGCGCGCCGGCCGCAAACGCATCGCCCGCGCCGTTTGAACTTTTGATGGCGTCCTGCGGCACCCGGAGCGAGGGGTGGCCGATGACCCGTCCGTCGCGGGAAGCAGCTACGCAACCTTCCGGGAAATGGACGACGACGACGTCCTGCACCCCGCGATCGAGGAGCATACGGGCCGCCTTGCTTGCCTCCGCCGCGGACACGCGACCGTCATCGACGACGCGCAGCCCTGTAAGGGCCCCCGCCTCGTAGTCATTGATAATGAGAGAGTCGAGGAGGGCCAAGCAGGGATCGCCAAGTCTTCGAATCTCCTCCGGCTTGGAGGAGACGAGTTCGAGATTGGTCTTCAGTCCTGCTTTCCGCGCCTTGGCGAGCACCGCGACCCAGCCGTTCGCATAATCCCGACAGGCTTGATCCAGCTGCCGGTGGATACCGGGAGCGCCCAAATGCAGTATGCGCAACGGCAGATCGGAAAACTCGAAATGGCCGGGGTTCAAAAGCGCATTCGCGCCCTGCAGGTGGAAGAACGTCCGCTTGCCGGTAGTCTGTACCGTCATCACGTCGGTCTGGGACGTACAAACCCCACTGAGCACATGGATGTGATCCGTGTTGATGCCTCGATCTTTGCACGCGCTGAGCAGAAACTGCCCCGCATCGTCATCGCCGACGGCCCCCATTCCCCAGATTGGAAAAGGGGCGCCCAAACGGGTCAGATTCATCGCGACATTGTGCGCAGGGCCGCCGCCATTAGTACGGAAATCCGTGACATTGGTCAGCGTTTCCTCTGCGGGCCAGTGCGATATCGACTTGTCGTTATCGACGAGCCAGCAGCCGGCACAGAGGATCCCGGACCTGGCCATCGTCACATCTCCAACTTGAGTACCGGATCGCTGACGACGATGTCTTCCTCGAGACTCAGGGTCGGCTGGATGCCCCAGCTCTGCAGCGCGTCGTGATATAGCCGGACAGCCTCCTTGGGGGCCACATCGCCTTCAATTACGCGGCGCATCAACCCCAATAGGGTCACCGGGTCATCCGCGTAATTGATCTTGCGCCCGAATAACGCGACGCGCGCGCCGGCACGAACGGACTGGGACAGCAGCTCGAACAAGTCCCGGGTGGTACCCTTCGCGCCGCCAAGAATGCCGACGATCAAGCGCTCCGGATCGTAGGAGGTCAATTCCTCCATGGCACGCCGGCCATTGAACGCAATCTTCAGAAAGATCGGCTGTTGGGCCGAAACAACGCCCGCTAAGCATCGCGTGATGCTGTCTCCCACAAACGTACCGACGGACTCGGGCGGAAGGTCGGCGTCGGCCGGCGGGTTGAATACCTCCAGGAAGTGCCGCATTCCGACCGCGGCAGCATCCTCACGGAATAGCGAATACGCCTCCAGGGTGTACAGATCGCGATCGGGATCGTTGGAAAACGTAATCGAGTAGAGACCGAGGTCGACGAACTTCCTGACGGCTTCAAGGTCGGCCGTCCGGAACGGTCTCGATTGGGCTTTGGCGTACCGCCCGCCGCGCGGCGACCAGATGTCGGTTGTATCGTTGCATCGTACCGCCGGTGTCACCGCCGTGCTTTCGAACAGTTTCTCTCCCGCCAGAATCTCGATGGTCGAGGCGCTCGCCAGCAGAATATCGATTTCTCCCGAATGGACGATCTTTCGCATCGCTTCAAGGTAGGCTTTCCGGCTGGCAAAGGCGTGCGCGTGGCCAATGGCTTCTTGCCCCCTTGCCGGCCCCGGGGCCATTTGGCCCAACGCCATATCGGCGTCCTTTGCGTCCGCGATGATGAAATCCTTCGGAGTATATTCACCGTCGCGAATCTTCGCGAGTTTTTGGTCGAGGCTCTTCATGGTTCGCATCTCTTAGGCAGCATGTGAGATCAAGCGCAAGAGCGCAGCTTTGCGTCCCGGCGGCAAGTCCGGTTCGGTCCACAACGACTCCAGGTCGCCGTCAAGCAACACCTTGGCCGCTGCCGCGGCCCGTGCAAACCGGTGCGGCACGATCCCGGCATCAAGTACCAGGCGCATCGTTCCGATCAACCGGTCGTTCCAGCCCAGTTTGCGCACCGGGTCCCGGATGACGCGCTCCACGGCATCCTGCAGCCACGGATTGACCATCCGCTCCAGCAAGTCGCGGGCATAGAATTCGAAGCCCTTTGCGGTGAACAGAGCATCGACGCCGGCATGCTTGGCGATCAGCGCGCGGCCGGATTCCTCGATGAAGGCCTCGCCGGCATAGCGCTGCAGCTCTGCACTCGCCTCGGAGACGAACCGGCACCCCTCTTCGTGGGCAAGAAAGCCCAGGAGAGCGTGAACGGCGTTGTGGCCATAGAGTTTGGCTTCCTCGAAGGGAAGCAGATCGGGCTTTTCCTCGAAGACTTCGATGCCCCGGCGAAATCCCTCCAGCGCGATCTGCGACACCAGGATGCGGTTGAATTCCTCCACCAGGAATTCCCGCGAAGCGCCGCTGCCGATGACGCCGCTCATCTTGCCGATCACGGTATTGAGGAATTGGAACCCTGAACGATTGCTGCCCACCTTGGCTTCGAGGATCTCGGCGGCCTGGTTATGGTTCTCCGCCGCGTAGAGCACACCGGGATCCTTGCGGCGCGCCAGACCGTCGGAAAGGATGGCCGCGACGGATGCAGAACCTTTGTCGTAGAAGTCTACGCTCGGCAGCGCGGTTGCCATCTCGTGCGCTTCCGCTACGGCATCGACCAGCAGCTTGCGGTCCGCAGGATCGTTGGGGTTTAGGACCTCCACCCCGGCGATTTCGTGGGTGACAAGGCCGGTGCGCGTTGCAACCTTGATCTGATAACGGCCACCAGTGCCGCGTAATGCCTTGACGACCTCGGGAACGACCTCGGCCACGACAAGCCGGTCGAAATTGCCCGAGCGGTGCGCTTCGTAGAGAAACAGGCCGCCCTGAATCGCGCCGAAGCCGAAGCCGACAAATGTGTGCTTAGACATGGCTGCGCACAAAATCCTGTTCCTCGCGCCCCGTCCAGCCCTTCGCTTCGACAAGTTCCGTATGACGAATATGCGGATATAGGACGATCTTGCCGTCGGTTTCCGTGTTCTTGACCATCTCGAGGGCTCGCGGGAGCTGATCGAGGCTGCCCACCATCGTCATGTGGTGGCCGACATCGAGTTCGCCGGCGGCAATCATACGGAGAGTCTCGGCGATATCCGCAGGCGTCCCGCCGCTAGAGCCGCAGATGCGGATGTCGTCGTAATGAACCCTAAGGGTATCCAGATCGATGAGGTGTTCGCCTTTCTTCAATCCGCCGAACAGGTTCAGGACCCCGCCTTTCGCCAGCCATTGTTGGGCTTGTGTTTGGAGCGTCCTGTTGGCGACTGCAACGATAATATCGTCGGCGCCGCGCCCTTCGCTGACTTCGCTCAGTAATTTGAGGCTGTCCGGTGAAAGCACTGTGTGGAGCTTGCAGCCGATCGCAGCGGCGCGGCTTGGCAGTTCGCGCCGCACCCAATCGAGACGGCCGTCCATGACATCGACGACGACAAGATGCCGCGGCCTGTAGCGGAGCGCGGCTTCCGCATGCATGCGCCCCATCGGTCCTGCTCCGACGATCATCGTCACGCCGCCCGGGAGCAGCCCGAGCTTCGGCGTGCGCGGCGCGCCGGGGTATTCGTGATGGATATGGATATGGCGGTCCTGCGCAGAGATCGCACACGATATCGGCTCGGCAAGCGCAGCCGCGAAGTACGGCATCTTTTCGTCGGGGACCGGCAGCAGACAGTTCGCCGCAATCACTTCCTCGGGCACCAGTTGGTACTGCGCCAGATGTCCCGGAAGCGTATAGCCCACCGCAACCTTCGACATGCCCTCGCCGCCATTGCGGTAGCGCTCGCGATGATTGATCGGTGCGTGATCTACGGCCGGCTGAATGCAGTAGCGCTGACCGACCGAAAAGCGGTCCTTCAGCTTGGCGCCGACCTTGGCGATGGTGATGCACCCTTCATCGCCGAGCTGAATGGGATAGCGCGCAAGATCCCAGCCGTTGAGGAAGGTGTGCTCGCTCCCCTGCGCGAGCACCTTGAGATTTGACGAGCAGACACCTGCCGCATCCACACGCGCGAGAAGCTGATTCTCGTTCGGCTCCGGAACCGGAACGCGCTCGACACGCAGGTTCTCGAACCCAACGCCATGAAGGCGTACCGCCATCATTTCCCTCGGTATAGCGATGGCCACGGGTCAGTTCCTTTTTAGCGGCGCAGCGTGGATGCAGCTGCCGTGGACGGCGTGTGCCGCTTCCATCCAGGCCTCGTTGAAGGTCGGATGTGCCAGGATGGTGCGGCCGAACTCCTCTGCCGTCAATTCGGCGCGGATGGCCGTCGTGGCGGTGGCGATCAACTCGGTGGCATGCGCGCCGACCACGGTGGCACCGATCAGCTGATCGGTCCGCGAGTCGGCGATCCACTTCACGAAGCCGCCGATTTCGCCCGCGGCCATCGCCTTGCCGAGTGCGGCAAAGCGGAACTTGCCGGTTTTGACGGCGCGCCCGGCCTTCTTCGCTTCATCTTCGGTGAGACCGACAGCACCGATCTCGGGCGAGGTGAAGATCACGCTCGGCACCAGCATCTCATGCTTCTTCGGTTTGCCACCCACGGCGTTCTCGGCGGCCGTGATCGCTTGGCTCGTGGCATAGTGGGCGAGCTGGACCTTTCCCGTCACATCGCCGATGGCGAAGATCGTTGCAACCTTGGTCCGGCAATAGTCGTCTGCTTCGATGAAACCCCGTTGGGTCGGCGCAAGGCCCGCCGCTTCGATATTCAGTCCTTCCGTCACCGGCTTGCGGCCGATGGAGCAGAGCAGCATCTCGGCTTCCACGGTCTCGGAGCCGATCTTGGCACGCACACCGTTCTTGTCGGCGGCAACGTCCGATAGCGCCGTGCCGGTCATGATGCGGATGCCGAGTTTCTTCTCCATGTGACCGCGCACTTCGCGGCGCACGTCGACATCGGCCGGCGCCAGGATATCGTCCAGCAGTTCGACGATCGTCACCTTGACACCCAACATCGCCGCCATGCAGGCGAGTTCGCAGCCGATATAGCCGCCGCCGAGCACGATCAGGCTGGCGGGCAGCTTCTCCAAATCGAGGAAGCCGCGGCTTTCCACGACGCGCGGATGCTTGGGCAAAAAGCCCGGCATCGTCGAGGTCGAACCGGTGGCAATGATCACCTTCTTGGCGCCGACGACCGTGCCGTCGCCGATCGCGATGGTGCCCCGATCCTTGAACGAAGCCGTGCCCGCGAACTGCTTGACGGCATTTGCCGTCAGAAGCTGTTTTATGCCGGCGTTCAGCTGCGCCACGACTTTGTTCTTGTGCGCGACCATGCCCGCGTAGTTCACGCTGGCGCCCGTCACCGAAATCCCGATGCTTTCGGCGTGCTTGAGCCTGTCGAAGGTCTCGGCCGCAGCGATCAATGCCTTGGTGGGAATGCAACCCCAGTTGAGGCAGGTCCCGCCGAGCCGTTCCTTTTCGACGATGGCAACGGAGGCGCCGAGTTGAGCGGCACGGATGGCGGCGGGATAGCCGCCGGGACCGGCCCCGATGACGACTACGTCAAAAACTTCCATGTTTCGGAGTCCTCAAGTCTCTTCTTGACGGCATTGATGAAACGCGCGGCCATGGCGCCGTCGATCAAACGGTGATCCGACGACACGGTCATCTTCATCATCGGGCGGATGACGATCTCGTCGCCCCGCACCACCGGCTTCTTGACGACGGCGCCCACCGCCAGAATGCCGGCTTCGCCCAGGTTGATGATGGCTGCGAAATTCTCCACATCCAGCATGCCCAGGTTGGAGATGGTGAAGGTGGAACCGCTGAGCTCGTCCGGTCCCAGCTTGCCGGCGCGCGCCTTGACGGCAAGGTCGGCCGCTCGGGCGCCGAGTTCGGCGAGCGTCAGCTCGTCGGCGTTGCGGATCACCGGCACCACCAGGCCTTCGTCCAGCGACACGGCGATGCCCAGATGCACGCGGCTCTTCCAGCGCAGCACCTTGCCGTCGGTCGTGGAGTTGAAGTTGGGGAAGTCCTTCAGCGACGCCACGGTAGCATAGGAGATGAAGTCGTTGAACGACACCTTGTTGCCCGCCGCCTTCATCTGCTCGCGGGCGGCAATGACTTCGCCCATGTCCACCGAGACCGACGCGTACCAGTGCGGCGCGGTGGCCATGCTGGTCGTCAGACGTTCGGCGATGACCTGGCGCATCTTCGGCATCGCCACCGGCTTTTCGGCTACGGCACGCTCGACTTCAGCCACACCGATGCGTCCATCCGTGGCGGGAATGGCCAGCAAATCCAGCCCCTCCTTGACGGCAAGGGCCTTGGCGGCGGGCGATATCCGCAATGCATCATAACCGCGGGAGGCCAGATAAGCCATTACGTCTTTCTCGACGATGCGCCCGGCCGGCCCCGTGCCGTTGATCGGCTTGGGATCGATGACGGAGGCGCGCGCCAGCGCCGCGGCGCGCGGGCTGATGCGGAAAATCTGCGCCGGCTGTTCGATTGGGAGCACCGGCCCTGGAGCCGCCGCCGGCGTTGCGGCCGACGGCCGCTCGGGGAGGCGTGAAACGGCCGCCTGGGAGGGGACAGCCTGTTTCGCTGATGAGCGGACCTCCAGGGCCGGCACTTCTGGTACGGCTTCGCCGGGCGCTCCCAGAAATCCGACGATGCTCTGCACAGGAACGCCGATCCCGACCTTGGTCACGATCTTGAGCAGCGTGCCTTCTTCAAAACTCTCGACTTCCATCACCGACTTGTCGGTCTCGACGGCGAACAGCATGTCGCCCTTGGCGACCTTGTCGCCTTCCTTCTTGAACCACTCGACGATGGTGCTCTCTTCGGTCATCTGACCGAATTTCGGCATGATGATTGGCGTTACCATGGGCGGCCTACAGGATGGAATTCGCGGCTGCGACGAGATCGTTCACGCCCGGAAGAAAAGCTGCTTCGAGCACGTGCGATTGCGGCGAGATTCCATTCTTCGCGCCCACGCGAATGACGGGCGCGTCGAGGTAGTCGAATGCCAGCTGCTGGATGGTGGAAGCGATCTCGCCGGTGAAGCTGCCCATATGAACAGCGACACTGGCCACCACGCAGCGGCCCGTTTTCTGAACGGAGCGCAGCACCGTGTCGATATCCAGCGGAACCAAGCTGCGCAGGTCGATCACCTCGGCGGATACACCGCGCTCGGCCAGCTTGCCGGCGGCCTTCAGACAGTCGTGTACCAGCGGGCCCCAGCTCACAAAGGTGATATCGCTGCCCTCGCGTTTGACGTCCGCCACGCCGAGCGGGACCAAATGATCGCCCTCCGGCACAGGGCCCTTCATGCTGTAAAGGACTTGCGATTCGACAAAGAGCACCGGATTGTTGTCCCGGATCGCCACCTTGAGCATTCCTTTGGCGTCTGCCGGCGTGGTCGGATAGATCACGTAAAGACCAGGCATATGGCAGAAGATCGACTCGAGGGTCTGCGAGTGCTGGCCGCCATAGCCCTTGCCGCCGCCGGCCGAAGCGCGGATTACCAGCGGAACCTCGGTCTGGGCACCGCTCATGTAATGCCATTTGGCAGCCTGATTGCTGATCTGGTCGGAGGACATCAGCGCAAAGTCGAAATACATCAACTCCACGACGGGCCTGAGGCCTTTCATCGCTGCACCGCATGCGACGCCGCAGAGGCAGGCTTCGCTGATGGGCGTGTTGAACACCCGGTCGCGGCCGAAGGCCTCGATCAGTCCCTTGGTCACTTTGAAGGCGCCGCCGTAATCGGCGACGTCCTCGCCGTAGAACACCACGCGTCTGTCGCGCACCATTTCCTCGGCCAGGGCTTCGCGGATCGCATCCTTGTAGGTGATCTCTCCGCCCACCCGTTTCGCCTCGGGCACCGGCTCAAACAGCTCGGCTTTTGCGAATTCCGGCGGAACAACCTCGCTGGTGGTATCCGTGTACATGAAAGTAAGGACGTCTTTGGCATCCGGATCGGCGGATTCGGCCGCACGCTGCGCCGCTTTTGCGTTGCGCTCGGCGACGCGCCGTTCCACCGCGGCAATCCCGGATAGATCCAGCACGCCCGTATCGAGCAGCTCTTTCTTGTAGGCCTCTATGGCATCGATCGCCTTCCAGGCGGCTTCTTCCTCACGCGTGCGATACTCGTTGCGCGGATCGCTCAGCGAGTGACCCCAGTAACGATAGCAATCGATGTCCAGCAGAACGGGCCCTTTTCCTTCGCGACAGAGCTTTGCCGCGCGCAACACCGCGTCACGTGCCGCCAGAACGTTCATGCCGTTTACGACCTCGGCATGCATCAGATTATTGGCAAAGCCCGCCGCCCGCTGCGCCAGACGCCGCACGCCGGTTACTTCGTCGTCCGTGCGCCCGGTCATGCCGTAATGGTTGTTCAGGACCAGGAATATGATAGGCAGACCGAACGGATGGTTTTTGGCGTAGTGGTTCGTGAACTGCGATTGGGCAGCAAAATTCAGCGACTCCAGCACCACACCGTTGGCGTAGGCCCCGTCACCGGCGAAGCAGCAAACAACGCCATCCTGTTCAAAGAACCGGTTGGCGAAAGCAGCCCCGGTGGCGATCGGCACGCCGCCGCCCACAATGGCATTGGCACCCAGATGACCGACCGTGAAGTCCGCGATGTGCATGGAACCGCCGCGGCCCCGGCAGTAGCCGTCGTCTTTACCGAACAGCTCGCAAATGGTGCGGTAAAGATGCTCTTCCAGCGCCGCTTCTATCAGTTCCTCGCGGCTTTGGGATTTGCACCGCGGCACGCGCGCTTTCAGCTGTTCGTCTGTCATTTGGCGGATAGCGACCGTGCCTTTGGCCAGGCTTTCCCCGTGACCGCGATGCGTACTCGTGATGTTGTCCTGCAAAAGCAGCCCCGCGCAGGCGCCCGCCGCGGTTCCTTCCTGCCCCACGGAGACGTGCGTCGGTCCGCGGTAATCGAAGTTGCGGATCGGCTCATAGGCGCCCGAGCGCAACTTGACGATCATCTCTTCGAATTCCCGGATGACCAGCATGTCTTCCAGCAGCGCAATCGCTTCCGCCGGACCGATCGACTTGGACTTCAATTCGGACTTGAGGCTTCCGGAATAGCGATAGGCAGGAATTCTGCCGCAATCGATCTCAAACGGCTCGAACTGCGGGCGTAGGTCACTAAGATGAATTTGTGCTGAGGACATCGATTTGTTCCGTTCTGCTACAATGCGTCCTTCGGACGTGTTTCCGATTGATGGCCTGATTGATGGTCGGCAATCAGACTCGGACCGTCAAAGCAGCGCGCCTTTTTTGTTCGATTGCGACGAGCAGGCTTTCTGCCGCGCTCTTGAAGCGCGCCAAGCCGTCCGCCAGAAGTTCGGCAGTGGCCTGATCGAGCGAAATCCCGCATTGCTCGAGCGATGCGAGTTGCGCGCCGGCCTCCGCCAAGCCCGTCTCCAGCCGCAGACCGGGCTTGCCGTGGTCCCGATAGGCTTCGAGGGTATCCGGCGGCATGGTGTTGA
>PMKE01000014.1 GCA_003158585.1 Alphaproteobacteria bacterium
CTGATAGGTGCGCTTGTCGCCGGTCAGCGCCTTGGCCGAGCCCACCGCGTCGCGGAACGGCCCGTAGAACGCCGAGGCGTATTTCGCGGCATAGGACATGATGAGCGTGTTCTTGCGGCCGGCCTTCTCCAGCCCCGCGCGGATGGCGCCGACGCGCCCGTCCATCATGTCCGACGGCGCGATGATATCGCAGCCCGCTTCCACCTGGACGAGGGCCTGCTTGACCAGCACCTCCAGCGTCTCGTCGTTGGCGACGTAGCCGTCGATCAGAAGGCCGTCATGGCCGTGCGAGGTGTAGGGATCGAGCGCCACGTCGCACAACACGCCGATTTCCGGCACCGCCTTCTTGATGGCGCGCACCGCGCGGCAGACGAGATTGTCCGGGTTCAGTGCCTCGCGCCCGTCCGGCGTCTTCAGCGAAGCGTCCGTATACGGAAAGAGCGCCACCACGGGAATGCCGAGCCTCGCCGCTTCCTCGGCGGCAGCCGCGGCGAGATCGACCGACAGCCGGTCCACGCCGGGCATCGAGGCCACCGGCAGGCGCTTGTTCTCGCCGTCGATCACGAACAGCGGCCAGATGAAATCGGACGGCGACAGCGCGTGCTCGGCTACCAGCGCCCGCGACCATGCGTGAGCGCGCAACCGGCGCATACGGATGGCGGGGAAGGAAGACGAAGAGGTCATGCTTGCAACAAATGCCCCAAAATTGGCCGGTTTCCGGATTTGAACGGATTGAGCACGGTCACGCCGCCATAACTGGCGCCGTTCTGCATATCCTCGCTTAACAGTACCGAGCATTCGTTTGAGGCGCATGTCGCGATCAGGCGGGCATCCCATACGCTCAGCTTATGGCGCTCCAGCAAAGCGATAGTGCGCTCGACAATCGTGCTGTCCGGGACAATGACAGGAAACACGGCAATCCACTTGCTGACGGATTCCGCAGCCTGCGCCAACGGACGCATGCGCTTTCGGACGGAGGCGTGTAGAAACTCGATCAGACTTTGTTCCGTAAGGACTGCCGCCTTGGATCGGCTTGCGAGAGCCACAAGCTTCCAGGCATCCTCATGCTTCTTTCCCGCTTCGTTATCCACGGAATAAAGCAAGAGATTGGTGTCTGCCGTGAACATCAGTCTTCGTGCATCTCATCGCGGGTGAAGCCGCGACCGCCGAGCGGCATGCCGCGTCTCATTACCGCGATCATCTCGTCGATCGCCTTCTGCCTGGCCTTGTCGGATTTCTGCAAGCGAATGGGCAACAGCCGCGCCACGGGCTTGCCGTTACGGGTGACCGTGATTTCCTTGCCGCTTTCGACTTCCCGCAGCAATTCCGAGAAATGTTGATTGGCCTCGCGCGCGCCGACGTTACGCATCCTGGACTCCCGCTTTCCGATGTCACTACAATAGTACATTGTGGGCGAACGAGCAAATGACGAGCGAAAACGACATCCTATTTGAAAGACGCGGCGCGGCGGGGCTCGTCACCCTCAACCGGCCCAGGGCGCTGAATGCGCTGACGCACGGCATGGTCGTGGCGATGAAGGCGAAGCTGGACGAATGGGCGGAGGATTCTGCCATCGCTTGCGTCGTCGTGTGCGGGGCGGGCGAGCGTGCCTTCTGCGCCGGGGGCGACATCCGCGCGGTGCGCGAATCCGGACTGGCCGGGACGTCCTACGCCCTCGATTTCTGGCACGACGAATACATCCTCGACGCCGCGATCAAGCATTATCCGAAGCCTTATGTCGCGCTGATCCACGGCGTCTGCATGGGCGGCGGGATCGGCGTCTCGGCGCACGGCAGGTTTCGCGTAGCGGACGAGACTGCGCTGTTCGCCATGCCCGAAACGGGCATCGGCTTTTTTCCCGACGTGGGCGGCAGCTATCTCTTGTCGCGCCGTGGCTATCTGGGTATGTACATGGCGCTGACGGGCGCCCGGCTGAAGACGCCGGATGCTTTGTTCGTGCAACTCGCGACCGATTTCGTTCCCGCCGGATTGACCGGCGCAATACTGGAGGATCTCTCCGCCGGGCGGCCGGTTGCGGAAACGATCGCTTCGCGGGCGGAGGATGCCGGGGCCGCTCCGCTCGCGGCGCTGCGGGAAGACATCGAGCGTTGCTTTTCGCTTGAGTGTGTCGAGGCGATCCTGGAGGCGCTCGATGCAACGGGCACCGGATGGGCGCGCGAGACGGCCGCCGTCATCCGCACGAAATCTCCCACCTCCCTCAAGCTCGCGTTCCGGGAATTGCGCGAAGGCAAACGCTTGCCGTTCGACGATTGCATGCGGATGGAATACCGGATGGCGAGCCGCATCTTGTCCGGCCACGATTTCTACGAAGGCGTCCGCGCGGTTCTGATCGACAAGGACAATGCACCAAGCTGGAAACCGTACGCGCTCGGCGGCGTATCGGAGGAAGCGATTGCGGCCTATTTTGCGCCCCTCGGCGACAGGGAATTGAGGCTGTAACTGCACCCGCCGTTTAGCGGCTTTATCCCGAACGCGACCGCAACCATGCCGACGGACGCCCGCGGCAACGCAACTTTTACGCTTTGTTTGCCGCAAAGGGACAAAGCATCACCGGCTTTTCGGTGTTTATCCTGCTTTTTCGGGATGTTCTCGGCAAGTTTTACCAGTGCTTAAGAGCTGAGGCCTAGGCTGTTCCCCATATAACAGGTGGGCCCCCGGAAAAACGGGGGGAAGACGATGACGGCATTGGCAAAACCGCAAGTAGCTGCGGTGCTCGACGGCACCCGCGTACAGGCGAAGTTTTATCTCGAGACCCTCAATCTCGTGGAGCGGCTGCATCGCCAGCTTCTCGATGTGATCAAGGACGAACTGGACCGGCGCGACGAACGCGAGATCAACAGCGTCCAGGCTTTGCTCTTGTTCAACGTCGGCGACCAGGAGCTGACTGCGGGCGAGTTGCGCTCGCGCGGGCATTATCTCGGCTCGAACGTCTCGTACAATCTGAAGAAGCTCGTCGATCTCGAGTACATCCACCACGAACGCTCGGAGATGGACCGCCGCTCGGTGCTGGTGCGCCTGACGCCGAAGGGCGAGGTCATCCGCGACATGCTGCGCGAACTGTTCGGCCGCCACCTCGGCTCGCTGGAGCCGGTCGGCAACGTCGCGACCGCCGATCTCGAAGGCCTGAACGCCAGCCTGAAGCGCCTCGAGCGCTTCTGGATCGACCAGGTCCGCTTCCGCCTGTAGCAGACTCGAAACGACTCATGCGACCATTGCCGGCCATCCGGCAGTGGAGCGCCGATTGAAAGTCGCGCACAGACATCTCTACCACCACGGCAGGTTCTACGCTGCGGCCGCATTGGGGTTGGCCGTCTATGCCGCCATGCGCCTGCTGAACGCGCCGCAACCGACAGCCGCCGCAGGCGATGCATTCTTCCTCGCCTACCTCGCGGTCAGCGCGGGGTTGCTGCTGCGTTCGACGACTGCGGACCTCAAGCGCCGCGCCGCGCAGGAGGACGAGGGCATCCTGATCGTGGTGACGATCGCGCTCCTGATCATCGCCTTCAACATCACCGGCATCTTCGCGGCGCTGGACCAGCAGCAGCGGCCGGGCCTCTTGTCGCTCTGCCTGGTGCTGGCCGCGGCGCCGCTCGGCTGGTTCGTGCTGCATACGATCTCGGCCTTCCACTACGCCAATCTTTACTATTTCGACCCGCCCGGCGAGGAAGGGGCGGGGCAGGCACTCTCCTTTCCCGGGAGGAAGGATCCCGGCCTCTGGGATTTTGTCTATTTTTCCTTCGTGATCGGCATGACGTTTCAGGTCTCGGACGTCCAAATACGCACAACAGGCATGCGCCAGGTGGTGCTCGCCCATTCGATCGTGTCGTTCTTCTTCGCCACGGTGATGATTGCTCTGGTGGTCAATGCCGTCATCGGCGGGCATTAGCTGCCAGCTTGCGGTAGCGTTATCATATGACATAGAAAGTGCAGTTCTTCGTTGAACTGCACCGGCAGAATGACGATTATCCCCACCCTGTTTCCGGCCATGGTGCTAGAGAGAAAGATATGCCTTTTCCGTATACCGCCCGTTTCCAGAACGCTCTATCCGAACTGAAGCGCGAAGGCCGCTACCGGGTTTTCGCCGATCTGCTGCGCAAGCGCGGTGCATTTCCCGAAGCCGAACTCTACCGGGACGGCGTGCGCAAGCCGGTCACCATCTGGTGCAGCAACGATTATCTCGGCATGGGCCAGCACCCCAAGGTGCTCAGCGCCATGCATCAGGCGATCGAGGACGTCGGCGCAGGCGCGGGCGGAACGCGCAACATCTCCGGAACGACGCATTTCCACGTCGAGCTCGAGAGCGAACTGGCGGACCTGCATCGGAAGGAAGCGGCGCTGCTGTTCACCTCCGGCTACGATTCGAATGCCACGACGCTTGCGACGCTCGCCAAGCTGCTACCGGACGCCGTGATCCTGTCCGACGAGTTGAACCACGCCTCGATGATCGAAGGCATCCGCCACAGCGGCGGGGCGAAAAAGATTTTTCGCCACAACGACCTCGATCATCTGGAAGAATTGCTGAAGGAGATCGATCCCTCGCTGCCGAAGGTGATCGCTTTCGAGTCCGTCTATTCGATGGACGGCGATTTCGGCCCCACGGCCGCCGTCTGCGATCTTGCGGAGAAATACGGCGCGCTGACCTATCTCGACGAAGTCCACGGCGTCGGCCTTTACGGTCCGCGCGGAGCGGGCGTAGCGGCACGCGACGGGGCCATAGGGCGCATCGACATCGTCGAAGGCACGCTCGCCAAGGCCTACGGCGTAATGGGCGGATACATAGCGGCCAAGGCGGATATCGTAGACTGCATCCGCTCCTTCGCGCCGGGCTTCATTTTCACGACCTCGCTGGCGCCGGCCGTCGCGGCGGGCGCCTTGGCGTCGATCCGCCATCTCAAGCAGAGCGAAGTCGAACGCCATGCGCTGCACGAGAATGCGGCGCGGCTGAAGTCGATGCTGCGCAATGCCGGCGTTGCCGTGGTCAATTCGCCGAGTCATATCGTGCCGGTTCAAATTGGCGATCCGGGACTGTGCAAGGCCGTGGCCGACGCCCTGCTGCAACAGCATTCGATCTATGTGCAGCCGATCAATTATCCGACCGTGCCGCGCGGCAAGGAGAGGCTGCGCTTCACACCGTCGCCGTTGCACACGCAGGCGATGATGGACAAGCTGATCGAAGCGCTCGACGCCGTTTGGACTCAGCTCCACGTGGCGCGGGCGGCATAAAATAGCGAATAGCGAATAGTGAGTAGCGAATAGGGAACCCTATTCGCCATTCGCTACTCGCGGTTTTCTTATCCTCTGCGGCGGCCCTTCGCGGCGGGAGCCGTGCGGCCGAGGCCGATCTTCTTGGCGAATTCGGAGCGCTGCGCCGCGTAGTCCGATGCGACCATCGGATAATCGGCAGACAGGCCCCATTTGGCGCGGTACTGGTCGGGCGACAATCCGTAACGCGAGCGCAGATAGCGCTTCAGCATCTTCAGTCTCTTGCCGTCCTCCAGGCACACCAGATATCCCGGAGTTATGGATTTCTTGATCGGCACGGCAGGCTTCTGGGAGGTCACGATCTCGCCGGGGGCGCCGCTCGACAAGGACCCGAGCGTGGCATGGACGCTCTTGATCATTCCGGGAAGTTCGCTGACCGGGACCGGATTATTGCTGACATAAGCCGCAACGATGTCGCTGGCCAATTTGAGGATTTCGTTACCCTTCGGATTTTCCATATCGTAACTTTCCATGTTTGGACTTCTGCTTTCGGCGATTTGGCCGTGCGATTTGTCCTTTGACTTGTTGCCCGTGCGACTCACTGATTCACATTCCTTTTCAGATACGACTCGCATACCATGTTTGTATAGGGAAAGTAATCACGAAGACTTGATTCTTGTGAACACGTCTCTCTATATCGCCAATTCTGCTTTCAGCTTTAGGTTGTCAAGGACAGTATTGTATCAATTCGTATTACACGTACAGGTTGCATTCGGTCAGGGGAGTACTAGCAATCCGCGACCGAAGCCCGCGTCGCATGTCTGGCGCTAGATTTGGTAAAGAGGTAGGGGTACCACCCCCGAGGGCTGCGAAGCCGGTCCACGGCTTGGGTGCGTGCCGGGGTGGGGTATTGCGAGGTGGATATGGAGCCTAAGGCGGCAGGACGTGCGGAATTCTTCAACCTCGGATTGGCCGAGGCCGATCCCGAAGTGGCCCGCGCGGTGGACGAGGAACTGGGCCGCCAGCGCGAGAAGATCGAGCTGATCGCTTCGGAGAACATCGTCAGCCGCGCGGTGCTCGAAGCGCAGGGATCCGTCCTGACCAACAAATACGCCGAGGGCTATCCCGGGCGGCGCTATTACGGCGGCTGCGAATTCGTCGACGTAGCGGAACGGCTCGCCATCGAACGCGCCTGCAAGCTGTTCGACTGCTCCTTTGCCAATGTGCAGCCGCATTCGGGCGCGCAGGCCAACCAGGCCGTGTTCTTCGCCTTGATGCAGCCGGGCGACACCTTCATGGGGCTCGATCTCGCGGCCGGGGGACATCTGACCCACGGCTCGCCCGTCAACCAGTCCGGCAAATGGTTCAAGACGGTTTCCTACGGCGTGCGCCGCCAGGATCACCGCATCGATATGGACGAACTGGAGGCGAAGGCCAGGGCGAGCAAACCGAAGGTCATCATCGCGGGGGGCTCGGCCTATCCGCGCTTCATAGACTTCGCGCGCTTCCGCAAGATCGCCGACGAGGTGGGCGCCTTCTTCATGGTGGACATGGCGCATTTCGCGGGATTGGTGGCGGGCGGCGTCCATCCCAATCCGCTCGATCACGCCCATGTGGTGACCACCACGACCCACAAGACTCTGCGCGGCCCGCGCGGCGGCATGATCCTGTCGCGCGATCCCGAATTGGGCAAGAAGCTCAACTCGGCCGTCTTCCCCGGCTTGCAAGGCGGGCCGTTGATGCACGTCATCGCGGCGAAGGCGGTGGCCTTCGGCGAAGCGCTTAAGCCGGAATTCCGCACCTATGCCGCCGCCGTGGTGGAGAACGCCAAGACCCTGGCGGAGACGCTCTATGCCGGCGGGCTCGACATCGTTTCGGGCGGCACCGACACGCATCTGATGTTGGTCGACCTGCGGCCCAAGAAGACCACGGGCCGCGCCGCCGAGAAGGCGCTCGACCGCGCCTACATCACCTGCAACAAGAACGCGGTTCCTTTCGACACCGAGAAGCCGGCCGTCACCTCCGGCATCCGGCTCGGCTCGCCCGCCGGCACGACGCGCGGCTTCGGGCCGGTCGAATTCCGCGAAATCGGCAAATTGATCATCGAGGTCGTCGAGGCTCTCGGCCAAAAGGGCGAGGCCGGCGATCCCGAGGTCGAATCCCGCGTGCGCGCACGCGTCCGTGAGCTGTGCAGTTTCTTCCCGATATACCGGTAGGTACACCATGCGCTGCCCCTTCTGCGGTCACGAAGACACTCAGGTCAAAGACAGCCGTCCCAGCGAGGACAATTCCGCCATCCGAAGGAGGCGGCATTGCCCCGAATGCGGCGGGCGCTTCACCACCTTCGAGCGCGTGCAGTTGCGCGAGCTGATCGTGGTCAAGAAGAGCGGACGGCGCGAGCCGTTCGACCGCGACAAGCTGGAACGCTCCATCAACCACGCGCTGCGCAAGCGGCCGGTGGAGCGCGAGCGCGTCGACCGCATGATCACGGGCATCGTGCGGCGGCTCGAAAGCATGGGCGAGAACGAGGTGCCTTCGCCGATGATCGGCGAGCTGGTGATGCAGGCGCTCTCCAGCCTCGACAAGGTGGCCTATGTGCGCTTCGCCTCGGTCTACAAGAATTTCCGCGAGGCCAAGGACTTCGAGGCCCTGCTCGGCGAACTGCAAGGCGACGAGGACGAGAAGGACTGACCACTATGTGTCATGGCCCGTGAATGCGGGCCATCCAGGTGACAATTCAGCGGTGTCGCGGATGGGGCGAAATCCGAGCCGTAGATTCAGACACCACGCGGTCCCAACTGGATGGCCCGCACTAGGCGGGCCATGACAAGCGGAACGGCGGCCGACCTCCATCATATGCGCCATGCTCTCGTGCTGGCGGACCGCGCCCTCGGCAGCACAGCGCCCAATCCGGCCGTCGGCTGCGTGATCGTCACCAAAGAAGGCGTTGTCGTGGGCCGCGGATGGACGCAGAAGGGCGGACGGCCGCACGCGGAGACCATCGCGTTGGGGCAGGCGGGCGAGGCGGCGCGCGGCGCCACGGCCTATGTCACGCTGGAGCCTTGCTCGCATCACGGCGAGACGCCGCCTTGTGCCGATGCGCTGATCGCGGCGGGCGTGGCGCGCGTCGTCGCCGCGGTGGAGGACCCCGATCCGCGGGTCAACGGGCAAGGGCTGGCGAAGCTGCGCGCCGCGGGCATCGAAGTCGTCGTCGGCGTCGGCGCCAAGGACGCTGCCGAACTGAACGCCGGGTTCTTCCTGCGCCTGCGCGAGAAGCGGCCGCTCGTCACCCTCAAAATCGCGCAAAGCAGCGACGGCAAGACGGCCGCCACCGGCGGCAACAAATGGATCACGGGCGAGGCGGCGCGCCGCTTCGGCCATCTGATGCGCGCCAAGAACGACGCCATCCTGGTCGGTATCGGAACGGCGCTCGCCGACGACCCCGAACTGACCTGCCGCCTGCCGGGGCTGGAGAACCGCTCGCCCATGCGCGTCGTGCTCGACAGCCGCCTGCGCCTCGCCGAAAGCTCGAAGCTTGCGCAGACGGCGCGCTCCATCCCGACCCTGGTGTTCACCACGGCGGACGGCGGCGGCGTACTCGCGGCCTGCGGCGTAGAGGTCGTCAAGGTCGAACGCGACGCGGCCGGCCGGCCCAAGCTGGAAGCCGTTCTCGCGGAACTGGCCGGGCGCGGCGTGACACGCCTTCTGGTGGAAGGCGGCGCCACGCTCCACGCCGCTTTCCTGGACCGCGATCTGGCCGACCGGCTCGAGGTTTTCACCAGCCCTACGGTGCTGGGCGCGGCGGGCCGCGGTGCCGTCGATTCGCTGGCCGCCTTGACCCTGGGCGAAACCCCTCGTTTCCGGCCCGCGGGCAAGAGAAGCTTCGGCCCCGACCTTCTGGTAAGTTACGGCCACGCAGACTAGAGAGAGCGCATGTTTACAGGAATCGTCACCGACGTCGGCCAGGTCCGCCACATCGAGAAGCGCGGCGACACCCACATCGTCATCGCTACGCACTACGACATGGACAAGATTTCCATAGGCGGCTCGATCGCCTGTGCCGGCATCTGCCTCACCGTGGTGGACAAGGGCAGCAGCCGCGACCGCTGGTTCGTGGTGACGGCCTCGGGCGAGACGGTTTCCAAGACGACGGTCGTGGGCTGGAAGACCGGCACCGAGGTCAACCTCGAGCTTCCCCTCAAGGTCGGCGACGAACTGGGCGGCCACATCGTCAGCGGCCATGTGGACGGCCTTGCCGAACTCGTCGGCCTGGTGCCGGATGGCGAATCCGTGCGCATGACCTTCGATGCGCCGAAGCCGCTGTCGCGCTTCATCGCGGAGAAGGGTTCAGTCGCGCTGGACGGCATTTCGCTGACGGTCAACGAAGTGGATGGCGCGCGCTTCGGCATCAACATCATCCCGCACACGCTCTCCGTGACGACCTTCGGCAAACTCAAACCCGGCGCCAAGGTCAATCTGGAAATCGACACCATCGCCCGTTACGTGGCGCGCCTGACCAAGGGCTGAAGCGATGTTTCACGATTACATCTCCTCGACCGAAGAGCTGATCGAGGACGTGCGCAACGGCAAGATGGTCGTCCTCGTGGATGCGGAGGATCGCGAGAACGAAGGCGACCTCTTCATCGCCGCGCAGATGTGCACGCCGGACGCGATCAACTTCATGGCCAGGTACGGCCGCGGCCTGATCTGCCTGGCGCTGACGCAGGAGCGCGCCAACGAGCTGCAAATCCCGATGATGACCCAGGTCAACCGGGCGCCGTTCCAGACGGCGTTCACCGTTTCGATCGAGGCGCGCGAGGGGGTGACCACCGGCATCTCCGCCCATGACCGCGCCCGCACCGTGACCGTCGCCATCGATCCCGCCAAGGGGCCGAACGACATCGTGATGCCGGGCCACGTCTTCCCGCTGGTAGCCCGTCACGGCGGCACGCTGGTGCGCGCCGGACAGACCGAAGCGGCGGTCGACATCGCGCGGCTGGCAGGCCTCAACCCCTCGGGCGTGATCTGCGAGGTCATGAACGACGACGGCACGATGGCGCGCCTGCCCGACCTCGTGAAGTTCGTCCAGCTTCACGGCCTCAAGGTCGGCACCATCGCCGACCTCATCGCCTACCGCCGCAAATACGATCAGTTCGTACGCCGCTCGGTCGAGACCAAGCTCGACAGCCATAACGGCGGCGAATGGAAGATGTCGATCTACGTCAACACCATCGAATACGGCGAGCACATCGTGTTGGTGAAAGGCGACGTCACGACGCCCGAGCCCGTGCTGGTGCGCATGCACGCCGTCAACATCGTCAACGACATGCTGGGCAACGTCGACTATCCGCCCGACACGCTGGGCGAGGCAATGCGCATCATCGCGCGCGAAGGCCGCGGCGTGGTGGTGGTGCTGCGCCAGACGCGCCCCACTTTCCTCTCCGATCTGGTAATGTCGCGCGCTGCCGACGACGCGGAGCGGAGGCGCGTCAAGGAATTCGGCGTGGGGGCGCAGATCCTGCTCGATCTCGGGGTCAAGGACATGATCCTGTTGACCGACACGCCGGCCAAGAAAGTCGTGGCGCTGGAAGGCTACAGCCTCAACATCGTCGGCACGCGGCCGATCCGCGGAGGGGACAAGACATGAAGCCGAACATTCTGATCGTGGAGGGGACGTTCTACCCCGAGATTTCGCGCCTTTTGCTCGATGGGGCGACGGCCGCACTGGAGCGGGGCGGGGCCTATTTCGACAGCGTGTCGGTGGGCGGGGCACTGGAGATCGGGCCGGTCATCCACTTCGCGATGCGCGGCGGCGAGCACGGCGGCAAGAGCTATGACGGCTACGTGGCGCTCGGCTGCGTGATCCGCGGCGAGACCTTCCACTTCGACATCGTGGCGCGCGAATCCGCCCGCGCCCTGACGGACCTCGGCATCCATTTCGGCCTCTGCATCGGCAACGGCATCCTCACCGTCGAGAACGAGGAACAAGCGCTGGTGCGCGCCAGCCGCGAAGGCGAGGACAAGGGCGGCGTCGCCGCGCGGGCCTGCCTGTCGCTGCTCGAATTGCGGCACCGCCTCGGCGCGTTTCGATGAGCGGGGGCGCCGCCAAAGCCGATGCCGTCGCGCGTCGCGCGGCGCGTCTGGCAGCGGTGCAGGCGCTTTACCAGATGGAGCTGACCGGCGAGGACGCCGACAGCGTGGCGGAGGAGTTCTCCGCCTTCCGCTTCGGGCGCGAGCCCGAGATCACGCCCGGCGAGCCCGACGAGGCGTTCTTCGGCGATTTGGTGCGGGGCGTGCCGCAACGCCAGGACGAGATCGACGGCGCCATCACAGGATGCCTGGCCGGCGGCTGGAGGCTGTCGCGCGTGGACTCGATCCTGCGCGCCATCCTCCGGGCGGGTACCTACGAGCTGATTGCGCGCCCGGACGTGCCGGCCAGGGTGGTGATCGACGAATATGTCGAGCTGGCGCACGCTTTCTTTGCGGACGAGGAACCGTCCTTCGTCAACGCCGCGCTGGACAGGCTGGCGCACGAAAAACGCGCCGCCGAGTTCGGCGAACCGCCGCCGGAGGGCGGAGTCTTCTTTTAACTAATTGAATACATTGTAGTTATACTCATTTTGCGGATTGCGTATAACTTGGTAGATATAGACCGCGGTTTGTGTTATACGCATTCCGCAATTTGCGTATAACAGAGATAAAATGGCTGCGGCGCCTTTGATAATGCAAACGACCTACGCGGAACTCGTGGAGCGCTGCGCAGCCGCGGCGTTCAAAGAGGCATTTCCGGAGGGCGGTACCTTCGTCCCCAAAACCATCAAAGAACGGCGCTATTGGTATTTTCAAATGCCTGCCAGCAAAGGACGCGGCCAGCGCTACGTCGGTCCCGAAACGCCGGAACTGCTCGAAAGGATTGCCCATCATAGGGAAATCCGCGACGACGAAAGAGAACGCCAGGTGCTCATATCCGCGCTCGCCCGGTCATTCGGCATGCCGAAGCCGCACGATGAAATCGGCGAAGTCGTTGCCGCACTCGCAAGGGCGGGCATATTCCGGCTCCGAGCCGTGCTGATCGGGACCGTCGCTTATCAGACCTATTCAGCGATGCTCGGAATCCGTCTGCCCGCAAGCGCACTTTCGACCGAAGACGTCGACATCGCCCAGTTCAGAAACGTCTCGATTGCGGTCCAGGACGAAATACCGCCGGTTCTTGATGTGCTGAGGCAAGTGGATGCGAGCTTTGGTGCCGTGCCCCATCCCGATGATAGCCGTCGCAGCACGAGCTATCTTGCACGACGAGGCTTACGCGTCGATTTTTTAACTCCCAATGTGGGGCCGGACACCGACGAACCGCAAACACTGCCCGCCCTTCGAACGGATGCTCAACCGCTGCGCTTCCTGGATTTCCTGATCCACGATCCCGAACCGGCGGTAGTCTTGCATGGAGCGGGAATATACGTTCACGTTCCGATTCCGGAACGATATGCCGTTCACAAGCTCATTGTTGCCCGTCGTCGACGAATTGGCACTGCAAAGAGCGACAAAGACATCATCCAATCACAGGCTTTGATAACCGTACTTGCTCAAAAGCGACCGCACCAACTCAAAGCGGCATGGGACGAAGCACTGGCACGCGGTCGAACGTGGGAGGCGAACTTAGCGGAAAGCGTCGTCGGATTGTTGCCCGCCCCGCGAGACGCTCTGCTGAAAGCGGTCGAATGGAGGCGCGAGATGATTGCCGGCCTCGAACTGAAACTGGACGAAGTTGCCGCTCGATACGATTTCGACCGCGATGTCGTCATTTTCGGGGGTAGAGATAACGGCGGCCCAATTCGCTGCGAAATAAGTCGCGAAGCGCTGGAAGATCATTTTGAGGCTGATGGACTGCCGAAAGAGGGTAGAATTGAGCAGTTTCGAAAGAACCGCTCTCTCATCGGACGGATGGCGGTCGCCAAGTATCGTTCTTTTCCAATAGAAGAACCGGGCGTTGTCCTCATAAGGACCGAGGAAGTAGAACGCTTACGCCGGCTTGTAGGTGTATCGTCCGTGTAAGGGCCTCAATACGTCCACACGCCCAAGATCTGCATCAGCATCATGCCCGACACGACGCCGACAGGAAGCAGGCCCACGACGCTGACCAGAAGCGTGCGGATCGTGTTTCCGCCTTCATGAAAGCTGCCCTGGGGATGGGTTCTGGCGGGGCGGTTCATGGCAATCTCCAACGTCCTCATTTATCCAACATCAATCGCGGCGAACTCTTGTTCCGGTGTGCCACTCATGGCCGTTCTGATGGGCGATAAGATGGCAAATCTGCCTTGAACCCGCCTTGAATCCTCGGTTCCTCGTCCGTTCATCGGCTGCTGGCGCAACCGCCGACAACACGGGATATAGTGCGGTATCGAGAGGTTTCAAGGTCATGCCCGCACGTCCATCCGAATTTGAGTTGATTGAGCGACTATTTGTTCCTTTAGCCACAGACTCCGGGGCATTCGGACTAGCCGACGACGCCTGTGTGTTGCCTGAGGATGCGCTCTGTGACGTGGTCGCCACAACGGACGGGCTGGTTGAAGGTATACACTTCCTTGCCGGCGACCCTGGAAATCTAATCGCCAAAAAAACGTTACGGGTGAACCTCTCCGACCTCGCGGCCAAGGGCGCCAAACCCTTCGGTTATCTGTTAGCGCTCTCGTTGCCCGAGCGTATCGGCATGGACTGGCTTGAGGAATTCGCCCGCGGGCTCAAGGAAGACCAGGCGGCGTTTACCGTCTCGCTGCTCGGCGGCGACACGACGGCGACGCCCGGTCCGCTGACGCTTGTGGTAACCGCGTTCGGCCATGTGCCTCGCGGGCAGATGATTCGTCGCAGCGGCGCGAAACCGGGCGACGGAGTCTATGTCAGCGGCACCGTCGGCGATGCGGGTGCCGGTTTGGAGGTTTTAACCCAGGGCGCGACTGCGCCCCGGCGGTCGTCCGCCGCCCCCGCGGAGCCGTCGCGCGAAGCGCGACTGGCGCGAGCGCAATATTTGATCGAGCGCTACCGCCTGCCGAGCCCGCGGCTGGCGCTGGGGCAGGCCCTGCGAGGCGTCGCCACGGCGGCGCTCGACGTCTCGGATGGTCTCGTCGCCGATCTGGGCCATATCGCCGAGGTCTCCGGTGTGCGAATCGTTCTTGAAGCCGAACGCATCCCGCTCTCGCCGGCGCTGCGCGCCTTCTGGGGCGCCTCCACAGAGGCGATCGTCCGCGCCGCCACCGCCGGAGACGACTACGAGATCGCCTTCACGGCGCCGTCCGTGCCTGCCGCCCTGGCGGCCGAAGGCGGGGTGCCTGTCACGCGAATCGGCCGGGTCGAGGCAGGGGTGGGGGTTGTCCTGACGGATTCCGGCGGCCGCGAAATTCCCGTCCCGCGGGCGGGGTTTCGCCACTTTTGACAGTGTAACCGTCTGTTAGCCGTGATTTGAGAGGCTGCGGCATGCACCGCTATCTCATCGCGCTTGTTGTCGCCGCCTGCCTCGCCCAGCCTGCCTTTGCGGAAGGCGCCAAACACGCCGCAAAGCCGGATCCGGGCACCAGCGTCGAGATGCCGTTCCTCATCGCACCTCTCAGCAAAGACGGCAATCTGCTTGGATATGCATACATTTCCAGCAAGCTCGTCACCTCGTCCCCCGGCGCCGCCATTGCCGTGCGCGAGAAGCTCGCCTTCATCCAGGACGCCAATGTGCGCGATGTAAACGCCAGCTCGATCGCCAAGAGCGACGACCCGACGGGTGTGGACACCGTTGTCCTCAGTCTCCGCCTTGCGGCCATCGCCAAGAGCATAGTGGGAGAAAACAAAGTCGTCCGCATGGTCATTACGGCAATTCAGTTCGCGCCGCTGCACCCCGACGGCTCGACCATGGGCATGATGACGACGAAACCGGAGGGTGCGGCCGATCTCGCCGGGTCGAATCAGAACAACACCGCTGCGGCGCCCCCCGCTGCCCCGCCCGCGACATCGAAACCGGCAGAGAATGCAACACACTAAGTTGCGTCGCCCCAGCGCTTTTGGCATTACTCCGCCGCCTTCGACGCGGTAGGTATTTCCGGCCTGCCATAGTGGCGGCGCGTCTGCCGCCGTTCGGTTGGTCCAAGCATTCGGAAACTAGGGGACACCATGGAACTCATCATTGTTTTGGCTTGCGGTGTGCTGGCGCTGATCTACGGCGCCCTGACCGTCCGCTGGGTCTTGGCGAAGAGCGCGGGCACGGCCCGCATGCAGGAAATCGCCGCCGCGATTCAGGAAGGCGCCCGCGCCTATCTCAATCGCCAATACACGACCATTGCCATCGTCGGCGCCGTGATCTTCGTGCTGGCTTGGCTGGCTCTCGGACACCTGGCGGCGATCGGCTATCTGATCGGTGCGACACTGTCGGGATTGGCAGGCTACGTCGGCATGAACGTCTCGGTACGCGCCAATGTGCGCACCGCCGAAGCGTCCAAGCAGGGCTTGGCTGCTGGCCTGACTCTGGCCTTCCGCTCCGGCGCGGTCACCGGCCTTCTTGTGGTCGGCCTCGGGCTGATCGGCGTTGCCGGCTATTACCTGTTCCTGACGCAAGGCCTCGGCCTTGGCGCCAGCACCGACCCTCAAATTGCAGAAGTCGAAGCGCGCACCATCCAGAACGCGCTGGTGGCTCTCGGCTTCGGCGCTTCGCTGATCTCCATCTTCGCCCGTCTCGGCGGCGGCATCTTCACCAAGGGCGCCGACGTGGGCGGCGACATGGTGGGCAAGGTCGAAGCCGGCATTCCGGAAGACGATCCGCGCAATCCGGCGACCATTGCCGACAACGTGGGCGACAACGTCGGCGACTGTGCCGGCATGGCGGCCGACCTGTTCGAAACCTATGCGGTGACGACGGTTGCGACGATGGTTCTGGCTTCGATCTACTTCACCGGCACCGATAAGAGCCCGCTGATGATGTTGCCGCTCGCCATCAACGGCATGGCTATCATCACCTCGATCATCGGCACCTTCTTCGTCCGCCTCGGTCCCAGCAAGAAAATCATGGGCGCCCTCTACAAGGGCGTGATCGCCACAGGCGTATTGTCGCTGATCGGCCTGTGGTTCCTGATGGACAACCTGCTCCCCGGCGGCATGAGCGCCCAGCTCAACGTCACCAGCGGTCCGCTCTATACCGGCCAGGATCTCTTCTTCTGCGGCGTGGTCGGCCTGGCCGTTACCGGCGCACTGATCTGGATCACCGAGTACTACACCGGCACGAACTTCCGTCCGGTGCAGGCGATTGCCAAGTCCTCCCAGACCGGCCACGGCACCAACGTCATCCAGGGCCTGGCGGTGTCGATGGAATCCACGGCAATGCCGGCCATCGTGATCTGCATCGGCATCGTCGTCACCAACTACCTGGCGGGCCTGTTCGGCATCGCCATCGCGGTTTCGACCATGCTGTCGCTGGCGGGCATGATCGTGGCGCTCGACGCGTTCGGTCCGGTCACCGACAATGCCGGCGGCATTGCCGAAATGGCNNCAAGGGCTATGCCATCGGTTCGGCCGGCCTGGGCGCGCTGGTTCTCTTCGCGGCCTATACGCAAGACCTGCGCTACTTCATCGATCACTCCGGCACCTTCACCTACTTCCAGAACCTGTCGGCGCCGACCTTCGGCCTCGACAATCCGTGGGTGGTAGTGGGCCTCTTCATGGGCGGCCTCTTGCCCTACCTGTTCGGCGGCATCGCCATGACGGCGGTGGGCCGTGCGGCAGGCGCGGTAGTCGAGGAAGTGCGCCGGCAGTTCAGGGAAATGCCCGGCATCATGAAGGGCACGCAGAAGCCGGATTACGGCCGCGCCGTGGACATGCTGACCAAGGCTGCGATCAAGGAAATGCTGGTTCCTTCGCTGCTGCCGGTGTTGTCGCCGATCGTGCTGTTCGGCATCGTCGATGCGGTTGCGGGCAAGATGGAAGCCTTCAACGCCGTGGGCGCGATGCTGCTCGGCGTGATCGTNNGGCGACACCGTCGGCGATCCCTACAAGGACACCGCGGGTCCGGCCGTCAACCCGATGATCAAGATCACCAACATCGTCGCGCTGCTGCTTCTGGCGACGCTGGCGAACCTGTAAGGCGATCCGATTTCAAAATGTGAAAAGCGCCGGGAGCGATCCCGGCGCTTTTGTTATGCGGTGTACCTTCCTCGAAGGGAGCTTGGGATCGATTGCCGGGAAAAGAGTTTGCTCAGTGCCGCGGCCCGCCGCCGCCACCGGGGTTCTGTTCCTCCTGGTTGCCATAGCCGCCCGGCACGCCCGGCGTTGCGTTGAAGAGCTGCTGGAGGAATGTCATCTCGCGGCCGCGCGTCGGCGTGGTGCGGGTCTCGAAGGCGACGACGTGGCCGTCCTCCAGCCCGTAGTGCTTCAGGTCCACGACCTTGCCGTCTTTGTCGAAATAGACAGCAAGGACGCGCCGTTCCTCGATCGTAGGCGTGAAGAACGCCACCCGCTTTTCGACGGACGAAACGTAGTACCAGGCATCGGCGCCGAACGCGGCCTGGACGGAGGGATCGCCCAGCTTCTGTTCGATCGTCGTCTTGTTGTCCGTGCCGATGGCGACACCGGCTTCGGCATCCAGGTCCTGAAGATAACCGCGCTGGCTGATCACGGGCGTGCAGCCCGCCAACACCACCAGACACGCGGCGAAAAGCGCCGGTATTCTCATGTGCCTGTAGCCCTCTGCCTTCCCCGTTGTGCTAGCCTCGGCCCGCCCCCGATGCAAGGCGTTCACGAGGCAGGCTTCCATCATGCTGAATACAATGCGCAAGAACAAGGAGCGCCGGGTCAGGGCGGAGCGCATTTACGATATCCTGACGGCGCGGGCGCGCGAACCTGTCTTTTTCGAAAGGTTCGGCGTCAAGGACAGCCTGGACGGGCGGTTCGACCTGGTGGCGTTGCATGCCTGGCTGGTGCTGGAACGCCTGAAGGGGGATGCGCTCTTGTCGCAGGCCCTGATCGACACCATCTTCACAGGTTTCGACGAGGCCTTGCGCGAGCTGGGCGCCGGCGACATCGGCATAGGACGGCGTGTCAAGAAGCTGGCCGACGCGTTCTATGGGCGTTTGCAGGCCTATGGCGCCGCCCTGGATGAAGCCGGCATGGAAGCCGCGCTGGTGCGCAATCTGTATCGCGGCGGTCCGGCGCCGGGCGCCAAGGCAGTCGCGTCTTACGTATGGCGCGCCAGGGCGCAACTTGAATCCTGGCAGGACGGCGAACCCCGTTTCGGCCCGCTGCCGGACGAGGAATAAACGATGAAGAACACCGCACCGGCTCTGCCCATCCGGCATGTCTTCGACCTCGGGGCTCTCTCGCCTTCGGGCAGCACCGCGACCGTGACCGCCAAAGGCGACGAATTGGCGCGCCTGGCGAAATGGGCGGGCCTCGATGCCGTGCGCACTTTCTGCGGCAACGTCGCGATGAGAAGGCTGTCGCAGACGCGCTTCGCCATCGAAGCCGATCTCGAGGCGGACATCGTGCAGAGCTGCGTCGTCACACTGGAGCCGGTCGAAACGCATATTTCCAGGCACATCGCCCGCGAGCTGCATTTTGTCCGGCACGCCGATCCCGCAAGCGGCGAGCTGACTCTGGCAGCGGGCGACGACGAGGTGCCTGAGACGATCACCGCCCTCGACTACGATCTGGCGGCCCCGCTGCTGGAGGAGTTCGTGCTGGCCATCGATCCCTACCCGCGCAAAGCGGGAGCCGCGTTCACGCCGATCGAGGTGCCCGAAGAAGCGCCGGAAAGCCCCTTCGGCGTGCTGAAAAAGCTTAAAGAACGGGACTGAGAGCAAAAAAGCGGCAGACTTTGGCGCTTGAAACGAGGGGCCGTTTCCTGCTACCTCCGCCGCCTGCTTGAATTCCCGCCCGGACGCCTTTCGTTCCAGGCCGGCCGGGTCCGAAGGAGTCCTATTCCGCCATGGCGGTCCCAAAGAGAAAAAAGTCGCCATCGCGGCGCAACATGCGCAGGTCGCACGACCGGCTTGCACCAACGACGCATAACGAGTGCCCCAACTGCGGCGAGCAGAAGCGGCCGCATCATGTTTGTGCCTCCTGCGGCCATTACGACGGTCGCGAAGTGGCGAAGAAAAAGGCAAAGGCCTGAGCGCGGCGGCCCCGGCGATGACTGGCGGCAGGTGAGATCGTGTCCCGCGAATTGAAGGTTTCAATAGACGCGATGGGCGGCGATGCCGGGCCCTCGGTCGTCATATCCGCGCTCGCCCGCTCGATGCAGCGGCACCCGTTCGTGCGGTTCATCATTCACGGCGACGAAACCGCGCTGAATGAACTTATCCGCAAACGCTGGGGCAAATTCGGACAGCATGTCAGCGTGCGCCACGCGCCCGGCCGCATCCGCATGGAAGAGAAGCCGAGCACGGCGCTGCGGCGCGGCCGCGATTCCAGCATGTGGCGCGCCATCGCCTCCGTGAAGACCGGCGAAGCGGAAGCAGTCGTCTCGGCAGGCAACACCGGCGCGCTGATGGCGATGTCGATGTACCAGCTCGGGCTGATCGAGGGGATCACGCGGCCGGCCATCGCCTCGCTGTGGCCGACCAAGCGCGGCCAGACGGTGGTTCTGGACTGCGGCGCCAATATCGAATGCGACGCCGAGCAGCTGGTCGATTTTGCGGTGATGGGCGAAGCCTTCGCGCGCGCCGTGCTGGGGATCGAGCGCCCGACCGTCGGTCTGCTCAACGTCGGTTCCGAAGACGTCAAAGGTCACGAAGCGGTGAAGGACGCGGCCCACATGCTGCGCTCGGCCTCGCTGCCGATGGAATTCAGCGGCTTCATCGAAGGCAACGACATCGCCGAAGGCACGGTTGACGTCGCCGTCACGGACGGCTTCACCGGCAACGTCGCGCTCAAGACGGCCGAAGGCACCGCCAAGCTGATCGCCACCTATCTGCGCAGTGCGCTCAAGCGTTCTTTCCTGTCGCGGCTCGGCGCGGTGCTGGCGAGAGGGGCGCTCGATGCGCTGCGCCGCAAGCTCGATCCGCGCACGGCAGGCGGCGGCTTGTTCCTCGGACTGAACGGCGTCGTGGTGAAAAGCCACGGCGGCACCGACGCGCTCGGTTTCGCCAGCGCCGTCGACATGGCCATCGACATGGCGCTCGGCGGCATCAACAAGAACATCGTTGCAGACAGGGCTGGAGTGAGACCGGAGGTGGTTGCGTCGTGATGCGTTCCCATGTTGTCGGCTGCGGTTCTTATCTGCCGAGCCAAGTCGTCACCAACCACGATCTCGCCAAGCGCATGGACACCAGCGACGAGTGGATCCGCACGCGCACCGGCATACGCGAGCGCCGCATCGTCGCGGAGGGCGAGAAGACCTCCGATCTCGCCTTCGAGGCGTCGAACGCCGCGCTTAAGGACGCGGGCATCAGCGGCAACGACATCGACCTTGTGATCTGTGCCACCACCACCCCGGACGAGACCTTTCCCTCCGTCGCCACCATGATCCAGGCGCGCATCGGCATGACGCACGGCGCCGCCTTCGACGTGCAGGCGGTGTGCTCCGGCTTCATCTACGCGCTGGCGGTGGCCGACAATTTCATCCGCACCGGGCAGGCGCGCACCGTTCTCGTCGTCGGCGCCGATGCGATGTCCAAGCTGATGGATTGGAACGACCGGACGACCTCGGTGCTGTTCGGCGACGGCGCCGGCGCGCTGGTGCTGAACGCGGGCGAGGGCAACGGCACCAACGCCGACCGCGGCGTGCTCAACACCAAGCTGTTCTCCGACGGCCGGCTGCATGACATGCTCTATGTCGACGGCGGCCCTTCCACAACCGGCACGACCGGTCATCTGCGCATGCTGGGCAAGGCCGTGTTCCATCACGCCGTCACCAACATCGCAGCGGCGATCGAGGCGTCGGCGGCCGAGGCGGGAGTCTCCATCTACGACATCGACTGGTTCGTGCCGCACCAGGCGAATCAGCGGATTCTCGACGGTACGGCCAGAAAGCTTCACATTCCCCCCGGCAAGGTTGTCTCGACGGTGGCGCTTCACGGCAACACCTCGGCGGCTTCCGTACCCCTGGCGCTGGCGACGGCGGTGGCCGACGGCCGGATCAAACCCGGCCAACTGGTGCTTCTGGAGGCTATGGGCGGGGGGCTGACCTGGGGCGCCACCCTGCTGCGCTGGTAAGCGTCGGGACCGGTTCTCAACTGCCGGACCTATCCCTTTGATGTTGACGGCAAATCCCTGTTCCGCATAGGCTTAAGGCCAGGACCAGGGGAGTCGCTCACAGCCATGACCACCACGACGCTGACCCGTGCCGATCTGACGGAGGCCGTGTTTCAGGCTGTCGGATTGTCGCGCAACGAATCCGCACAAATGGTCGAGGACATCTTGGAAGAGTTGTGCTCGGCACTCGCGCGGGGCGAAACGGTCAAACTTTCATCATTCGGCACCTTTGCCGTGCGGCAGAAGTCGCAACGCATGGGCCGCAATCCGAAGACGGGCGACGAAGTGCCGATCGCGCCTCGCCGTGTGCTGGTGTTCCGCCCCAGCCATGTGCTGAAGGCCGTCATCAACGGGCAGACGCCGGTCGGCGGGGACGGCGACGATTGAGCACCGCGGCGGTCGTGCAGTATCCCTCCAACGTCAAGTCGGCGGAAGCGTTTCGCACGATCAGCGAAGTGGCGACCGAACTCGACGTGCCGCAGCACGTGCTGCGTTTCTGGGAAAGCCGTTTTACGCAGGTGAAGCCCACCAAGCGGGCGGGCGGGCGGCGTTACTATCGTCCCGAGGACGTCGATCTGCTTCGCGGCATCCGCGCGCTGCTTTACTCCGACGGTTATACGATCAAGGGCGTGCAGAAACTTCTGCGCGAGCGCGGCATGCGCTATGTGGCGGACATCGGCCGCGAGAGTTTGGCGGCACGCCCGGCGGCCAAGGCGGCCACGCCTCAGAAGGCGCCCGCGATCCTGCGCTTCGAACGCACGCCCAAGACCCTCGCCGACGAGGAGCGCGAGCAGCTGGAAGCCCTGCTCGCCGAGCTGCTGGAGCTGAAGAGCCGTATACACGCCGCCCCGCGGAGCTGCTGAACCGGCACCTCTGTCATCCCGGCAAGCGGCGCGTAAGCGCCGCGCAGGCCGGGACCCACCGCGAAACAAGCGTGTGTGTTGAAGTGGTTCCCGGATCGCGCCTTCGGCACGTCCGGGATGACAGATTTGGATGATTCAATCCCAACACAATCGACGCCGGCGCGGGGAAGGGGCTGCATCGGCAAGCCTGCACGCCGCAGGTCGGCTCCGTTGCCCTTGGCGGGAGCGGCCTCTATAGTCCGCGGCCCTTGGGCGAACAGCCCGGAATACCCCCGGCGGCCAAGGCCGCCTGAAAGTCGGAGCGTGGCGCAGCCTGGTTAGCGCACCTGTCTGGGGGACAGGGGGTCGGAGGTTCAAATCCTCTCGCTCCGACCACTAATTTGTTGATAATACAACAGAATTTTCCCACCCCCTGTTTTTTCGGCGGCAATATTCTTCGGGGTACCATCTGGGCTAACTGCGACAAACAAATTGCCGCGTCGGAAGCCGCATCAGACATACGCAAAACTTGAAAAGTTTGTATTATTCGAGTATTCTGTACCAGTCCGATTGGAGGCTCATCATGGCCAAGGAACTTGAAACAGCCGCCGCCGCAGATGTGCAGCGTAATTTCAGCCTTTGGCAGGATAGGGCACTGCGTGAGCCGGTTGGCATCACGCGCAATGGGCGTCCCCGATTGGTGATGATGTCCGTCGAAGAATATCAGCGCCTCAAACGCCGTGACCGTCAGGTGTTGAGCCTGGACGAGTTCACGGACGAAGACCTCGCCGCAATTGCCGGCGCCAAAGTGCCCGATGAATACGCGCATCTGGACAAGGAAGTGGAAGACGTGAAGCGGTGAGCATTCCGGCTCCCATACCCGGCCTCGTCATTCGCTATTCCTACCTCTGGCATTCCGAGCATCTTAAGGGGCGCGAGGAAGGCGTGAAGGATCGTCCGTGCGCCGTAGTCCTTGTCACGGCAACGCAGGCAGGCGGCGACCTCGTGACGGTGCTTCCGGTCACGCACACGCCTCCCGCCGATGCGAGTTTGGCGCTGGAAATTCCCGGCACCGTCAAGCAGCGCCTGGGTCTCGACGGCGAGCGCTCGTGGATCGTATTCGCAGAGGCAAACAGGTTCTTATGGCCGGGTCCCGACCTTCGCCCGCTTCCGGGCCAAGATGTTTCGAGCGTTGCCTATGGTGTACTTCCGCCCAAATTCTTTGAACTCCTAAAAACGCGATTGTTGCAGGCGGTTCGAGCCCGCCGCGCGCGTGCTGTTCTTCGAACAGACTAGAGCGGCGGGCGTTCAGACTAGACCATCACGTCATCCTGAGGTGCAGGGCCGCGTGCTTCGAGGGCCGCCGTCATCCTGAGGTGCGACCCCGCACTTGATGCGGGGGAGCCTCGAAGGACGGCGGCCACCTCAGCATGACGCGACCCTGCCTCAAAGGATGACGGTGCGATTCCGATTGAACGAACTTCGCCCTAGCGGATGTCGTGTGCGTTCAGGTGTGCGACGTAGCGCTTGTCGGTTTGCAGGATGTGGTTCTGCAGCCAGTCCTGAAGGAACTGGAGCGTATCGATCTGGAGAGCCGCGTCCACGCCTTCGTCGAATTTGCGCCGGATGGCCGCGACGTCCGCCTTCAGCTTCTCGTGCACCCGGTGGTGCAGATCGAGCGAGGGATAGCCGGTCTCGGCGAGGAAATCTTCCTCGCGGCCGAAATGCTCCACCGTATAGGCGCTGAGGCGGCCGAGGATGTCCGCGAACACCTCTTTGCTGCGGCCGTGCTGCATCGCCTCGTGCAGCTCGTTGATCATGGCGATGAGCTTCTTGTGATCCTCATCGAGGATCGCCACGCCGACGCTCATCTCCTGGGACCAGATCATCGTGGGCATGGCGCACCTCTTCGGACCTCTCAGGGTATAGCGCCAGCTAACAACATTCTCACGCCAACATAAGGCCCACCCCGCCTGCGCGTACGCCGGCCTTCTGCAACCGCGTCCGAATTACCGTAATACTATTGTGGATTTGAATTCTACGGGAGTATTCTCTGTCTTGCGAAATTGGGCGCCTGCCAGCGCATGGGCGACGGGCAAGGCGCTCGCGAAGTTTGGGGGCAGAAAATGAAGCTGCGTACATTGGCACTAGCGGGTGCTGCGCTGTTTGCGCTGACAAGCTCGGCGTCGGCAGTCGATACGGGATGGTATGTCGGTATCGGTGCGGGTTTGAATCTGCAGCAAGAATATCATGCAGATGTGTTCCAGGCCGGGGACCTCAATTTCGATCCTACCTGGCGTGCCATCGGCACCCTGGGATACGCCTGGGACAATCATTGGCGTCTCGAAGGCGAAGTTGGCTACACCGATCCGAGCATCTCGAAGGTCTGCTTCGGCAGCTTCTGCATGGATACGTCCGACATGGACCTCGACGTCCAGCAGATCAGCCTGATGGCGAATGCGCTGTACGACATACCGGTCAGTGAAAAATGGTATTTCACGCTCGGTGCCGGCGCCGGCTACTCGTTCCTCAATTTTCACGATGGCGATGTCGATGTCGACGCGGACGGGGGCGGCTTTACCTGGCAGCTGATCGCGGGCGTCACCTACAAGCTATGCCCCGATGTCGACTTGCAGCTCGACTATCGCTACATCGCGATAGAGGACCCGTCGTTCAGCGACGGCTCCCAGGACTTCGGCCGTGAAAGAGCGCAGTCGCACAACGTCATGCTGACGCTGCGCTGGTACTTCGACCAGCCTCCTCCGCCGCCGCCTCCACCGCCTCCTCCACCGCCTCCTCCGCCGCCCCCGCCTCCGGTGACGACGTACATCGTCTTCTTCGACTTCAATAAGTCGAACCTGACGGAAGCAGCGCAGGCAGTGGTTGCCGAAGCCGTCAAGACGGCCAAAGCAAGCGGCTTCGTGAGGGTGCAGATCGTCGGCCACACCGACACGGTCGGCTCCGACAAGTACAACATGAGGCTGTCAATGGCCCGTGCAGAATCCGTCAAGGACGAGATGGTCCGCGAAGGCCTGGACGGAACGACGATTGCCGTCGACGGCAAGGGCTTCCACGATCCGCTCGTTGCAACGGGCCCGGGCGTGCGTGAGCCTCAGAACCGCCGTGCAGTCATCGATCTCGGCAAGTAATCGGTTCTGACATAAATGCGCGAAGGGCGGGCCTCACGGCCCGCCCTTTTCGTTTGCGCGCGCCACACCGTTCACGAACTCACCACCGCCAGCATCTTGGCGACGCGGTCGCCCAGGCCGTGGAAGGTGTGGGGCAGTGCGGAATCGAGATAAGCGCTGTCGCCCTGGCCGAGCCGGTAGTTACGCCCGTCGTAGAACAGCTCCACCGCGCCATCGAGGATGAAGACGAACTCCTGACCGTCGTGGGTGATCGGCACGCCCGGCGGCACTTTGGGATCGAAGGAGAGCAGGAACGGCTCCATCAAATGACCCGCGGTGCCGGGCTGCGTGAGGGACGAATAGACATAGCTCTGCTCGGTGCCGCCCTGTTCGCCCGAAAGCGAATCCCCCGAGCGGCAAATCGTCAGGTGCTCGCTGACCGTGCCGCCGCCGTGCAGCAGCCCTTCCATCTTCGAGCCGAGCACGCGCGACAGCTGGATCACCACGCCGATGGGGGCGACGGCCGTGCCTTCTTCGTAGGCGGAGAGCCGCGCCTCTGCGATGCCGGTCAGCTTGGCGACCTGCTCGAGCGTCATGTCCTGCGCCTCGCGCAGCGCCTTGATCCGTTCGCCGACGTATTTTCTCATGGACGTAGTCCCCGAAAAGCCGATCCTATCAGGCGTCGCGCCGGGCGGGAACGATCCTGCCGGAAAGCGAGCGCAGATTCTGCCAGTAGCGGTCGATCGCCGGGCGTAGATCGGCGGCGGTCAGCCCCGATTTCTGGAAACGCCGCTGCAGGCTGAGGTACATGTTCAGCGCTTCGTCGGAGAAGTCCGGCTCGATGTTCACCACATGGCGCTTGCCGTCGAAGATTTCGTACACCGGGAAGAGGCCGGAGCGCACCGCGAGGCGCACCAGCTCCAGGCCCAGCGCCGGTTCCGACTTCCAGCCGGTGGGGCAGGGCGACAGCACATGCAGGAAGCGGAAGCCCTTCTGGTCGAGCGCGTAGCGCATCTTGCGCAGCGTGTCCTCGGCATGGGCCAGCGAAACCGAGGCGGCATAGGGAATGCGGTGCGCCGCCAGGATGGCGAGGATGTCCTTTTTCTGCTCCACCTTGCCCTCGGGCGTGTTGGTGGTGACGGCGCCGGCCGGCGTGGCTGACGAGCGCTGCCCGCCGGTGTTGCCGTAGATCTCGTTGTCGTAGCAGATGTAGAGGATGTCCTCGTTGCGCTCGGCCGCCGCCGACAAGCTGGCAAAGCCGATGTCGAAGGTGCCGCCGTCTCCGGCCAGGATGATCGTGCGCAGGTCTTCGCCGTTGAGCGCGGCCACGCTGGCGATGCCGCTCGCGGCAGCCGGGGCGCAGGCGAAGGTGGTCATCAGCGTGGGAACGCCGAAGGTCGATTGCGGAAAGGCGCCGCCCGCCACCGCCCCGCAGCAGGCCGGAACGATGAACTGCACCTGCCGCTGTGCCACCGCATGCCGCAGCATCTGCAGCGTGATGGACATGCCGCAGCCGCCGCAGTTGGTATTGCCCTTTCGGAACAAAGGCTCTGCGCGGTCGAGTTCCGTCTGCGCCATGCCGCAAAGTGCCGGTTCGTTCATCACACGGCCTCCATCATGGCAGGCGGACCGGCAATCTTGCGCGGTTCGAGATCGCCCAGCATCTTGACGATGTGCTCGGGACGCACGTCTCCCCCGCCCAATCCCGCCATATAGCTCTGCACCACTGCGCCGGGGTCCGCGAGAGCCCGCGTCTCCGACCACAGGATGCCGCCGAGTCCCAGGCTGATGTTGCGGTCGATCACCGCGATCCGCTTCTTGCCGGCATAATGCGCCCGGATCGCATCCGTGGGCAGCGGGCGGAACAGGCGTACGCGCAGCGAGCCCACGCGTTTGCCCTCGGCACGCAGCATGTCCACCGCGCGTTCGGCGGTGACGCCGATGGTGCCCATCGAAACGATCAGGGTCTCCGCATCGTCGGCGCGGTAGGGAACGACGATGTCATGTAGAGAACGGCCGAATACGCCTTCGAACTCTTTCTGGATTTCGGCATAGACCTTCGGCACGTCCAGCATTGCGTTGTGGTGCTGCCAGCGATGCACTTCGGTCTGGTGCGGAACTTCAATCTGCCCCAGCGTATGCGGCACGTCGCCGAGGCGATGCGGGATGTCGGTCAAGGGCAGGAAGTCGTCCACCTGTGCTTGATCGGGAATATTCGTCTGGGCCACGGTGTGCGAGAGGATGAAGCCTTCCATGTTGACCATCGCCGGCATCATCACGCGCTTGTCCTCCGCCAGACGGAAGGCTGAGAGCACGGTGTCGAAAAGCTCCTGGTTGTCGGCGCAGTAGAACTGGATCAACCCGTGGTCGCGCAGCGTCAGCGCGTCCGAGTGATCGGCCCAGATGTTCCACGGCGGCCCCAACGTGCGGTTGGCCACAGCGATCACCACGGGCAGGCGAAGCATCGCCGCGGCGATGCAATTCTCGAACATATAGGCAAGGCCGTTGGAGGAGGTCGCGGTGAAGCTGCGCGCTCCGGCCGCCGCGGCGCCGATGCAGACGCCCATCGCGCTGTGCTCGCTCTCCACCTTGATGACGCGGCCCTTCTCGATCTTCTGCTGGCAGAGGTACTCCATGCATTCCGTCGAGGGCGTGATCGGGTAGACGCCGCTGCAGAAGCCGCGTCCCTTGCGGTTGGCGCGGGCCGCCAGCGTCGCCGCCAGCGCGGCGCCGTGATTGGCGCTGAGGAGTTCGACGGTCATACCCGCACTCCTTTATGGTTCTTGTCCTGCATCGTCATCGCGTTGCGCGGACATTCGGCGACGCACATGCCGCAGCCTTTGCAATATTCGCCGTCGACGCGATAACCGTCCGCGATCCGGACGATCACCCCGTCGGGGCAGGAGATCAGGCACGTATCGCAATGCGTGCAGTGGCCGCAGGAGAAGCAGCGCTGCGCTTCCTCCGGTCCCTTGAGGCCGAGATTGACCTCCTGGAAGTTGCCCGCGAGCGCGGCGGGCGGAAGCTGCCCGTCCTTGTGCGACGGCGTCACGTCGAAATGCGAGAAGCGGATTTGTCCCGGCGCCACCGGATCCGCGGCACCCGCTCCGTCCTGAGCCGCATCGCACCCGTTCAGAACGGCAAGCGCGGCCAGCCGTCCGCTGCCGATGGCATGGGTCACCGTGCCGTCGCCGGTGGAGCAGTCTCCCGCGAACCAGACCGGCAGCAGCCGCTCGCCCAGCCAGGCGCGGCCGTCTTTCATCTTCCAGCCGTCGGGCATCAGTTCGATTTCGCTCTTCTGGCCGAGCGCCAGAAGTACCTTGTCGCAGGCAAGGCTCGATGTGCGGCTCGTGACCACCGGGCGGCGGCGGCCGCTGGCATCGGGCGGCCCTGCCTCGACCTCTGCCACCACCACGCCGGATACGGCGCCGCTGCCCAGGAATTCGACCGGCTGGCGATAGGGCACGATCTCTACGCCTTCGTGCCCGGCGTCTTCGATCTCTTCGGCGATGGCCGGCATGTCGGCGCGGCTGCGGCGGTAGACGATCTTCACCGACGCGGCGCCGCAGCGCAACGCAGTGCGGGCGCAGTCGATGGCCGTGTTGCCGCCGCCGACCACCACGACGTTGCCTTTCAGCTTCTCACCGCTGCGCTTGACGCGGTCGAGGAAAGCGAGGCCTTGCTCCACGCCGTCGAGGCCGCCGCCCTTCGCTTCGAGATCGAGGGCCGATCCGAAGCCCACGCAGGCGATCACCGCGTCGAAATCGTGCGCGAGACGGTCGAGATCGGCCTTGCTCACGCGGGAACCGCAACGCGCTTCGACGCCCAGCTTCAGGATGCGGTCGATGTCGCGCGACAGCGCTTCTTGCGGCAGGCGGAAGGCCGGAATGCCGTTGCGCAGCACGCCGCCCAGCGCCGGGCTTGCTTCGTAGATCGTGACCGAATGGCCGCGCAGGGCGAGCTGATAGGCGGCGCTCAAACCCGCCGGTCCGCCGCCGATCACGGCGACGTGCAGAGGATGCTCGTCGATCTGCGGCGTCGGCTTCAGCGTGGAATGATCGGCGATCCAACGCTCCAGGCTGCGGATGTTCACGGCACCGTCGAAGGCCCCGCGGTTGCAGGCCTGCATGCACGGCGCCGGACAGACGCGTCCGCAGACCGACGGCAGCGGCTGGGTGCGCAAGAGGATCGCCGCCGCTTCCTCGGCCCCATTGTTCTTCAGGGCCTGAATGAAACCAACCACGTCGTTGCCGGCCGGACAGGCGAGATTGCAGGGCGCCGGATGCTCGCTGTAGACGGGCACCTGATTGCTCCACGAGCCGGTCTTGAGGGTGGCGGGAAAATCCCGGCTGTGGCCGAGCATGGCCGCCACAGCGGGAGGCGGCGCACCCGCTGCGGACACGGCGGGAGCTTCAATCTCTCTCACCGCTTCGGATACGCGCACCTGCTCGTAGGCGTGCTTTGCAGCCGCGAGATCGCCGCCCAGACCGAGCGAGGTATAGGCTTTTTCCAATACCGAAAGCGGCAATCCCAATAGGCGCGCATAAGCGCCGAGGATGGTGGTGTTGATGATGACCACCGCTGTCGAGCCGATGCCTTGTTCGCGGGCGATGGCGGTGGCGTCGATCGTGCCGAAGCGATAACGCTCGAAGCGGCCGGCGAAGCTGCCCGGAGAGGCATTGGTGTTCAAGAGGAGCAGGGAACCCGGCGCCACGCCTTCGAGGACCTGCGCGCCCATCAGCCCTTCGTCGAGAACGATCAGATGATCGGGCCGGTAGACCTTGTTGCGGTTCTTGATGGCGACGCGGTCGACGCGGGTATAGGCCTGCACCGGCGCGCCCGAACGCTCGCTGCCGTAATCGCCGAAGGTCTGCACGAAGAGGCCCATCTCCGTGAACAGCGCGGCGATCAGCTTGGCGCAGGTGACGCCGCCTTGGCCGCCCCGGCCGTGTACGCGCACTTCCAGCGGCAGCGTCAAGCCGGCGGGGAGGGGAATGCTTGCGGCTGCGATCGAGGAGTCTGCTGGAATCTTCCGTTCCATGATGTCTCCCGCCTTCCTGGGATGTTGCCGGCCAACCCTCTTGGGTACTCGACTCAAAGGTACGTCGCACAACGCCGATTGATATGCGTAAAATCAAAGCGGCCTGTAGCCTGATTCTTCGACAAAAAATGAGCCGCCGCCATAGGGCGTGAAGGCGCGGCGCGCGTCGCAATCGCAGCCGCGTAAGATTATGAGGTTTTCTACGCGCACATTATTGTCGGCCGCCGGAATACTGCGATCCGGCGGATATATTGTGCCAGATTAATCGAGGCGGCGGCCCGGTTACGGCCGGCATTCGAATTCTGCGGGTCTACCCTTCCCGGATGCGTGGAAAGCGCAGTCCGGGATGACGGGCGAGTTTAGGGTCTTTAGGCCGCGTAGATGCGCTGCAAGGCGTCCATCAGGGCGTTCATCTCGCGAGTGCTGAAACGGCCGGTAATCCATTTCTCGTGCGCGGCGAGGACAGTCTTCGCCTTGTCGAGCACCTTGCGGCCCTTCGCCGTGACGTAGAGTTCCTGGCGCCGTCCGTCCGAGGCGGAACGCTTGCGCACGATCAGCCCGCGATCCTGCAATCTGTCGACAATGGCCATCATCGAGGCGCGGTCCATGCCCAGCTCGTTCGCCAGCGCGATCTGCGACACGCCGCTGTTGGCGCCGATCAGCCAGAGCACGCTGGTCTGCTTCTTCGTCAGATCGAGATGCTTCATCGACTCGTCGAAGTGGCGCCGTACCGCGACATAGGCCGTGCGAATCCGATAGCCGATGAAGTCGTCCACCCCGGCGCGGTCCACGGATGACTTGTTTTGCGGCGTTGCGGCTTTGCGCTCGCGTCGGACCGTTGCGTTTCGCATGAGCATTGCTGTGAGGTGTCCCAGTGCTGAATTCTATTCTCTAGCGCAAATCGTACCGGACGCCCGGAGCGCGTTGCAACGCTGTGCGCACTAAAGGCGATCGTTTGTGACGCGACATATCGCGCCTGTTTGTGGAATCGATGTGCGCCGCGCTTGGCTCCATGCAGCCGCGAATCCGGATGATCGGCGCACGGACCGGTCGTATTGCCTCGAAAGCTGCGTGCCGGCTTCTGGACTGTACGTATTGCACCTTGTTAACGTTATGAGTTGCAGGGACGTGCGGATGGCGTCCCGCAGCAACCTGGGAGCCGATGATTCGATCCTGGAATCTGGCGGGAGGAGAGGGCGATGTTCGACGTCAAATTGCTGGTCGGCGGACAGGATGTGGACGCCGTTCGCGGCGGCAGTTTCGAGCGGCGTAATCCGTTGAGCGGCGAAGTGGTGTCGCGCGCCGCTGCGGGCGAGGCGGCAGACGCGGTGAAGCTCGTCGAGGCTGCTGCAGCGGCATTTCCGGCCTGGGCCGACATGGCTCCGAACGCCCGGCGCAAGCTGCTCCAGGCCGCCGCTGCCAAGTTGCGCGAGAAATCCGCCGCCTTTATCGAACGTTGTACGGCCGAGACGGGTTCCACTGCGGGCTGGGGCCATTTCAATGTCCACTTCGCGGCGATGCTGCTCGACGAAGCCGCGGCGATGACGACGCAAATCGCCGGCGAGGTCGTCCCTTCCGATCATCACGGCACGCTGGCGATGGCGATGCGCCAGCCTTGCGGTGTTGTGCTTGGGATGGCGCCGTGGAACGCGCCCGTCATCCTCGGCGTTCGCGCCATCGCCATGCCGCTCGCCTGCGGCAATACGGTGATCCTCAAGGCGTCGGAACTCAGTCCCGCCACGCACCGTCTGATCGGCGACGTGTTCACGGAGAGCGGCTTCCCGCCGGGCGTGGTCAACGTGATGCTCCATACTGCGGAGGCAGCGCCTTCCGTTGCGGAAGCAACGATCGCCCACCGCGCGGTGCGGCGTGTCAACTTCACCGGCTCGACGCGCGTCGGCCGTCTGATTGCCGAGACGGCGGGCCTTCATCTGAAGCCGGTTCTGCTGGAGCTGGGCGGCAAGGCGCCGCTGGTGGTGCTCGACGACGCCGATCTCGACGAAGCGGCGGCAGCGGCGAACTTCGGCGCCTTCATGCACCAGGGCCAGATCTGCATGGCGACCGAGCGCGTCATCGTGGACGAAAAGGTCGCCGGCGATTTCGTCGCCCGCTTCAAGCAGCGCGCCGAGGCGCTGACCGTCGGCGATCCCGCCAAGGGTCAGTTCGCTCTGTCGTGTCTGGTGGACGAGGGCAGTGTCGTGCGGGTCAACGCGCTGATCGCCGATGCCAAGGCGAAAGGCGCCGCGATCGTCTGCGGCGGGCCGTCTAACGGCGTGCTGTTCCCGCCGACCATCGTGGACCGCGTGACGTCCGGTATGCGTCTTTATTCGGAAGAGTCCTTCGGGCCCGTCGTGGCGGTGATCCGCGCCAAGGACACCGACGATGCAGTGAGGCTGGCGAACGATTCCGATTACGGCCTTGCGGCGGCAGTGTTTGGCCGCGACCTGTCGCGCGCCCTGTCGGTGGCGCGGCGGATCGAATCCGGTATCTGCCACATCAACAGCGCTACGGTGCAGGACGAGGGCCAGATGCCCTTCGGCGGCGTGAAGAACTCGGGCTACGGACGTTTCGGCGGTCGCGCCGCCGTCGACGCCTTCACCGAGCTGCGCTGGATCAGCGTGGCGACCGAGCCGCGGCACTATCCGATTTGAATCAGCTGCGCCGCAGTTCGTAAAGCGCGATCGCCGCGGCGTTGGAGACATTGAGGCTCTCCATCGCGGCGTCGATGGGCACGAAGGCTCCCGCATCGCATCCCTCGCGCACCAGCCTGCGGATGCCCGATCCTTCCGAGCCGAGCACCAGCGCCACGTCGCCCGTGCCTGCCGCGTCCTTGAGCGGCGCTTCGCCGTCGCCCGCCAGCGCGATGCGCCAGAAGCCGAGCTTGCCGAGCGCCTCCAGCGTGCGCGCGATGTTGACCACCGTCACCACCGGCACGATGTCGAGCGCCCCCGATGCGGCCTTGGCCAGCACGCCGGTATCCGGCGGGGAGTGCCTGTCCTGGACCACGACGGCGGAAACGCCGAACGCCGCGGCGGTGCGCAGGATCGCTCCCGCATTGTGCGGATCGGAAATCTGGTCGAGCACCAGCACGATGCGCCGCCGCTCGGAAGGTTTCAGCGCTTCTTCGAGATTGAGGCGGGCGAGGGGCTCGCATTGCAGAGCCGCGCCCTGATGCACCGCACCGGCAGGCAGCAGCCGGGCGACCGCATCCACATCGGCAACCTCGTGGCGAACCCGGCCAAGCAGTTTGGCCCCGATTTCCTCCTGGGCACGGGAGGTCAGAACCGCCCGCTTCACCTTCCGCCGGGGATTGGCCAGGGCGGCCCGTACGGCGTGCAGGCCGTATATCCACAATCCTTCAACAGTCTTGGGGGGCTTCTGGGGATAAAAGCGCTTGCGGTCTGGTCTGGGCATGGGGCGGGCTTATAGAGGAATCTTCACGCTGGTAGCAAAACAGACTTGGAATGAGCGGTTACTGGTGTTACACAGGTAACAGTTGTAACCACCCACTTTGTCCGTTGGCTGATGTTGAGCTGGCGCGGGAGGTCAGTGTGAAGGCTGGAACGAGTGTCGTTCGGATCTCGAGGGTTCTAGATGAGCGGCTTGATGCCTTGGCGGCGAAAACCGGAAGGCGAAAAAGCTATTATGCATCTAGAGCGATAGAGGAATACCTCGAAGATCGGGAGGATTACCTGCTCGCCGTGGCAGCCTATGAGGAGAGCAGGGGGAAGCGGAGATTCACGCTTGACGAAGTCGCAGAACGGCTCGGGCTGGAAGGTGGAGATCACCCCACGCGCGGAGAAGGAGCTAAGAAAACTCGGCAAAGTCGATCAACGGCGCGTGAGAGAATTCCTAAGGACCAGGGTTGAGGGCACGAGCAATCCTCGCCAGATAGGCAAGCCGCTAGGCGGTGCAAAATCCCTCTTCTGGCGCTACAGGGTTGGAGATATTCGTATTTTGTGCCGCCTGGAGGACGAACGCATCGTCGTCGTGGTGGTGACCGTCGGTCACCGTCGCGAAATCTACCGGTAGCTGTTTTGCTTGCCTTTTTCCCGGGAGCGGGGCTAGCCTGAGGGTAGAGTCTGTCGCGGGGGCAGTTTTCGGCTTTTTCCGCGAAGGTGGCCTATTGACACCCCTTAATAATTGCCGAATAACCCGCGGTTCGCAGCACGACTTCCGGAGGCATTTTCACGTTCTGACCCACACGGGCGAGCGAAGCAGTCGCGCCGTCCGGTAGTTTGTGTTAACACATTGAAAAGTCAGTGGTTTCCGGGGGAGTGTCCCGAGCGGCAAAGGGGACGGACTGTAAATCCGTTGGCTAAGCCTTCGTTGGTTCGAGTCCAACCTCCCCCACCAGCCTTCGCCCGCTTCGCGGGCTACGGCTGGCAGGCCAGTGTGAAGTTCCTTGGGCGAAGTGGGTGAAGGCTGCCCTCCGAAGCCCGCAAGGGCGTAGGAGTGCTGGAGAGGCAAAAAGAGAAGGAGTCGAACAGGCGGGTGTAGCTCAATGGTAGAGCAACAGCCTTCCAAGCTGATGACGAGGGTTCGATTCCCTTCACCCGCTCCACCCTTCGCTGCTGCGCAGCTTCGGGTGGCAGGCCACTTGGTTAGAAGATGAATTCCCGCGCGAGCGGACGGAAGCAAGACAGGGATTACCACGATGGCGAAGGCCAAATTTGAG
>PMKE01000092.1 GCA_003158585.1 Alphaproteobacteria bacterium
AACAACCGGATGCTGTTCGGCGACGCCAAGAAGATGCTCGACGAAGTGCTCACCAACCTGAAGGCCTGAGCATTTCGCATACGAAGTACGGAACCCCGCCGGAGCGATCCGGCGGGGTTTTTTGTTTCATGGCAAAGCGTTGTTTTATACACGGAAACAGCCGTTTTGCTTGAAGCGGCAATTTGGCCCCTTCCCGAATAGGTCCCGATTTTGTCCCCTATGCCCGTTTTGCTCAGGGAGGGGATCATGCGCAGGTTTCTAATTGCGGGTGCCGCGCTGGTGGTGGCGATGTGGTCACCGGCAGCCGCCGCCGGCTTCGGCGGTTCGTCCGAACACGGCACGACGACAAGCCAGACGACCACCACCACGACTCACGACGGCAACAGCACCACCACGACCACCACCACCCATACCGATACTTCTTCGCACGGCGGCGGCTGGAGCTTTGGCGGTCCGTCCGGGCACGACAGCTATTCCTACGAGAGCCTCGGCGGCAGTTGGATCGTCGGCGAAGCCGAGGGCAACAAAACCTGCGAGCTGACGCTGGAAAAGACGAAGTTCATTTCCAGCTACGGCGCGCGCACGGGCATCGGCTGCCCCGAAGGCTTGTTCAGCGTTGCGAGCTGGATGCTGGCGGGGGATGAAATCCGGCTGATGTCGCCGGCCGGCTCGTTGCTCGCAAAACTCCACCCGGCCGGATCGGGCCGCTGGAACGGGCGTACCACGGCGGGTCTCGAAATCTTCATGACGCGGCATTGATGCAGGGCAAGGGTTAATGACCGGCAGGCCGGTATCGGCGGCTCCTATCCTGTGCCTGCCGTCCATTACGCCGCGGAGGCTGGAAGCGGTCGGCGTTTGGCGATATGAAACTGCGGCGGCCGGAAAGCGCCCTGCGTCAGAACGGCCAAGGCGCCTCGAGTGCGGCGCCGCCAGAACCAGCCCGAACGCCGTCGTTGCGGCGCTGCGGCAGAGCATGAGGTGACAGTCCGGTGCCCGAATCGATTTCCAAGCTGCTCGCGGCCATTCAGACGTCGGTTGCCAAACTGCTTGCGGCGCCTGCCGCCGAAGCGGTCAAGGCCAGTATCAAGACGCACAAATGGTGGTGGGCCGGCGGCGGCGGTGCATTGCTGGCGGCGGTGATCGCCGCGGTCGTGGTGTTCGGCGGCTTTTTGGGCCCGAGCGGCAAGACGGTATGCACGGTCGGTCTGCAGCAGGCGAAGGATTTCGGCGTCATCTCGCCGTCGGCTACGCTCGCCGGCACGTCGGCGGAATCGACCGATGTGAAGGACCGTAAGAAATGCAGCGCGCAGGTCGGCGAGGAGGTTTTTGTCATACAGGCGGACATCAAGACCGAAGACTCCGAACACAAGAAGTGCCGTGACTATGACAAGCAGTCGGGCTGCATCATGGTATACAGTGTCGCGCGCACGAACGGCATGACGACCTATCAGGTGCGCGAAATTCCGCCCGACGAGACCGACGAAGCCATCGAAGCAGCGGAAAAACAGGCTGCCGAATCGGGAGGTGGCGGACCGGCGGGCGCGCCTGCAGCAGGTGCATCGGATTCGGGTGCCATCGACACGGAGACGGCCGTCGACAATTCCAGCGGTATGCAAGGCGGACAAGGCGGCGATTCGGGGCAGGCCGGGCAGCAATAAGATCAGAGCAGTCCGCCCATCGCGCAGACGAGCTTCCATTCGGCGGCCGTGACCGGCTGCACCGAAAGACGCGAGTTCTTCACCAGTACCATGTCCCTCAGCTTCGGCGAGGCCTTGACGGCGGCGAGCGTAACCGGCTCGGGCAGGGCCCGTTCGGCCTTGACGATCACCAGCCCGAAGCGGCCGCTCTCATCCGTGGGGTCGGGACGGTAGGTGCCGGTCATTTCCACGATGCCGACGATGCGGCGCTCTTCGCCCGAATGATAGAAAAAGGCCCGGTCGCCCGGCTTCATGGCCTTCATGTTGGCGGCGGCCTGGTGGTTGCGCACGCCGCTCCACGGCTCGCCCTTGGCGCCCTTCTTCTGCTGCTGATCCCACGACCAGGTTTCGGGTTCGGTCTTGAGCAGCCAGAACGCCATCAGAGCTTTGCCTCGAACCGTATGGTCACTCCGGTTTCAGGGGTCTGGACATCAGGCGTGCGATGGTGGCGTCGAGCGGCAGACTGCCGTCGAGCACGCTGGCGACGGCTTCGGCCACCGGCAACTCTATCTTTTCGGCACGGGCACGGATGACGAGCGCAGCTGCCGTCTCGTCGCCTTCCACCAGCGGCTGGCCGGGGGCGCGAAGCTCGGCGATGTTCCGGCCGCGGCCGATTTCCCGTCCGAAGCGGAAATTGCGCGAATGGGGGCTCGTCGCCGTGAGCACCAGATCGCCGAGGCCCGACAGGCCCATCAATGTCTCGGTCTTGGCCCCCAAGGCGAGCCCAAGCCGCGCCAGCTCGGCAAAGCCGCGTGTCAGCAGCGCCGCCCGCGCGCTCTCGCCCAGCCCCATCCCGTCCACGATGCCGCAGGCGATGGCGTAGACGTTTTTCGCTGCCCCGCCCAGCGCCACACCGATGAGGTCGTCGCTGGCATAGGGCCGGAAGGTAGCGTGGCTGAGAGTGGCCTGCAGGCGTTGCGCAATGTCGAAACGCGCCGCGATGGTGACAGCCGTGGGAAGTCCCAGGGCCGCATCCATGGCAAATGAGGGACCGGACAGGATAGCCGGTTCGAAACCGGGCGCCGCCTCGCAGAAAACCTCGGTGACGAGCTTGCCGCTTATCCGCTCGATACCCTTGGCGCAGACCACCAGCGGGATACCTTCGGGCGCCAGCCCCGCCACGGCTTCCAGTAGGACGCGCAGGTGCTGGGTGGGGGCGGCAATCAGAAGCGCTTCGGCACCGGTCACGGCGCTGCGCAGATCGCCGGTGGCTTCGATGGAGGCCGGAAGCTCGACGCCCGGCAAGAACAGCTTGTTCTCCCGTCTCGCAGACATACTGTCCACGACCTCTTTCTCGCGCGCCCAAAGGCGCACCGGGTGACCGGCCCGTGCCGCCGTCAGGGCCAGGGATGTCCCCCAGGCCCCGGCACCGATCACCTCAAGGCGACTATAAGATATTGTTTTTTCTGATTTTTCTTGCATTTCTTGATGTCGGAGGATGTCGTTGCGCGTCTGAACGACGGACTGTTTCGTTTGCGGTTCGGGGCCGGTTCCCATTTTGGACCGGGAAAGACGGGTACGCCAGAGCCGGCACACGGAAACAGGTTGATGACAGAAGTGGCCGCACCGCCTCTATCTTCCGCCGCAAACCGGGGTTATGGAGCAGGCAATGCGCAGGCTTGCAGTTCTTCTCGTGGTGTTTGCGGCCGTCTTGCTCGGTGGAGCGGGCCAGGCCCCGCCGCCGCGTCTCCTTCAGTTCAGCGATCTGGACAAGGCCGATCTCGACCGCGTCAGCGCCTATCTCAATTCCATTCGTTCCCTGCGCGGGGACTTTACGCAGATCGGGCCGAACGGTGAGCTCGACCAGGGTCGTATCTATCTCGAGAAGCCGGGCCTGCTTCGTTTCGAATACAAGCCGCCCAGTCCGATCCTGATCGTTTCCGACGGACGCACGGTTTCGGTCGCCAACAGCAAGCTGAAGACCGTTGACCGCTATCCCCTGTCGTCGACACCGCTCGATCTGATTCTCGACGACGAAATCGATCTTCGCCGCAACAGTGCGATCGTCGGCGTACAGCGCGAGCCCGGCACGCTCGTCGTTCTGGCCCGCACCAGCCGCAGGAAGCCCAATATCAGCCTCACCTTCTCGGACCCGGAACTCGAGCTTCGCCAGTGGACGGTGATCGACGATCAGGGCCTGTCCACCACGGTCGTGCTGAGCAATCTGGAGCCGGGCGTCGCTCTCAACGACACGCTGTTCGTGATGCGCGATATGAGAAAACCTGTCGGCGTAAAAGAACGGGACTGACGCGTATGCGGCCTGTGGTGGGATTGGTTTGCGATTACCGCATACTCGAACGTCATCCTGCCCATCTGGTGGTCGAATCCTACGTCGCCGCCGTGCGCGACGGTGCCGATGCTCTGCCGCTGCTCATCCCGGCGCTGGATCCGCCGCTGGCAAACGGGGACATCCTGGCCGGCGTCCACGGACTGTTGCTCACCGGTTCACCCTCGAATGTCTCGCCGCGTCACTATGGCGGACATGCCCCGCGCTATCCTTCGCAACAGGACGAGCGCCGCGACGCAATCGCCCTGCCGCTGGTGCGCGCGGCGATCGCGGCGGGTATTCCGGTGATGAGCATTTGCCGCGGCTTCCAGGAGATGAACGTGGCGCTCGGCGGCACGCTCTACCAGCACGTCCATGAGGTGGCGGGCCGTTTCGATCATCGCGAAAAGGAAAAAGCTCCGGTCGACGTGCAATATGGCCCCGCCCACGAGGTCACGCTGGCGGAAGACGGCTTTTTGGCGCGTATCGTGAAAGGGCCGCGGACCTTCATCGTGAACTCGCTTCACGGCCAGGGCATCGACAGGCTGGCACCTCCGCTTCATACCGATGCGCTGGCACCCGATGGCCAGATCGAAGCGGTCTCCATGCCCGGGGCCAAAGCGTTCTTGCTCGGCCTGCAATGGCATCCCGAATGGCGCTGGGCGGAAAACGAAGTGTCGCGCAGCATCTTCGCCGCCTTCGGGGAAGCTTTGCGCCGCAGCTCTTGAACCGCCCCGGTCGGTTTGTGCTTCATCCATTTCCATCGGCGGTAGGGGATGCTGCGGCCGTTACATGCGCGTGCGTGCGAAAGGTCATGCGTCGGAACACGGCTAGATTGTGCGAATCCATTCAAGCTGCGGCTCGACAGTGCGGTAGAAGTTCCGGGCGTTGCTTTCGCCGCGGCGATGCATTGCATCGAATTCATCGTGCGCCCGCTCTCTCCGCGGCGAGGTGTGTCGCCGTCGAACGGAAAATCTCAGGTCTGAAAGGATGATTCTAGACAGTTGCAGATTTAGCACTGTCATTTAGAAAATGTTAGGTATGACATCCGGCGAAAAAATTCTTGCAAAGTGTGGCTAAATTGCATATGATCCAGCTGTGAAGAGATGAAGGGCCGGCACGCACTGCCCCCCCGCTCGCAAGCCGGACCTTTTCTTCGCAAAAGCGGTGTCGGTCATCCCCTCCCGGCACCTGCGCGTAACGGCGCAAACAGCGCCCGGCTGGCCCCCCCAGCCGGGCGTTTTCTTTACAGCTGCCAGCGGCTCCTCACCGGCTTGTCGAAGATGCGCTTGAAGCCGTCGCCCAGCCCGTGCTGCATCAGCCAGCCGGCGAGGCGGACGGGGTCGTATTCGTTGCGAATCCAATCGGCGAGCGGGCGCCCGCCCGCCTCTTCCTGCGCGAAGGCGACGAACGCTTTGAGCCAGCGCTGGTGCTTCTTGGGGAAGTGCAGATAGGGAAACGCCGCGAACTGCTGTTCGGCCCGGTCCCGCGCGCTCCAGCCGTCGCGATGGATCAGATAAAGGGCCGCAGCAAGGCCCGTGCGGTCCTGTCCCCCCGAGCATTTGAGCAGGAAAGGCCGCGGCGCCTCGTCGAAAACCTCTACGAGGCGGACGAGCATCGGGCGGAGCGGCAGCTTGCGCGAGTCGAGCATGGTGTCGAAATGGCCGGCGCCGAGCTTCTCGCAGACCCTCCGCTCGTATCGCCACCAGCTGAGGTCGCTGTTCTCGCCTCGTAGATTGACGATGGCTTTCAGCCCGTGGCGCCGCATCAGCCCCGAGAGGCCGCCGAAATGCGCCTGTGAAGAACGCGCAGCTTCGCCTTCGCGAACCCAATGGAAGTTGTACAAGATGTCCGGCAAATGGCGCATGGTCGTCGGAGGCAGAAGATGCAACTTAGCAGGAAAGCACTCAATAGCCGTTGGGCCTGGACGAGTGCCGGCGCGATCGCCGTCCTGGTGGTCCTCAATCTGGCGGATACCTGGCTGCGGGCGAAGAGCGGCTACGGCGCGGCCGATCTCCAGTTCATGTCGGCCGGGGCGATCTACCCGGTGATCGTCGCCTGGAGCAGCCTGCCGAACGCGGTGCTGGCTGGCTTCGGCCTCGGTCTCGACTTCCTCCTCATGCCCCTCTATGCGGCGGCCTTGTTCTATGGATCGGTTGCGGCAATCGACCGTTTCGCGTCCAAAGAGGGCCGCCTTCGCCGGGTGCTCACCGTGTGCGCAATGGCGCCGGTTGCCGCCGCCATTTTCGACGCCTGCGAAAACGCGCTTCAGATTGCGATGCTGACCGGGGGACCGAGCGCGACACTCGCCGCTTATGCGATGCAGGCCACGACGGCGAAATTCGCCGGCATCGCCATCGGCCTGGTGCTGACGCTGGGCGGCGTGGTCGGGTTGTTCTGGAAGAAGGCCTAGTCGCCATTCACCCGGTAAAGACGGAACTGGCGCACGCCGGAAGCCAATGGCACTGGCTGAAGCCAGCCGGGCGCGGCGCCGCTTGCGAGCTGCCGCCCGAAGCCCTTGCTGCCATCCTGTTTGCAGACCAGCACGAAGCCGACGCCGCGGCGCCGGACCACGCCGCGCGCAGCCATCTCGTTGCCGTCCAGGAACGCGTAGGTATCGGCGAGGGCGGACGGCATCTCGTAGGGCCCTGCTACAACGCGCAAATCCGTGCGCCACAGGATTTCCGGGCCCTGCCATAACTCGGTCATCACGATGCTTCCCGGCGGCGCAACCGGCCGCAGCGCTTCGATGGCGCCGCGCCAGGCGCAGCCTTCCGTAGGATGCACGGAGAAGCGGTCCGGCCCGCTGTAGGAAAAAGCCATCGACAGCATCTGGACCAGAAACGCGCCGGAGAGCGCGAAGCTGCGCAGCGGAATATGGGTTTTTCCCAGGCGGACGCCCACTTCGCTCTGCATGATGCGGCGGGTCGTCAGAGCCCAGGGCAGGAGGGTGACGGCCTGCATTTCCCCGGTCCAGCGCATCTGCACCAGCCCGAGTGCTCCGAACAGGACGAAGCCGACAAGACCGGCCAGCATGACCGCGCGCTCCGCGGCCGTCCCGCGCCGTACCCCTTGCAGGATGAGCGGCAGGCTCAAGACCGCTGCGGTGTACTGCGCCAGGAACATCCCGGCATGAAGCAGGTCGCCGGGGAACAACGGCTGAAGCTCGCTGATCGTGCTGTGAAAGGTCGCCTCGACGGGCGACTCGTGCGCCCACGGACCCAGGAAAAAATCCGGAAACACCGCCGCCGTGACGGCCGCAGCAACCAGGACGGCAAGCGCGGTTCCGCCGATCTGCGCCGCGCGGCTTTTCAGAATGCCGTACCTCTCCGCCGCGGCCAGTGCTGCGAAGCAGAGAAAGCCGCTGCCGAGCGCCGCCAGATGCACGACCGAAACGCGGTCGTAAGCCGCTTCCAGCAGATAGTGCCCCTGCTCCCATAGGAGCCACAGTAAAATCGTGGCCACGCACCCGCCGAGATAAATCGCGAACACCTTGAGCGAGCGCACGCCGAAGAGGAGCCACGCCAGGATCAGCGCGCTTGAGACGAGCAGGATGGTGAGCAGCGCCTCGACGGAGGTGCACATCTGGACGCCCGCGAGAACCCCGGCCGCCAAGGCCCAGCGAGGTCCCGCCCGCCCGTCGAAGAAGGCATAGAGCCAGGCAAGCTGTACGACGAACAGACCGAGCACCAGACTCTGGTGATCCGGCCGTCCCGTCAGGAAACCGCCGGAAAATTCCGGCTGCGTGAAGATGAGCACCACGAGCCAGAGAAAGAACGCGCCCTTCACCCAGGTTCTGACTCCCCAGGCGTAGACGGCGAGCGCCGCCGCCAGCAGGGCCGGACTGATGACGCTGCCCCAGGCATAAAGCGACGTATGCGGATCGAGGCCCAAGAGGCGCAAGGGAGCCGCGCCCGCCACCAGCAGCATGTCGAACAGCACCGTCCAATGGATGGGAGCGCCGAAGGGCGCGTTGATGCGCGGATCGACGGTGTCGTGCCAGCCCCCTTCGGTCATCAAGCGCAAGGCGCGCTGCAAATGCATGTAGCAGTCGGGATCGAACAGCCTGCCCGTGAATACGCCGCCGTTGCCGATCGCAAGCAGGCCGAGCTGGATGGCCGCCACGACGGCCGCCGCCGCCAGCGCGGTGCGCGTGAGCGACCAGGGCGCGTGCTGCGAAATTGTTCCGCGAGTCGTCATTGCGGCTTGTGTGCTCGCCGCCGCCGGATGCTGTCAAGGCGCCGGATTATGCACCGCTGCCTGCCTGGAACTTGACCGGACGGCGGCTTGCACGGGGGAAGTCGGCTGGTATTGTGCGCCGGCTCCCCGATCCGTCAAAGGCTTTCCATGAACATCCACGAATACCAGGCCAAGGAGATTCTGCGCATCTTCGGCGCGCCGGTGCCGCGCGGACGCCCCGCCTTCAGCACCGATGAAGCAGTCGCGGCAGCGAAGGAACTCGGCGGACCGGTGTGGGTGGTGAAGGCGCAGATTCACGCCGGCGGGCGCGGCAAGGGCGGCGGCGTAAAGGTGGTCAAGTCCATCGAAGAGGTGGAGAAGGAAGCGCGCCGGATGCTCGGCATGACGCTCGTCACGCACCAGACCGGCCCCGCGGGGCGCGTCGTCAAGCGGCTTTATATCGAGGACGGCTCGGCGATCGAGCGCGAACTTTATCTCTCGGCGCTGGTCGACCGCGGCTCCTCGCGTATTTCCTTCATCGCCTCCACGGAAGGCGGCATGGACATCGAGGATGTCGCGCGCAAGACACCAGAGAAGATCGCGACCTTCGCCATCGACCCGGCCGCCGGCTATTCGCCCTTCGTGGGCGTCGAGATCGCCGCGGCGCTAAAGCTGAAGGGCGCCGAGATCAAACAGTGCGGTACGCTGGCCAGAAGCCTCTACGAGGCTTTCGTCGCCAAGGACATGAGCCTCTTGGAGATCAATCCGCTGGTCGTCACCAAGGACGGCAAACTGGTCTGCCTCGACGCCAAGATGAATTTCGACGACAACGCGCTGGTGCGCCACGGGGACGTGCGCGAGCTGCGCGATCTCGGCGAAGAGGACCCCACTGAGGTCGAAGCCTCGAAATACGATCTCTCTTACATCAAGCTCGACGGCACCATCGGCTGCATGGTCAACGGCGCGGGCCTCGCTATGGCGACGATGGACATCATCAAGCTCACTGGCGGGGATCCGGCCAATTTTCTCGACGTGGGCGGCGGCGCGAGTAAGGAAAAGGTGACGGCGGCCTTCAAGATCATCCTCTCCGATCCGCATGTGAAGGGCATCCTGGTCAACATCNNCATGAAATGCGACATCATCGCGGAAGGCATCGTCGCCGCCGCGAAGGAGGTGCATCTGGCGGTGCCGCTGGTGGTGCGCCTCGAAGGTACCAACGTCGAGAAGGGCAAGGCGATTCTCGCGGGCTCCGGCCTGCCCATCATTTCCGGCGACGACCTCGCCGACGGCGCGCAGAAGATCGTGAAAGCCGTGAAGGAAGCAGCCTAAATGTCCATCCTCGTCGACAAGAACACGCGTGTTATTTGCCAGGGCTTCACCGGCAACCAGGGCACCTTCCATTCCGAGCAGGCCATCGCCTACGGTACGAAGATGGTGGGCGGCACCTCGCCCGGCAAAGGCGGCACGAAGCATCTCGGCCTTCCCGTGTTCGATACGGTGCGCCAGGCGAAGGAGGCGACGGGCTGCAATGCCAGCGTGATCTATGTGCCCCCGCTGTTCGCCGCCGACGCCATCCTCGAAGCCATCGACGCGGAAATCCCGCTCATCGTCTGCATCACCGAAGGCATCCCGGTACTCGACATGGTGAAGGTGAAGCGCGTGCTCGCAGGTTCGAAGTCGCGGCTGATCGGCCCCAACTGCCCGGGCGTCATCACCCCCGGCGAATGCAAAATCGGTATCATGCCCGGCCATATCCACCGCCGCGGCACGGTGGGCATCGTCTCGCGCTCCGGCACGCTCACCTATGAAGCGGTGGCGCAGACCACGGCCGTCGGCCTCGGGCAGACCACCTGCATCGGCATCGGCGGCGATCCGGTGAAGGGCACCGAATTCGTCGACGTGCTGCCCATGCTGCTCGACGATCCCGAAACCGAGAGCATCGTGATGATCGGCGAGATCGGCGGCACGGCGGAAGAAGACGCCGCCGACCTCGTCAAGCGCGCCAAGGTGAGGAAGCCGATGGTCGGGTTCATCGCGGGCCTCACGGCGCCGCCGGGACGGCGCATGGGCCATGCCGGCGCCATCATTTCGGGCGGCAAGGGCGATGCTGGCTCCAAGATCGAAGCCATGAAATCGGCCGGCATCCGCGTCTCGCCCAATCCGGCCGCTCTCGGCACCACGCTGTTGGAGATGCTGAAAGGCAGTTAGCCCGGCGTGATGCAAATGGGTCGCAATCCAGCCTTGCGAGGCCCATATTTCGGTCGTGTGTTTCGCTTCGGGCATAGCCACACGCCCCCGGATGCGCTAAAGGCTGTACTTTGAACGGTTCTAAAGTGTCGGGAAAGACCTGGGCTCAACAAGCGGCAGGTTTCAACATATTGAAATGACAAGCCAATCATCCGCCGAACGGTTGCAAGGAGCCTCCAACGCGATCTTCGAGGAGACCTCTTTCCTCTACGGCCCCAATGCCGCGTTCATCGAAGCTCTCTACGAGCAGTATCTGGAGAACCCCGGCTCGGTAGACCCCTCCTGGGCGGCTTATTTCGACGGGCTTGAACGCGAAAGGCCCGCCTTGCGCGCGCCCCGGTTGGACGGTCGCAAGCCGTTGGCCGTAGTTCCCGCCAGCGAAGTCCGCATCGCGGCGCAGGATTCCATCCGCGCCATCCAGCTGGTGCGCGCCTACCGCGTCATCGGCCATTTCGAGGCCGACCTCGATCCGCTGAAACTGTCGCCTGTAACACTTCATCCGCAGCTCGATCCGGCGTTCTACGGCTTCCACGAAAACGATCTCGACCGGCCCGTCTTCATCGACGGCGTGCTCGGGATGCAGAGCGCCACGCCGCGGCAGATGGTGGACCTGCTCAAGCGCACCTATTGCGGGCGCATCGGCTACGAGTTCGTACACATCAATGACGCCGAGCAGAAGGACTGGCTGCAACGGCGCATCGAAGGTCCCGACAAGGAGATCGTCTTCACGCCCACGGGCAAGCGCGCCATCCTCAACAAGCTGATCGAAGCCGAGGGCTTCGAGAAATTCGCGGCCTTGCGCTTCCTCGGCACCAAGCGCTTCGGGCTCGACGGCGGCGAAGCCATGATCCCGGCGCTGGAACAGATCATCAAGCGAGGCGGCCAGCTCGGCGTGAAGGAGATCGTCATCGGCATGGCGCATCGCGGGCGGCTCAACGTGCTCGCCAATGTCATGGCCAAGCCTTATCGCCAGATCTTCCACGAATTCCAGGGCGGCAGCGCGCTGCCCACCGAAGTGCAGGGCTCGGGCGACGTCAAATACCATCTCGGCGCCTCCTCCGACCGCGCCTTCGACGGCAATCACGTGCATCTGTCGCTGACGCCCAATCCGTCGCATCTCGAAGCCTCCGATCCCGTCGTGCTCGGCAAGGCGCGCGCCAAGCAGGGCCAGCATGGTGACACCGCGACGCGCGCCAGCGTCCTGCCGCTGCTCTTGCACGGCGACGCCGCCTTTGCGGGCCAAGGCATCGTCGCCGAATGCTTCGCCATGTCGGGCACCAAGGGCTTCCGCACGGGCGGCACCATCCATTTCGTCATCAACAATCAGATCGGTTTCACCACCGCGCCGCAGCAATCGCGTTCCTCGCCCTATTGCACGGACATCGCCCTGATGGTCCAGGCGCCGATCTTCCACGTCAACGCTGACGATCCCGAGGCCGTGGTGCATTGCGCGCGCATCGCCACCGAGTTCCGCCAGCTCTTCCACAAGGACGTGGTGATCGACATGTTCTGCTATCGCAGGTTCGGTCATAACGAGACGGACGAGCCTTCCTTCACCCAGCCCCTGATGTACCGCGCCATCAAGGACCATCCGACCACACAGGAGCTGTACGCGGCGAAGCTGGTCTCGGAATCCACGCTCGCAGAGTCCGACGTCCGGGAGATGATCGCGGGCTTCAACAACCGTCTCGACGCGGAGTTCGAGGCCGCCAAGACGCACAAACCGTCCCGCGCCGACTGGTTGGAGAGCCGCTGGGCGGGCTACTCCGTCGCGCCGATAGGCGACCGGCGCGGCGACACCGGCGTCGAGCGCCAAACGCTGCTCGATGTCGGCCGCGCGCTGACCACGATTCCCGAAGGCTTCCACGCCCACAAGACCATCGTGCGCCAGATGCAGAACAAGGCGCGGATGTTCGAAACCGGCGAAGGATTCGATTGGGCGACCGCCGAGGCGCTCGCTTTCGGCACCCTGCTCAAAGAGAGCGTCGCCGTGCGATTTTCGGGACAGGATTCGGCGCGCGGCACCTTCTCGCAGCGCCATTCGGTGCTGGTCGACCAGGAAGACGAGCACCGCCACATCCCGCTCAACCACGTCGCCGAGGGCCAGCCCGAATTCGAGATCATCGATTCCCTGCTCTCGGAGGCGGCGGTGCTCGGCTTCGAATACGGCTACGCCACCGCCGAGCCCCAGGCGCTGGTGTTGTGGGAAGCGCAGTTCGGCGATTTCGCCAACAACGCCCAGGTCATCATCGACCAGTTCATCGCCTCGGGCGAGATGAAATGGCTGCGCATGTGTGGCCTCGTCCTGCTGCTGCCGCACGGTTATGAGGGGCAGGGTCCGGAACATTCCTCGGCGCGGCTGGAGCGCTACCTCCAGCTCTGCGCCCAGGATAATCTGCAGGTCTGCTATCCCACGACGCCCGCCAACTATTTCCACGTCCTGCGGCGCCAGATGCACCGCGGCTTCCGCAAGCCGCTGATCCTGATGACGCCGAAATCGCTGCTGCGCCACAAGCGCTGCGTTTCGTTTCTTTCGGACATGGAGCCCGGCACCTCGTTCCACCGCGTCTTCCGCGATCAGGCTGAGTGCGTGCCCGGCGCCACGACGGTCAAGCTGGTGCCCGACGACGAGATCAGGCGTGTCGTCCTCTGCACCGGTAAGGTCTATTTCGACCTGATGGAGGAGCGCGAGAAGAAGAACGAACCGCGCGTCCAGATGCTGCGCCTCGAACAGCTTTATCCTTTCCCGGAAGGTCCCTTGGGCACCGAACTCGAACGCTTTCCCAATGCGGAGATCGTCTGGTGCCAGGAGGAGCCCAAGAACCAGGGCGCCTGGCATTTTGTCCGCCAGCGCATCGAGGGGCTGCTCGACAAGCTTGGCAATCCCCGCCGGCCGCGTTACGTGGGGCGGCCGGAATATGCTTCCACCGCGGCGGGCCTGATGAGCCGGCACAACGCCGAACTTCACGCCTTCCTCGACGAGGCGCTGCGCTTCGACCTCCAAATCCGCACTGAGGACGATCAATGAGCATCGAGATCAAAGTCCCGGCGATGGGCGAATCCGTCACCGAAGCGACCGTGGCCCGCTGGTTCAAGAAGGAAGGCGATGCCGTCGCCCGCGACGAGCCGCTGCTCGAACTCGAAACCGACAAGGTCACGGTGGAAGTGCCCGCGCCCGCCGACGGCGCCATCGAGAGCATCGCGGTCAAGGCCGGCGATACGGTCCAGGTCGGCGCCACGCTCGGGTCCATCGGCGAAGGCAAGGCGGGCCGTCCCGCACCCGTCACCTCGCGCAATCCCGATGCCGTCGCGCCCAAGACCCCGCCTCAGCCCGAAGCGCCCAAGCCTGCCACGCCGCCCAAGCTCGCAGCTGTAGCGCCTGCCGCCGTCGGTGCCGCCGCCAAAGCCGACATGCTGGCGGCGCTGGAAGCGCAGGCCAAGACGCGCCAGAGGCCCGCGCCCGTGCCTTCGGGGCCGCGCCCCAATGCGGCGCGCGAGGAGCGCGTCGCCATGAGCCGCCTGCGCCGGACCATCGCGCTGCGCCTCAAGGAATCGCAGAACACCGCCGCCCAACTCACCACCTTCAACGAGATCGACATGAGCCGGGTGATGGCCCTGCGCGCGCAATACAAAGAAGACTTCGAGAAGCGGCACGGCGTGCGCCTCGGCTTCATGGGCTTCTTCGTCAAGGCGGCCGTCGCGGCGCTGAAGGAATTTCCCAACGTCAATGCCGAGCTCGAAGGCGACGACATCGTCTTCAAGCATTATTACGACATCGGCATGGCGGTCTCGACCGAGCGCGGCCTGGTGGTGCCCGTGCTGCGCGACGCCGACACGCTGTCGCTCGCCGGCATCGAAGCCGCCATCGCCGATTTCGGCAAGCGCGCCCGCGACAACAAGCTGCAACTGGAGGAGCTGCAAGGCGGCACCTTCTCCATCACCAACGGCGGGGTGTTCGGCTCGCTGATGTCGACGCCCATCCTCAACTCGCCCCAGTCCGGCATCCTCGGCATGCACAAGATTCAGCCGCGCCCGGTGGCGATCGGCGATAAAGTGGAAATCCGTCCGATGATGTATGTCGCTCTCAGCTACGACCACCGCATGGTGGACGGCCGCGAAGCGGTGACGTTCCTGGTGCGCGTCAAGGAAATCCTCGAAGATCCGCAGCGCCTGCTCTTAGATATCTAGAGTCTGTTGTGTTCTGATTGAATCAACAAAAATTGTCATCCCGGGCGCGTAGCGTAGCGGAGCGGCCCGGGACCCACTTCACAATCCGCACTTGCTTATCCGTGGGTCCCGGGCCTCGCGTCCTTCGCGTTGCTCAGGACGCTCGCCCGGGATGACAGTTGTGTGGATCGACTTGATGGCACCAATTCTGAAAAGCCAATGGCGAATGGGAAAAGTCCATTCGCCATTCAAGCTCACCGGGCGCATTACGGAAATGCCCGGACGGTTGCCTTACTGCTGGTCGCCGTCGTCGCCGTAATTCGGATCGTCCTGCCCGCCCTGATAATCCTGCGGACCCTGCTGGTCGCCCTGATAGTCCTGCGAACCCTGGTTGTCCTGCGGATAGGCGTTCTCCGGCGGAGGAGGAGGCGGCGGAGGAGGCGGATAGTCGTGACGGTCCTGCGAAGCCAGGATGGCGATCAGCGCCAAGGCTCCGAAGCCGGCAGCGATGGCCGCGCCGTCGTCGTGTCCGTGGTACCCGCCGTGATAGCCATGGTAGCCGCCGTGGTAGCCGCCGTGCCCGCCGGGCCCGTGGGGCCCCGCATAGGCTGCGGTTCCGCCGATCAGCGATAACGCCAGTGCCACGCTCAGAAGCCGTTTCATGGTGATGTCCCTTCCCGTTTGGATGCCGATGCATCGTTCGAGTCGGAGTTATAGGGATTGTCGCCTGAACGCAGGCTGGGGCCGCCGTTTATCTGGCGTTCATGTTGGGCGCAGGGGAATGGCGCGGTGCTTACGCCACCCTTTTATCCATCCCTAACTGTCATGGCCTGCGAATGCAGGCCATCCAGGTGAAGCAAGCTCGTTTCCAGCGAAAAAAGCTCCGTGCCTCTCTGATTGGTCGGCGCCAGTTCAAACTGGATGGCCTGCATTTGCGGGCCATGACAAGTTTGGGTTGATATGAAAGCTTAAGCTACCCGCTTGTCCATCATCTCGAGCTTGGCCAGCTCGACATGGGCGCGCAGCTCGATCTCGTCGAGCACGCCTTGCAGCCTGGGATCGGCGAACGACTCGTGTCGGCGGGTGACCGCATTGGCGAGCCGGTTCAGCGTCGTGCGCGGAATGCCGCCCGCCAGCAAGCCGTCGCGCACTTGATCCAGCATGTCGAGAAGCTGTTCGCCGTGCTTCAATCCCTTGGAGCGTCCGTCGGTGGTGTCTTCCATCCCCTGCAGCGTCAGAATGGAATCGAGCGCCGCGATCGGGCCGGGACCGGCCACGACTTGCGCACGCGCTTCTTCCGCTCCGACGACGGAGAAGGAATTGTCGGTCGCCGTCGCGCCCTTGGCGGCGCGGCGCAACATCATGCGATCGACGTTCCCGGTGCCTTTGATTTCCATGACGCACCTTGCCCACTGCGACAAATTATCATCGCCGACTTTGGTTAAAGGTTGGTTTCCTTAAACCTTATGCCCGGTGATAAGGGTGCCCGGCGAGGATTGTCAGCGCCCGGTAAACCTGTTCCGCCAGCATGGCGCGCACCAGCAGATGCGGCCAGGTCTGCGGCCCGAAGGCGAGGCTGCGTCCGGCGCGCTTGCCCGGCAGCGGCGCCAGCCCGTCCGGCCCGCCGATCACGAAACATAAATCCTTGGTTCCGGCGTCGCGCAGGGCGCCCAGCATGTCGGCGAAGTCCTCGCTCGTCATGCCCTTGCCCCTGGCGTCGAGCAGCACGATATGCGCCCCGGCCGGTATGCGGGCCGCAAGCTTATCGGCCTCTTCGCTCATGCGCGTCTTGGCGTCGCGCGCTTTCGACAGCGGCACTTCCTCCACCGCGACGGCGGCAAAGCCCATGTTGCGGCCCATCTGGACCGCGCGATGGATGTAGTCGTCGATCAGGGCGCCTTCGGAGGTGCCGCGCGCATAGCCGACGGCGAGGACGGTAAGCCGCATTGCTGTTCCTTTTGGCCGCGCGGCCGACCGCTAGGCGCTCTTCCTGACGGTGCCCCTGGCGACCCGCGTCGGTTCCTCCACCGACCACATGCCTTCGAGATCGTAGTAGTCGCGAACTTCCGGCCGGAAGACGTGGACGATCACGTCGCCGGCATCGATCAGCGCCCAATCGCCTTGCGCCGTGCCGTTGACGGGCCGCGTGCCGTAACCGGCCTCCTTCAGCCGCCGCGCCAGATGCTCGGCGATGGAAGAGACGTGCCGCGACGAACGTCCGCTGGCCACCACGATGGCGTCGCACAGCGACGAACGGCCGTCGAGGTCTACGGTCACGATCCCCTCGGCCTTGTCGTCATCCAGCGATGTCAGGATGCGGGACAGCAGCTCGGATGCGGGCTGTTTCTTCTTGGCGGGTTTTTTGGCGACGGTTTTCTTGACGATGGACTTTTTAGCGTCGGGCTTCTTGGCGCCGGCTTTCTTGGCCGGTTTGCGCGCTGGCTTGCTCTTGGGTGTCAGGTTGATCCTCCGTTTGCACTCATGGCGCAAAGGGCGGGCGGGTTCCTGCTTTGCTCAGCCGTGCGCTCCTTTGCCGTTACGTACGTTACTCTAACACGCTCCCTGCGCCTGCGCCAATTCCGGCTCGGATTGCCGTGGCGCTGGTTTCGTTGCGCCGGCCGTCAAGCACGATAATGCGTCCCTTGCAGCGTTGCATGGCCTTGGCCCTGAGCGGCGCCAGCGTCGAACCGGGCCGCAGCACCACGGCAACCGGCAGGCGCTCCACAATCTCTTCCCAGTGCCGCCAGCGGTGGAACTGCGTGAGGTTGTCGCTGCCCATCAGCCAGACGAACGCTACCCTCGGGAAGCGGGCATTGAGCGCCCGGATCGTGTCGATCGTGTAACGGCTGCCGATTTTCTGCTCCAGATCGGTGACCTTGAGGCGCGGGTGCCGTCCGGCAAGAGCGCGTGCCGAGGCAAGGCGCTTCTCGAACGGCAGCATTCCGCGGGAAGGCTTCAGCGGATTCTGCGGCGCGACCAGGAACCAGACGTAATCGAGCCCGAGGCGCTTCAGCGCGGTCTCGGCCACATACAGATGCCCCGCATGGGCCGGATTGAACGAACCTCCCAACAGCCCGATCTTGAGGCCGTCCGCTACGGGGCCGGGAGGATGAAACCAGTTCACGGGCGGACCTGACCGTTGCCGCGCACGACGTATTTGAACGTCGTGAGCTGCTCGACGCCGACCGGCCCGCGGGCGTGCAGCTTGCCGGTGCCGATGCCGNNCCATGCCGAATTCGCCGCCGTCGGCGAACTGGGTGGAGGCGTTCCACAAGACGATGGCGGAATCGAGCGCGCCAAGGAACCGTTCGGCCGCCGCGGGGTCTTCGGTGACGATGGCTTCGGTGTGATGCGAGCCGTAGGTCTCGATGTGGCGGATGGCTTCCTCCACGCCGTTCACCGCCTTCGCCGAGATGATGGCATCGAGATATTCGGTGCGCCAATCCTCTTCGCCGGCGGGCCCCGCCTGCGGATAAAGCGCCCGGATGTCCTTGTCGGCGCGGATTTCGCAACCGGCCGCACGCAAGTCTTCGAGAACCGGCAGCCCGTGCGATTTCAACACGGAACGGTCGATCAGCAGCGTCTCCGCCGCGCCGCAGATGCCGGTACGCCGCATCTTGGCGTTGAGCACGATGGCGCGCGCCTTTTCCAAATCCGCCGCCTCGTGGACATAGACGTGGCAGATGCCTTCGAGATGCGCCAGCACCGGCACGCGCGCCTCGCTCTGCACCCGGGCCACCAGCGATTTGCCGCCGCGCGGGATGATGAGATCGACGGTGCCGTCCAGCCCCTTCAGCATCAGCCCGACCGCGGCACGGTCGGTGGTGGGGACCGCCTGGATGGCTTCCACGGGAAGGTTTGCCGCCATGAGGCCTTCGCGCAGCGCAGTCAGGATCGTGGCCGACGAGCGCGTCGATTCCGATCCGCCGCGCAGGATCACCGCATTGCCGGATTTGAGGCACAGCGCGGCCGCGTCCGCCGTCACGTTGGGGCGGCTCTCGAAGATGATGCCGATGACGCCGATGGGGGTGGCGACGCGGGTAATGTCCAGACCATTAGGCCGCGTCCAACGCGCCAGTTCGCGCCCAACCGGATCGGGCAGCGCCGCCACTTCTTCCACGCCTTTTGCCATCGCTTCGACGCGCGTGTCGTCCAGCTTCAGCCGGTCGAGCAGGGCACTGTTCAGTCCCGCGGCGCGCCTCATGTCTTCCGCATTGGCGGCGAGGATGGCGTCCGCATGCGTTCGGATGGCGGCGGCGGCGGCGAGCAAAGCCTTGTTCTTGGCCTCGGCCCCCGCCTCGCGCAGGGCGCGCGCTGCATGACGCGCCGCCACGCCCAGCACGGTCATCTCGGCGGCAAGGTCGGTGCTCATGGTTTTGCTTCGACGCTGAGGGCGAGATCGTCGCGATGGATCATCTCGNNCTCGATTTCGAGGCTGCGCTTGCCCGCGATGCGTTCGGCGTCGGCGGCGCCATAGGCGGCGAGCCCGCGCGCGATCTCGCGTCCCGCCCCGTCACGCACCGAGACCGCGTCGCCGCGCTCGAAGCGCCCGTCTATCTGGCGGATGCCTGCGGGCAACAGACTCTTGCCCTGCTTGAGGGCGCGCACGGCGCCGTCGTCGATGATCAGCGCACCCTGCGGATGGAGCACGCCGCCGATCCAGCGCTTGCGTGCCGCGGCGGGTGTCGTGGAGGCGCGGAAGCGCGTAACGCGGGCGCCCGCACGAACCGCGGCGATGGGATGGTTCGTCTTGCCCTTGGCGATGACGACGTCCGAGCCCGCCGCGGTGGCAAGCTTCGCGGCAACGATCTTGGAGGTCATGCCGCCGCGTCCCACGCCCGACACCGAACCGCCCGCCATGTTCTCGATCTCCGGCGTGATGGCGGCGACTTCGGGAATGTGCTTGGCGCCCGCCTCCTGCGTCGGATCGGCGGTGTAGAGACCGTCCACATCGGAAAGCAGCACCAGGCAATCGGCCTCCATCATCGAGGCGACGCGCGCGGCGAGCTGGTCGTTGTCGCCGAAGCGGATTTCGGTGGTCGCCACGGTGTCGTTCTCGTTGATCACCGGCACGCTGCCGAGTTCCAGCAGCGTCTTCAGCGTGGCGCGGGCGTTGAGATAGCGGCGGCGCTCCTCGGTGTCGTCGAGGGTGAGAAGAACCTGCGCGGCTGCAATTCCCTCGGCTTTCAGGATGTCGGCATAGGCCCCGGCAAGCCGCACCTGTCCGGCGGCCGCCGCGGCCTGGCTTTCCTCCAGCTTGAGCGGGCCGCTCTTCAGCTTCAGCGCCCGGCGGCCGAGTGCGATGGCGCCCGAAGAAACCAGCAGCACATGTTTGCCTTCGCGCATCAGCGCGGCGATATCGGCGGAGAGCGACTTCAGCCATTCGCGGCGTAGTGTGCCGCTCTCGGCATCGACCAGCAGCGACGAACCGACCTTGACGACGATCAGACGGGCTTTGGCAAGAATGTCGCTCATGGAGGACTACTTTCACCCTCCCCTTGAGGGAGGGTCGAAATTTGCGCAGCAAATTTCGGGGAGGGGTATGCCGTAGCGTTGAAACAAATAGAGTTTTTCAGAATAGACAATAAACTATCCGGGCAGTCGGTATTTGTTCGGATGATACGACATACCCCTCCCCGAAAAACGCTTCGCTGCGCTTGCGTTTTTCGACCCTCCCTCAAGGGGAGGGTAGGAATGTGGCGAAAGTCTTGCGAGTCGCTCATGGCGTCCACTCGCGTACCGGCGTGCGCACCTTTTTCTCGGAAGCGCGGCGCTTGACGATCTCGCGCGCCAGCGCCCGCAGCACCTTGTCCACGCCCAGTCCGGAAACGCCCGACATCGCGAACACCTCGTGGCCGCAGGCCCGCTTCAGCGCGGCCAGCTTCTTCGCCGCGGCGTCCGTCGTGAGCGCGTCGGCTTTGTTGAGCACCACGATCTCGGGTTTGTCCGCCAGCCCGTGGCCATAGGCCTCCAGCTCGGCGCGGATGGTCCGGTAGGCGCGCACCACGGCGCGCTCGGTGCCGTCGACCAGATGCAAGATCGCCCCGCAGCGCTCGGCATGGCCGAGAAACTTGTCGCCCAGCCCCACGCCCTCATGGGCGCCTTCGATCAGGCCCGGCAGATCGGCCAGTACGAAATCGGTGGCATCGATGCGCACCACGCCGAGCTGCGGAGCGAGCGTCGTGAAAGGATAGTCCGCGATCTTGGGCTTGGCCTCGGAGACGCGCGCCAGCAGCGTCGATTTTCCCGCGTTGGGCAGGCCGATCAAGCCGGCATCGGCGATCAGCTTCAATTGCAGGACGATGGTTTTCTCTTCGCCCGGCTGGCCGGGATTGGCATGGCGCGGTGCCTGATTGGTGGCGCTCTTGAAATGCGCGTTGCCGAAGCCGCCGTTGCCGCCGCGCAGGAGTTTCACGCGATCGCCGGTGTATACGAGGTCCGCGATCGGCGTCTCGCCGTCCTCGTCGAAAATCTGGGTGCCGACGGGTACGCGCATCACCGCGTCCGCGCCGCCGGCGCCATGCATATCCTTGCCCATGCCGCCTTCGCCGTTCTTGGCGCGGACATGCTGGTGGTAGCGATAATCGATCAGCGTGTTGAGGTTTTCTACAGCCTCCGCCCAGACGTCGCCGCCCTTGCCGCCGTCGCCGCCCCACGGCCCGCCGTACTCGATGAATTTCTCGCGCCGGAACGCGACGCAGCCGTTCCCGCCCGCGCCGGATTGGATATAGACCTTGGCCGTATCGAGAAACTTCATCGGAGTCTCTTGCCGCCCTCGTGCTTCGACAGGCTCAGCATGAGGGGATTACTTCCTTCACCCTGAGCTTGTCGAAGGGCTTTTTTCGCCCGAAATCCTCGCGCGTCAACGTCACCATGTGACAAGGAACATCTTGGCCGCGGGCCAGGCTTGCCCGGGGCACTTCCCCGTCCGGCCTGGCGCCCAGTTTTTCGAGCACCCGCCCCGAGGCGGGATTGTCGTGGAACCAGCCCGCCCAGACGCCCTCCGCCTTGAGGTCGTGGAAGGCGAAGCTCGCCAGCTTTCTCGCCGCCTCGGTGGCATAGCCCCGGTTCCAGAACGGCTTGCCCAGCCAATAGCCCAGCTCGTAGCGCCCATCCTTCAGGTGAAGCCCGCAGCAACCCATGAAGACCAAATCATCCTTGCGCAGGATGGCGAAGCAATAGCCCTCGCCCTTGGCGCGAGCCTCGGCCGTGCGCGAGACGAAAGTGCGCGCGTCGTCCTCGCCATAGGGGTGGGGCACCGAGGACAGGTTCTTGGCAACGTCGTAATCGCCGATCAAGGCGGCGATCGCCGGCACGTCGCTGTATTCCGGCGGGCGTAAGAGCAGTCTCTCTGTTTCCAGTCTGGGCATGATATTCCCTCTCCATGCGAGGGAACAAAAAAGGGAGATGGCGGACCATCTCCCTCGCCTCGATGGGCCGCCAATTCGTGGCGGCCTTTTGGTCTAGCCGCCTATTCCGCCGCCGTCTTCGCCGGTGCCATAAGCACGGATACGTACGTGCGGCGCTTGAGGCCCTTGCGGAACGTGACTTGACCTTCGGCAAGCGCGAACAGCGTATGGTCCTTGCCCATGCCCACGTTCTTGCCCGGATGGAATTGGGTGCCGCGCTGGCGGCAGATGATGTTGCCGGCTTCGATCTTCTGGCCGCCGAACATCTTGACGCCGAGCCGCTGACCTGCGGAGTCGCGGCCGTTGCGGGAGGAACCGCCTGCTTTCTTGTGTGCCATCGTGACGGTTCCTTACGCCGAAATTCCGGTGATCTTGATCTTGGTGAAGGGCTGGCGGTGACCGCGCTTCCTGTGCGTGTTCTTGCGGCGCTTCTTCTTGAAGGCCACGACCTTCTCGCCCTTGCCTTGGGCCACGATCTCCGCCGTGACGGAGGCGCCTTCGACCAGCGGTGCGCCCGCCTGGGGCTTGTCGCCGCCCAGCATCAGGACTTCGCCGAGCTTCAACTCGGAGCCCACGTCTCCTGCGACCTTTTCGATGGTGACCACGTCGTCCTTGGCCACCTTGTACTGCTTGCCGCCCGTGCGGATAACCGCGAACATGAGCTAAGTCCTTGAATGAAATCCGGTTCCCAGAGATACCGGACCCCCGGGGAGCCGCGCAATATACTGACGAAAGCCCAAGGGTCAAGCGGTGCGGAAAAGAACGGATGCACTTGCGGGGACATAAGGCAAATGGGGTTTTGACCCGCACGGTTCAAGAGGGTGCGACATTGAGTACATAACAAGAACAAATCAAGGGGTTAGGCCGTTTTGCACCGCGAACGGCTCGCAGATCGGCAACACCCCGCGAAAAATATTCTCAGTCCTCGCGCCGGACACCTTACGCCCTCAAGGCGTCGCTCACGGCCTTGGGATTCTTCCGGATGACCAGCAGATAGGCCCGCACCACCGAATCCGGATGCGTGCGCTTCTGCTCCAGATCGCGCAGCCGCCCCAGATTGAAGCCGTAGCGCATGGCGAAATCCTGCTGGGTCAGACCGGTGGTCCTCCGGATCGCTTTGACGTCGAGTTCTTCGGGGATGTGGACCCTGTATTGCGACAGGTCGCCCTCGCCGCGGGCGAATGCAATCGCCTCTTCCAGGCCCTGCTTGATGCCTTCGTAGAGGTGGTTTGGCTTTTTCTTCGCTTTCTTCTTCATTGCACACTCCGCAAACGCCCCGGATATCCCTCACCCAGAATCTTTGCCAGTTTCTTCAGACCCGACCGCTCGGAACCGTCGAGGTCCGACCGATCAGCCTTTGAATAGGCGTAGAGCAGGAAGACCGGGATCGCTGGACCGCTGAAGAACGTGATCACCCGGTAACCGCCGCTCTTGCCTTTGCCGCGTCCCGCTACCCGGACCTTCCGGCAGCCGCCCGTCCCCACGATCGCATCGCCTGCATCCGGGTTTGCTGACAGAAAATCGATCAGATCTTCGATCTCCTCGCCGGACATTCCCGCTTGTGCGGCCGAACGCCGGAACGCAATCGTTTCGACGACCGTTTGCAGCATATACGGAAATCCCGTAGTTTGTCAAGAACGACAATTAAGAACAATATGAGAACATTACCGGAATTAAAAAGCTGCCGCAAGGTGATAAAGTACAGCCGACTCGGGGAGGGACAATGGGCACTCTCTACTACGGCGACAATCTCACCATCCTGCGCGAGCACGTGAAGGACGAGAGCGTCGATCTCGTCTACCTCGATCCACCGTTCAACTCGAACGCCTCCTACAACGTGCTGTTCAAGGCGCCGGACGGGCACGAAAGCCACGCCCAGATGGAGGCGTTCGAGGACACCTGGCACTGGAACGAGACGGCGGAAAAAGCCTTCGACGAGGTGATGCAGTCCGGCAATTCCGACGCCGCCGAGATGCTGCGCGCCATGCGCTCCTTCCTGCACGACAACGACATGATGGCCTATCTCGCCATGATGGCCGTGCGGCTCATTGAACTGCATCGCGTATTGAAGCCGACGGGCTCGCTCTATCTGCACTGTGATCCGGTGGCGAGTCACTATTTGAAAATACTGCTCGACAGCACGTTTGGCGCGCAGTTTTTTCGGAATGAGATCGTTTGGAAACGCACTTTCGCGCACGGAAACGTTTCTCGCCGGTATGGCGACGTTACAGACGCGATTTTCTACTACAGCAAGTCCGCAGACTTCATTTGGAACCAGCAATATAAACAACTGAATGAGAGCGAACTTGCGGAGAAGTACCCCAACAAAGACCCGGACGGGCGACGCTGGCAATCGGTAACGCTTCGTAATCCGGGTGTGCGACCAAACCTGCATTTTCCATACAAGGCAAGTAACGGGATTACTTACCAGCCACATCGCAACGGATGGTCATGTAATCAAGAGCGTCTGGAGCTTTATGACCGAGAAGGCCGGTTGCATTTTCCTTCACGGCCCGAGGGCGCTCTGCGGTTGAAGATGTATGAAGACAAAAGCCTTGGTGAACGATTGCAGAGCTTGTGGGATGACATTCCGCCGATTGGTGCTCAAGCACAGGAGCGATTGGGATATCCAACGCAGAAACCGCAGCTACTTCTCGAAAGAATTGTCGCCACCTCCTCCAACGAAGGCGATTTGGTACTCGATCCTTTCTGCGGCTGCGGGACAACGGTCCATGCGGCGCAGAAGCTGAACCGCGAGTGGATCGGAATCGACATCACCCATCTCGCCATTTCGCTAATCCAGAAGCGCTTGCGCGATGCGTTCGGTGCCATCCCCATCGAAGTTCACGGCACGCCGAAGGATTTGGGAGGCGCGCAGGCGCTCGCCGCGCAGGACAAGTACCAGTTCCAGTGGTGGGCGGTGTCGCTGGTCGATGCGGTGCCTTACGGCGGCAAGAAGAAGGGCGCGGACACCGGCATCGACGGCTACATCTACTTCAAGCCCGACGGCAAGATCACCGAGAAAGCCGTCGTCTCCGTCAAAGGCGGAGAGAACGTCGGCGTCCCGATGGTGCGCGAGCTGATCTCGGTCGTGGACCGCGAGACGGCGAAGATGGGCGTTCTCATTACCCTGGCGGAACCGACCGGACCGATGAAGAAGGAAGCCATCGCCGCCGGCTTCTACAAGACCGAATACGGCGAGTTTCCAAAAATCCAGATTCTCACCATCGAGCAGATCTTCGCCGGCCAGCGGCCTCACATGCCCTGGATCGATCCGACCGTCTTCAAGAAAGCCAAACTCGAAAAAGGCAAGCAGGAAAAGCTGCTGTAGGGGCTGGACATAGTTGCTTTCTGCAATTTCGCGCCGCTTAGGGTTGTGCATAAGATGACGATGATCACCGCCTTTGGACAAATAACCGGACGAGATTGCGACCGTGGCGAATAATTGGCCGAAAGATGAAGAACTGGAAGCTGCCGGATGGATTAAGCGAAGCAGGCGTGACCGAAGGATTTTGAGCGCCCCTCGCCCGAGGCAGTATTATTGGGTAGATTTTCCGCGCGATGCTTACGCGCCCGAATTTGTCGGCGAGCATCCCGGTGTGGTCGTTCGTGGCGGAACGGCGCTCCACTCAACCTGTATTGTCGTGCCTGTTACAAGCAAGCCACAAGCAGAGGCGCGGTACGTCCATAAGCTTTCGGAGAATCCCAACCCTGCAGGCAAAAGGGATGGTATCGAAGCATTTGCAGTTTGCGACCATCTATACACCGTCAACGTATGCAGACTGCGCCCGATTTTGAGCCTCAAGGGTGGGCCGATTTACCCGCGGGTTTTGGAGGAGGATTTTGAAGCCATTAAGGGGCTCGTGACGAAAGCGTTGTTTCCTCCTGGACCTGCTAATCCGCAGCCGACCGCTAAGTACGAAGAGGAAAAGCCAGCCGAAACGGAACCGAAGGCAATGGGTAACCGACGGAAAATACTAACACTTCCTAAATAACCCGATAGAACAGTCGTGCTTTATGTGTTGATTTTCGAAGTGTGATAGACTATATCACTTTCACGGCTTCGGCCGCTCGGCCCGCAAGGGTCTTTGGAATACACCTTCGGGTGCTCGGGGCCTTAGAGCGATCTAAGGCCCCTTTGATTTTGACCATCAAACATGGGACGGGGGAATTGGCGGCACCAGAACGCTCGTAACTCAGCTCATGGGCTCGTTGGTGTTCGGTGAAACGCGATAAAATCACGAAAATAAATTTGCCGCGCCCCCTTGACGCTTCTGAATTCATTCCTATCTCAAAGTGGTGTGTCCTGCACTCTGCCGGGTGCGGGCGCGATGCCATGCGAGACCGGGAGAGGTATTTTTGTTTTGACAAGGGAAAGGCCAGGTGACGATGTTGCAGTCTCGGCGTATCCCGGAAGCAAGGCGAAAAGGCTTTTGTGCCAAGCCTCTAACCCCGTTTTTGCAGAGTTGAATTCGACTTTGCTTTCTGTAGTGACTATCCCTATCCCCCGGTGGGGGCGGTCCTCACTCCGCGCCGCCCACGCCGCCGTCCAGCGACAAACCGGTGAGTTCGAGTTCGGGCCTGCCCGCCGACGCGGTGGAACCGATGCACACCCTGGCGCGATAGGAGAAGAACAGGTCGCCCGTGCCGTAGAGGCGCAGATTTGTGCGCTCGGTGCAGTCCTTCACCGGCACCTTGACGGCGCATTTCAGCATCCCGTCCTTGAAATGGCGCAGGGCTTCGTTCTCGGTGCATTCGATGACCTGCCCGCCGGAGCTGGTGCCGGCCAAACCTTGGTCGGATTGCAGGATGTCGCCGATCGTCACCCGAAGATGCGCACCGGGGATGCAGCGCAGGATTTCGCTTTCGTCGGAGGTGTCGATCCAGGTGTCGCCCGTCATGTGCGAGGCCGGGAATTCCTGCCCGCCCGGCGCCACGCAGACCGCGTGGACTGCCTTGATCACATTGGCGTCCTGCATCTCGCACTGGCCGCTGGTCTGGATGCCGGTGATTTCGCCGCCGGTGCGGTTGTTGACCGTGATGTATTCGTTGGAGCCGCTGTAGATCACCAGGTTGTTGCTGACGCTCGCGCTCGCACTGGCGCTCGCCTGCGCCATCGCCGAGGCGAAGGCAGAAGCATAGGCATAGGCCGAGGCGCCGCCGCCCTTGTTGATGATGATCGTCTTGTTGATGTTGATGTATTTCGAGGCGTCGATGTTCTTGACGATGTTGACGTTTTTGTTGATCGTGACGGGCTTGTTGATGTTGATGTTGTTGGTGATGGTCGTCGGCTTGTAGATGTTGACGTTCTTGTTGACCGTCACCGGCTTGAAGATGTTGACGTTGTTGGTGATCGTCGTTGGCTTGTAAATCGAGACCGGCTTGTTGATGTTGACTCCGCCGCCGCCGCCCACGCAGCTCGTCCTGCCTCCGCCGCTCGAATGAGAATAGTTACCGGCCTCGGCCGTCCCGGACGGCGCCGTGGCGAGCGCGGTTGCGAGCAACGCGGCAAACAAGTTTCTCGGCGACATGCTATAGCTCCTTTGCCCGGCTCCAGGCCGGAGAAAGCCTTCTTGACCGCACGTTCCGCTTCACGAACCATGCCAAACACCGCCTCAGGATTGCCGCCATCGGCGTTTCAAATCGGGACAAAGCCCGGCGGCGGCCGGGCGAGGGGAGGGCCATGATCCCGATCTCGGACGACAATCCCGTGCGGTCGACGCCCTTCGTCACCTGGGCGCTGATCGCCGCCTGCGTGCTGGTCTACGTCTGGGAGGTGCAACAGGGCCCCGACAGCAAGCTGTTCATCTATTACGGCTTCATGCCGAACACCTTGATGTCGCCCCAGTTCGGCACCACGGAAGTGCCGGCCATCCCCGCTGCCGCCACCATCTTCACCGCGATGTTCCTGCACGGGGGCTTCTGGCACCTCGCCGGAAACATGCTTTATCTCTGGGTTTTCGGGAACAACATCGAGGATGCGATGGGGCATGTGCGCTTCCTCGCGTTCTACCTTCTCTGCGGCATCGCGGCGGCGCTGACGATGGCGTACATCGACCCCGCCTCTACCATCCCGATGGTGGGCGCCTCGGGCGCGATCTCGGGCGTACTTGGCGCCTATATGCTGCTTTTCCCCCGCGCCCGGGTGACGGTCCTCGTGCCGCTCGTCATCGTTTTGTACCCTTTCCGCATCGCCGCGGTCTGGGTGGTGGGCATCTGGTTCGCCATGCAGCTCTTCAGCGCCGCGGTCATCTCGGCCGACAGCCCCGGCGTCGCCTGGTGGGCGCATATCGGAGGCTTCGCGGCGGGCGTGATCCTCGCTCCGTTCCTGAAATCGGCGCATGTCGCCTTTTTCGGACCCAAGCGGGGCCCCTGGGGTTAATGATCGTGTTAGCCCCCGTCATCCTGAGGTGCCCGGCGCGTGCTTCGAGGCGCTGCTTCGCAGCGCACCTCAGCATGACGCGCCGGGCCACGAAGGATGGCACGGCTTTCGCTCTGCCCTCAGCCCAACGGCGCGGCATGTTTCGAATGGGAACAGCCGCCCGGCGGGAACAAGGGCGGCGGACAATGAAAAACAAGAATAGCCATTTGCTGGTGGGGTACTGGTCGAGGATCCGGCGCGGGGCCGATGTCCCGGATCAAACCGATATCGATCCGCGCGCCATCAAGCGCCTGTTGCCTTATGTCTTCATCCTGGACGCCGAAAATCCGGCCCGCCCCGTTTACCGTCTCGCCGGCACCTCGCTGTGCGAACGCTTCGGCTTCGAGCTGAAAGGCACCGGTTTCCTCGCCCATTGGGAATCGCAGTCGAGCGCGGCGCTGGCCTCGCTGCTGCAGCAGGCGCTGTGGCTCAAGCAACCCGTATGTCTCACTTCCATCGGCGCCAGCGCCGAATGCGGCATGGTCGAGGTCGAGACCGTGCTGGCGCCCATCAAGTTCGGCGAAAGCGGCCCGACGCGCTTCCTCGGCATGATCCAGATCTTGAGCGACGTCAGCCTGCTGCGCGGCCGTCCCATCGCCTTCCAGCGCTTGGCGGCTTCCCAGCTGATCCACGAGGAAGAACCGAGGCCCGTGCAACCCACGCTGCCGCCTCCGCCCCCGCCGCCGGTCTACCGCAGCCATCCCAAGGCCCCGCACCTGCGCCTCGTCGTGTCGCAGGACCGTCCTATCGCGGCACAGATGGACGTCTTCGATGACGAGGACATGCTGGGCCGCATGATGCATCTCTTCGGCGCATCGCGCGTCGAATCGTAGGGTCTTTTCGCAGATGGTTTAAGCGGCGCGCTTGACGTCAGTGCCCGTCAGTGGGCTGCGGCGGTCTCTGCACTTGGCTGTCCGGCTTCTTGTCCACCGGATCGTGTCGCAAGATGTCTTCGTCGAAGCGCAGCGCCCTGTCCTTTTCCTGCAAATAAGGTATCTCGTAGCGCTCCACGATCTCGCGATAGGCCTCGAACTTCTGCATGTCTTCCGGCAGCCGCTTGTCGCAGCGTTCATAGGGCAGGCGTTCCTGCTCCGTGCACCAGATGTCGAAATCCATGCTGTGGACCTGATAGCGCGCGCTTTGCGCCCCGGCAGGCATCGCGACCGCCGCGGCAATACCGGCCCAGAGAAGCGCGCGTATCGTCCGTCTCATGGACACACCTTACGCCTCATCCGGTCGGCGCGGAAGCTGAACCTCGGTAATTCGGCCTCAAGGGGTTTCGCTGCTGTCGGTAGAGGGCTGCGCGCCTGCCGCCCCTTGCGCCGCCTGGTCCCTTTGTGCGGCGGCGGCGGCCGCTGCTGCCGCGGCCTGCGTCTCGGTTTCGAGCCGCACCAGCGTCACTTCGAAGGAACGCCGGCATTGTTCGGCGGCGGCAACCTGCGATTCCACCGTCGCATTGAGGCGCCAGCAGTCCCAATCGGCCTGGGCGCGTGCCGCGTCCCTGGGAAAATCGTCGCGGCCGGGTGTCAGGGCGCGGACCAGCCTGTCGCGCAGCGCATGCGAATTGCTATCGCGGCTCGACACCGGATCGACGACCTCGCCGCGCGTAAGCTGCAACGCTTTTGCGGCGTACGTGTTTGCCAGGGCTGCGACGTTGGCATCCGTCTTGGCGAGCGGGATGGAGGCGTCCTGGTCGAAGGAGACGTAGCTCGCTTGGCCCATATCGCCGAAGGAGTGCGCCAGGAATGCGTAATTTTTGTACAGCGCCTGGCTGAAGGGCGATCCGGTCGGCGTCGCCAACGCAAGGTCGTCCAGGGAGCTGAAATTAACGCACCCGGCGAGCATAAAGCCCGCCGCCATCGTCAGAAGCGGCCGTGTTCCGATGTTTTTCGCCATAAAACTCTCCGAAAGACCGGCGGGACATCCCTATAGCGCGTTGCGGGCCCGGGGTTAAGAAGGGGGCAGAAACCCGGGATAATAGGGACGGCGTAAACGATCCGTTGATGGTCTTCATTGCACACTCGTAAGGCGTTAGCCAAGGCAGGAGGGGCGCGGAAGCCCGCGCTCCGGCGATGAAGAACGTCGAAGATCCGGTAGTAACCAGGGCACGGGCGGAACGGCGCAGGTTCCGGCGCGTACGCGTCAATTTGCCCGGCAAGCTGTTTGTCCCCGCGGACAAGCAGGAGGCCGCCTGCACGGTGACGGACCTGTCGCCTGGCGGTGCCAACATCGCCTGCAGCGTGGCGGTCGCGCCCGAGACGCAGGTCGTGCTCTACATCAACGGCTTCGGCCGCTTCGAAGGGACCGTCGTGCGGAGTGACGGGATCAACGCGGGCGTACGCTTCGTCTCGACCGCGATGAAGCGCGAACGTACGGCCGAGCAGCTCACTCTTTTCCTGAACCGCGCGCTGCTCGACGACGCCGATCTACGACGTGACGACCGCACACCTACCAAGGGACTGACGCGCTTCACGCGCGCCGATGGCCAGCTCGTTCCCTGCGAGGTGCTGGATCTCTCCATGAGCGGCATCTCTGTCAAGACCGACATCCGTCCGCCCGTCGGCGAATACGTTCTGATAGGCCAGCTGGCCGGGCGCATCGCCCGCCATCACGAAGATGGCATCGGCATCGAATTCGTGGGGGCACCTGGCAGCAACACCGATCGCCTGCGCGCCAAGCTGGCGGTGGTGCGCTGACCGTTCTTCAGAAATCCGGCAATGCCGTTTCGGCAATCCCAAGTTCCGCACGCTTCTTCCTAGGCAGCCTTGCCGCGATCAGCGTGTGTGCGCGTTCGAGATAGGCCTTTAGTTCCTTTGCGTTCAGCGCGTCGAGCCGCTCCAGATAGACCCACTTGGCGCGCGCCAGATAGGGCGCGGGGATGATGTGCTTCAGCTGCGTCAGGATGTGGAAGCTGGTCTCGCCCGCCTTGAAGAACAGATGATGCGGCTTGTCGTTTTTCCCCGACAGCATGGCGAACATCTTGCCGCCGACCTTGTAGACACGCTCCTCGCCCCACTGGACGGTGAGCGTGGCGCCCCTGAGCGACAGACAGAACTTCTCGATCTCGGCGTGGCGCATCATTCCCGGTCCGAAAGGCCGAGCGCCGCGCGGGCGCGCTCACGATGCTGCGGCGTCATGTGGCGCGATACCATGCTTATCGCGGCGGCGAGCACCGCGGCGTCGTCGGTGTAGCCCAAACCAACGACGAAATCCGGAATCACATCCGTGGGGATCACGAAATATGCGAGGGCAGCGAGCAGTACGCCTTTGACGCGTACCGGCGTCGCCGGATCGACGGCGCAGAAATAGGCGGCTGCCAAGTCATCCGCGAACGGGACGCGGCCCGCCACCTTCAGCAGCTTCTTCCAGAAGCCTTGCTCGACCGTGCGCCGGTTGCGCTCGATGACGGCCGGAAGAGCTGTGCGTTCGGGAAGATCGTGGTACATAGACGTATCATCGCGCAGCTTCGGGGCAATGCAAGGATGAATATCTTGCCGCAACGCCTGCTCGCCGGATCGATCATGGTCGCGGCCGTGTTTCTCAGCGCCGCGTCCATCGTCCTGCTTGCTGCATTTCCACTAGGTTGTTTCGTGCGGTTTGGCTGGCCGCTGTGGCCGGCCCTCTTCTGGGACGCAGGCTTGTCGTTCCTGTTTTTCCTGCAACACAGTGGCATGGTGCGCCCGCGGTTCCGTGCGGTGCTGCACGTCCCGCAACACTACCAGGGCGCCATTTACGCCATCGCGTCGGGTGTCGCCTTGCTGGCCGTAGTTCTCCTCTGGCAGCCGACCGATGTCGCTCTACTCGTCCTTGAAGGAGCACCCCGCTGGGCCGCGCATGTTTGCGCGATCCTTGCGCTGGCATTTTTCGTCTGGGGCATCGTCGCGCTCCGCGACTTCGATCCTTGCGGCGTGGCCCCGATCAGGGCGCATTTGCGCGGCGTGCGATCGCGTCAGCTTCCATTGGTCATTCGCGGCCCCTATCGCTGGGTGCGCCATCCGCTCTATTCGGCGATCCTCGTGCTCTTCTGGTCCAATCCCGATGTCACAGCAGACCGGCTCCTGTTCAACATTCTGTGGACGGCGTGGATCTGCCTCGGCGTGTACCTCGAAGAAGCCGACCTACGCGACGATTTCGGCGAAACCTACGCGCAATACCAGCGCAAGGTCCCCGCCCTCATTCCCTGGCGCGGACCGGTGAAGCTCTAGGCTGAATCGACATTCATCGCATCCATTGAATGGCTGCGGCGAGGTAGATGAAGGCAAAGAAGTATGTCGCCCTGCGGTCGTATCGGGTTGCGATCATTCGGAAGCGCTGAGCTTGTTGAAGCAGCTCGATGCGATTGCGCGCCTTGTAGCGGCGACGGTCGAGGCGGAACGGATGCGGGTTTGAAGGGATGACCGGCAAGGCGCCGGAAGTCTCGATGGCTTCTGGGAAAGCCCTGCTGTCATAGGCGGTATCGGCCAAAACGGCCCGGGGTTTGAAGCCTTCATTCATCACCGGAGCCTGAACGACATCGCCTTCTTGCCCGGGCGTCAGCTTGAGGAGCGACAACCATGAGAGAACCTGATGCGGAAACCGCATCACTCTATAGGCCTCGGTGAAAGCCCGGAAAACCCCGGCAGAGCCTACGGAAACGAAAGCATGGCAGGCTTGCCGGAATTGCTTGCCCAGTGCTCGCGCAGCACGGCCGCTCCGGCGATGACGGCGGAGACGGCGAGGATCAATCCTGCCTCCAGCGTGCCGTTCGCAAACGGCTTCAACAGGCTACCGGCGGCGGCAAGTGCCGCGGCGGGCGCAAGAAACAGAAACAGCGCTTCACGCTGCTGCAACAAGGTGCTTACCGCTATGGCCGGCGCGGCGGCGAACAGGATGGCGGCCACGGCATTGGTGCCGGGAGGCAGCGCCAGGAAGGCGCCGGCGCCCCAGGCGAAGCCGGCGAACAACAGGATCGCGCTGAGGTCCCTGGCAAAGTTCTTGAGCGCGGCGCGCTCGAAAGGTTGGCGCATGGCATGCCGGTAGGCGATCAAGAGGGCGATGGACACCGCCGCCACGAAGCCGCACCAGACGAGCTGCGATACCGGGCTTACCTCGTCGGCAAGGCCGATGGTAAGGACGCCGAGCACGGGCAAGGCAAGTCCGACATAGAGGCTCCGCCCGAGGAGGTTGGCGAGCCGTGCCGTTTCTTCGGCTTCGGCGTGCAGGAGCTTGAGTTGTGCCAGGGCGCTGCTGCGCCCTTCGGCTGGGCGGGGGCTTACGGGGGTCTGCGGCAGCGGCTGAATGACTGCGACCATGTAGTTTCTCCCTCCCGGTATCGTCCTGGCCGTAGCCTGGGAGGCGACCGTTAAGAATGTATTAATAGCCGTCTATCCCCTGATTCGAGCTCCTGAAATGCCTTCCTTACCCTCATCCTCCCAACCGTTTGCGGTGGTTTTCGACCTCGAATTCACCGCCTGGGACGGCTCGCTGGCGGCCTATTGGATGCGCCCCGGCGAGTACAAGGAGATCGTCCAGATCGGGGCGGTGAAGGTGGACCGGGCCTTCGTTCCTGGCGAGCGTTTCGATGTGCTGGTGCGGCCCAGACTCAATCCGGTCCTGTCGGGGTATCTTCAGGAATTGACCAGGATCACCAACGAGCAGATTCGCGCGCGGGGCGTCGACTTTGCCGAGGCCTACAAGGTGTTTACGGCTTTCGCGGACGGCTTGCCGGTCCTCGCCTTCGGGCGCGACGATCTTGTGTTGCTCGACAATATCCGGCTCTACGGGCTCAAGGGGCTGCCGCCGCTGCCGCGTTTCCTCGACATCAGGCAATGGCTGCACGAACAGGGAATCGACGTGCGCGGCTTGCACGCCTGCGATGTCGGTCCGGCAGCAGGTGTGCCGTTCGCAGGCCAGACGCACAACGGGCTTTGCGATGCACTGTCGGTCGCGGCGGGCATGGAAGCGCTTGTCGCACGCGGTGCGCCGTTGCCGGATATCCCATGAGCGAAGCCGAACGCCTCATAACCGCGCTGGACCTTCGGCCGCATCCCGAAGGGGGTCATTTCCGCGAGATGTTCCGGGACGCAGGGCATCCTCGGGCCCATTCGACGGCGATCTATTATCTGCTGCGCGCCGGCGAAGTCTCGCGGCCGCATCGCATCGATGCGGCGGAGGTCTGGCACTACTATCGCGGCGCGCCGCTGGAACTGACGATTGCGCAGGAGGGCGCCCTGGCGGTGCGCCACATCCTCGGCCCTGACGTCGAAAACGGCGAACGCCCGCAGATTGTCGTGCCGCCGCACGCTTGGCAGGAAGCAAAGCCGCTGGGCGGCTACACCCTGGTCGGCTGCACCGTGGCACCCGGTTTCGAATTTTCGGCTTTCGAGATGGCTCTGCCCGGCTTTCGATTCCCGTGATCCGCTCTAATTGGCGACCGGTACTCCGAACATCTTGCCCAGGGCGAAGGCGATGGCGCGCGAGGAGGCGCGTCCGAAATAGCCCGTCTGCGGATTGAAGGTGACGATCAGCGTCTTTTCGGTGATCTTGATGAGCGGCTTGGCGCTGGTTTGCAGGCGCACGGCGTTGATGCGCTGCCCAAAGGCCGCGCGCGCGGCGGCGTTGGCCGTAAAGCGGTCGATGCCCCGCGCGGCGTTTTCCATCGCGTCGAAAGCAAGGGCGCGCGTTGCGCCGTCTGCAACCGTGTTGGGATCGGCGAAGAAGGTAATGTGCAAACCGCGCACATAGGTCAGATGCGAGCTTTCGTCTTCGGCTGCGCTCTGCATCTGCTGCATGGAAATCTGCGCCAGGGCGGGTGTCGCCGAATCGCCGATGCGCGTGGTGGGAAGGCCGTCCGGTGTGTCGTCGGTATAAATCGTCATGGCGCCCCATCCCGTGACCTGGATGGCGACGCCGCCGGAATCGTAGCGCATCACCCGTCCGCCCAGGGAAGCGAAGTCCGCATAGAGCACATAAACCTCGGGCTGTCCGGCGAAGCGCACCAGGAATTCGTTCTGATAGCGGTCCAACGTGAAGCGCACTCTGTCGCCCGCTTGGTAGGTGCCGGGTTCGATGTCGCCGAAATGCTGCTGTTGCAGGCGATCGAACATACCTGCGCGCGCCTGCGTCGCAGCCGCGCACGCCAGTACCGCCCCTATAATCAGTGCGAACGCACGATGCCGCATCAGGATATCAACTCACTTGTCCCCGCGCAGGCCCCCAACTCGGCTTCCCTAGGGAAAAGTCTAACGAAAGAATTCGGGCGATTTTATGCCCTGGTGCTTAACCGGACCATCGAAACGAACGCCTCCGGCCCCGCCTGCGGCGAATTGCGCCGCACCCCGAGACACCTCGCTTGCGGCTAATCCCTTCATAGCGCGAGCGAATTTGCTCTCTGTCGCGGTTGCGCAACAAAGGCGTTATAGTCCGTATACGGAAAATATTACGCACACCGTTAACAGCCCTTACGCTCCGGGTCTGCAGTCGGAGGCGGGAATCGCCGCATCGTCGCTCCGGCGAAAGAGCTGCTCGCCGCCGGCTTCTTTATGCCTGGATTTGCGGCTTTTCTTTCATTTAGAATTTCACTAAACCACGCCCTTCCATTCAAAGGTGCCCTTCGTGACGATCAGCCTCGATTCGTTCAAATCCCGCCGCACGCTGACCTCGGGCGGAAAAACCTACGTCTATTTCAGCCTCGCGGCCGCGGAAAAAGGCGGACTGAGCGGCATTTCGAGACTGCCTTATTCGATGAAGGTGCTGCTTGAGAATCTCTTGCGTCACGAGGACGGCAAGACGGTTACGGCCGAAGACATCAAGGCGATGGCGGCCTGGCTCGGTCCCAGGCGTTCGGAGCGCGAGATCGCCTTCCGGCCTGCGCGCGTGCTGATGCAGGATTTCACGGGCGTGCCCGCCGTCGTCGACCTTGCCGCCATGCGCGACGCGATGCAGGCGATGGGCGGCGACCCCGCCAAGATCAATCCCTTGGCGGAAGTGGATCTCGTCATCGATCACTCGGTGATGGTGGACAGTTTCGGGCTCAGAAACTCCTTCAAGCAGAATGTCGCCGTCGAGTACGAACGCAACCGCGAGCGCTATGCCTTCCTGCGCTGGGGCCAGCAGGCCTTCGACAATTTCCGCGTGGTGCCGCCCGGCACCGGTATCTGCCATCAGGTCAATCTCGAATATCTCGGTCAGACGGTGTGGACCCGCAAAGGCAAGGACAAGAAAGGCAACGCCGTCACCTTCGCTTTCCCCGATACGCTGGTCGGCACCGACAGTCACACCACGATGATCAACGGCCTTTCCGTGCTCGGTTGGGGTGTCGGCGGCATCGAAGCGGAAGCGGCGATGCTCGGCCAGCCGATCTCCATGCTGATCCCGGAAGTGGTCGGCTTCCGCCTCACCGGAAAATTGCGGGAAGGCGTCACGGCGACCGATCTCGTCCTCACCGTCACCCAGATGCTGCGCAAACACGGCGTGGTCGGCAAGTTCGTCGAATACTTCGGGCCCGGCCTCGACGAGATGGCGCTGGAGGACCGCGCCACCATCGCCAACATNNACCTGCGGCTTCTTCCCGATCGATGCGGAGACGCTGCGCTATCTCAAGGACACGGCGCGCAAGCCCGCGCGCGTGGCGCTGGTGGAGAAATACGCCAAGGCGCAAGGCCTGTTCCGCACGGCCAAGAGCGAGGACCCTGTCTTCACCGACACGCTCGCGCTCGACCTTTCCAGCGTCGAGCCGAGCCTTGCCGGTCCGGCGCGGCCGCAGGACCGCGTGCCGCTAGCGAACGCCGCTCGGGAATTCGCCGCCGCGCTGACCAACACCTACAAGAAGAACGCCGCCGCCCGCGTTCCGGTGGAGACTTACACGATGGGCCACGGCGACGTGGTGATCGCGGCCATCACCTCCTGCACCAATACCTCCAATCCCAGCGTAATGATCGGCGCCGGCCTGGTCGCCAAGAAGGCTGTCGAGAAAGGCCTGAAGGTACGGCCCTGGGTGAAGACCTCTCTGGCGCCGGGAAGCCAGGTAGTGACGGATTATCTAGCCGAGGCCGGTCTCAACACCTTTCTCGACAAGCTCGGCTTTCAGCTCGTGGGTTACGGCTGCACCACTTGCATCGGCAATTCCGGCCCGTTGCCCGCGCCTGTGGCGGAGGCGGTGACGAACAACGATCTCGTTGTGGCGGCGGTTCTCTCGGGCAACCGCAACTTCGAGGGCCGCGTGCATCCGCAGGTACGAGCCAATTATCTCGCTTCGCCGATGCTGGTGGTGGCCTATGCGCTGGCGGGCACCATGAACCTCGATCTCACGCGCGAGCCCATCGGCCGGGACAAGAAAGGCGCGCCGGTCTTTCTCAAAGACATCTGGCCGTCGCCGAAGGAAATTGCCGATGCCGTCCGCAAGTCCGTCAAGGCTTCGGCATTCCGCACGCGCTACGGCGACGTGTTCGAGGGCGACGCCAATTGGAAGAAGGTGAAGGTCAAGAAAGGCCGCACCTACGAGTGGGACCCGGCCTCGACTTATGTGAAGAACCCACCCTACTTCCAGGGCATGAGCCTTGAGCCCACCCCGCTCACCGACATCGCGGGCGCACGCATTCTGGCGGTGTTCGGGGATTCCATCACCACCGACCACATCTCCCCGGCCGGCTCGATCAAACCGGCCAGTCCCGCCGGGCTTTACCTGCAAGAGCGCGGTATCGCGCTAAAGGACTTTAACTCCTACGGCTCGCGGCGCGGCAACGACGAGGTAATGGAGCGCGGCACCTTCGCCAACATCCGCATTCGGAACGAGATGCTGGGCGGCCGGGAAGGCGGCAACACCATCCATCACCCATCGGGCGAAGAGATGTCGATCTTCGACACGGCCGAGCGCTACAAGGGTGAAAGCGTGCCGGCGGTAGTGATCGGCGGCAAGGAATACGGCACCGGCTCCTCGCGCGACTGGGCGGCCAAGGGGCCGAAGCTGCTCGGCGTGCGCGCGGTGATCGCCGAGAGCTTCGAGCGCATTCACCGTTCCAATCTCGTCGGCATGGGCATTGCCCCGTTCGTCTTCGAACCGGGCAAAACGCGTAAGGATTACGCGCTCACGGGCGCCGAGGTCGTCGACATTCCAGGGCTTTCGGGGCCGCTCAAGCCGCGCCTGAAAGTCGTGGCCGCGATCCGCCGTCCGGACGGCAGCACGGCGGAGCTACCCCTGGTGCTGATGCTTCTCACCGCCGACGAGGTCGCTTACTTCAAGAACGGCGGAATTCTGCCCTACGTGCTGCGGCAATTGATGGCGGCCTGATCATACTTTGTCCGCCCTCTCGGCCAGCCACGCCTTGATCAGCGACTGATATGGCATGTCGCGCTTGTTGGCGGCGATCTTGATGCGTTCGAGCAGGCTCACCGGCACGCGAAGCGAAATCGCGGTCGTCGTCGGTTTCAGATTGGGAAATCGCACGCGCTCCGCCTTGCGCCAATCGACATAATCGGCGCTGTCGTGCGTTTCCCAGAACTCGCGTTCTTTCGCCTCACTCGAAAAGCTCGGAAGGGCCTTAGGTTTCCTGCTCATAGACAACTCTCTCCTTCCGCGACATATCGCGCGCCGAGATCACCCTGATCCGCGTGTTTTCCGCGCGCAACGTGAACGTCACATGTAACAGCCGATGGGCGTCGGTCCGTCCGAGCGCGTGATAACGAGGCTCGATCTCGCTGTGGACTTCGTCATAGACGACGAGCAGCGGTTCATTAAAAAATATCTGCTCGGCTTCCGCTTGGCTCACGCCGTGTTTGTCGACGCTTTTGCGGGCGTTGCCCTCGTCCCACTCGAAACCTTCGACCAAGTCGAAATCCAGCATGGTATGTATATTATGGTAATATACACAGCAAGTCAAGCACATTCTGGAATTCTTCTCGTTTCTTGGAGTGCCGGGACTTTGCGCCACCTGGATTAAGCATGTTCGTCCCATTATGGTTGTATCAACAACAAGGGTACGGGTGGGGCATGCGTATTCGTTTTGCAGTGCTGTGGCTCTGTGCAGCAACGGCGGGGGCGTTCGGCGGGCCGCAAGCAACGCCTTCGTCTGCGCCGTTCGAAATCGTCAAGGATCATATCGACATCGAGATCGCGGCGGACGGCTCGTACATTTCCTCGCGAGAGGAAGTGTACAAGGTGCTCAACGCGCAGGGCATCGATCAGTTGCATGAGCGCCGGCTCGGCTTCACGCAGGGCTATGAAAACGTCCAGGTCGTCGCCGCCTATACGCTGAAGGCGAACGGGCAGCGCATCGACGTGCCGCGCAGCGGTTTTCTTTCCGGCTTCGGACAGACGTCGCAGCCCGGCTTCCAGGACAGCGTGCTCACCAGCATATTCTATCCCAACCTCGAAGTGGGCGATTCCGTGGTGCTGGCGACGGTGGACCGCCAGATCATTCCGTGGTTCAAGGGCCGCTACGACTTCCGCAACGACTTCAGCCGATCCGTTCCCGCGCACGACGTTCAGTTCGCCTTGAGTGCACCCGCCTCGATGGCGCTCGTCTTCGACCAGTCCGGATTGGAAGGCGGTACCGCGCGCGCGTACGGCGACAAGAAGCGCTGGACCTGGGAATACCACAACGACAAGCCGGTTGCGCCGGAAGACGACGCGGTCGCCGAGACGGATTTCGGGCCGCATCTGGTCGTCACCTCCTTCGCCGACTACGCTGACGTGGCGCGCGCCTACGGCGAGCGCACGCGTGCGGCCGCGGCGGTGACGCCCGAGATCCAGGCGCTGGCCGATCAGTTGACGCAAGGCGTCGCCGACCGGCGCAGTCAGACGAAAATCCTATACGACTGGGTCTCCTCGCATATCGCCTATGTGCAGATCGTGCTCGGCGCCGGCGGCTTCACGCCCCACGACGCCAAGGACGTGCTGACCAACCGCTACGGCGACTGCAAGGATCATGTGGCGCTGCTGGAAGCGTTGCTCAGGGCCAAGGGGATCGAGAGCACCGGGGCGCTGATCAGAGTGGCCGTTGCCTCCTACAAGTTGTCGCCGGCGGCCATGCCGCATGCCTTCGATCACGTCATCACTTATGTGCCCGAGTTCGATCTCTATCTGGATTCCACGGCACAGATCGCGCCCTTCGGCGTTCTGCCTTATTCCGACTCCGGCAAACCCGTCCTTAAGGTATCGACGGGCGAGGTGGCACGCACGCCGACGGCGTCGCCAGCCACATCCACCGTGCGCTCGGTAGGAGAGGTCGTGTTTCAAGACGACGGCAACGCACAGGCGAATGTGAAGATCACCGCGACCGGCGCAATCGGCGTCAGCGCGCGCTCCATGATGCAAGACATCCAGGCCGGCAAGGAAACGCAGTTCCTTCGCGATATGCTGGGCCCGGGTGCGGACGGCACGCTCGACCGCGGCGACCCGACGAAACTGACCGAACCCTACGTCTCAAGCGCGAGCTATCGCCTGCCCGGTGCCATCAGCGTGCCGGGGCCCGGCGCAGTGCCTCCGGCGCTGGCCCTCAAGCCGTTCAGCTTCACGCAGTTGATCGGCGGCGAGATGCCGACGTCACGCAACAACAACTATGTTTGTCCCTCGCTCTTCGCCGAACAAGATGTCACCTTCACCTTCCCGGTAGGCTACCGGTTGTTGTCCATCCCCGAACCGCAGGTGCTAACGACAGAGGACATCCGCCTCCAGGCGGATTTCGAGCGGACGGACGCCCGCACGGTCCACGAGAAGATCACGCTCAAGATCGAGCACCCGCAGGCATACTGCACGCCGGAATACTATCAGCGCGTCCACGGTGCGCTGGGGCGGATGGTCAACAAGCTGCGGGAGCAACTCATCTACCGCGGAACGCGAGAAAGCGATCAATGATGCGCCGGCGCTTTGCCATAGCGCTGGCGGTGCTTGCCCTCGCGACGCCGCACGCCCTGGCGGAGGATAATTCCGCCTGCGGCGCTCCGGGCGTAACCCCGCCCAAGGCCGCCAACCAGCACATCGGCGGCGATTATCCGGTTCTCTCGGTGATGCTCCATGAGGAAGGCACGACGACGCTCGGCTTCGTCATCAAGCAGGACGGCACGACGGCCTCGGTGACGGTGGTTCAATCGAGCGGCTCGCTGCGCCTGGACGATGCCTCCGTGGAGGCGGTCTCGAAGAATTGGCGCTATATGCCGGCGCATTCGGCCGACGGCAAGCCGCTAGCCTGTCCCTGGAAGGCGCAAGTCCGGTGGGTGCTGCACGACTCCGCGGCTGCGATGCCCGAAGAGCTCGCAGCCATGGCCATCAAAATGAAGCCGGAGGACTATCCGCCCGAGGCCTTCCGCCGCGGCGAACAGGGCAGCGTCACCGTGTTTGTCGTTAAACTAGAGGGCATGAGCGAGCTGTTGGTGCTGGTGATGGAATCGAGCGGCTACGCCGATCTGGACCAGGCCGCGGCGCGGATCGTAAAGGAGCGCCTGAAGCTGACCGGCGCCGAGTTCGACGGCAAGTCTGTGCCGACTATGGCTATGGTGGTTGTCGTCTGGTCACTGGGGTCAGGGAAGCCGCCCGCCGTGCCGCCGAAAGAGCCCTGAACGTGCCCTCAAGCCGAAGTGACTGGCAGGCCGCTGCCGCCCGGCTTATGGTCGCCGCATGAGACACACGGCCGTCGCGGCAGCACTCACCCTTGTCGTCCTTGCCGGCGCGAATGCGCAGGCGGGCGGCCCGCGGCCCATCCTGGTCGAGCTTTACACCAGCCAGGGCTGNNCGGCGGCGTCTATACGCCTCAGATCGTCATCGAGGGGACTCGGGACGTCGTGGGCAGCCGGAGCGACGAAGTCGAGGACGCGGTCGACGAGGCCGCGGACGCAGTCGACGAGGCCAATGACGACGAAGAAGACAGGACCGAGATTACGCTACCGGCGGAACTGACCTCCGTGGCGGCGGTTGTGCGCCGCCGGCCTTCCGGCAATGCCTGGTCCGTTGCCGTCGACCTGAGGCCCACCGCGCAGAAACTGCATGTCGCAATCGGCGGCGCGCCCGAGACGGCAGGCAAGGCGAAAATCGACGCCACGATCTGGTTGTTTCGCCTCCGTTCGAGCGCCACGGTTCGCATTCTGGCGGGCGAGAACGGCGGCCGCACGGCGACCTACCGCAACGTGGTCAACGACATTGCCGATGTCGGGCGCTGGCACGGCAAGGCCGTGGCGTTTGACCTGCCGCGAGCCGGCGCCAAGACGCCGGCACACGACAGTCTTGTCGTGATCGTGCAGCAGGGCGGCTACGGCCGCGTGCTCGGTGCGGCATTTCTCGGCCAAGCCACCTATTACGCGCAGCAATAGGCCGGATCACCTGTTTTTGTCGGCTGGATAGATCGGCGTAGCCGTCGCGCTTGTCTCAAGCGCGTTCGTCGACCGACGTCACGAGGCGAAGGTACACTCTGCCATAGGTCGCGCGCGCCGAACTGGTTTGCGTCTGCGTGCCGAGAGCCTGGCCGAGGACTTGCGCCGCATAAGCGGAACGCAGCTGTGGGCCGTTCCAGAAAGAGGCATCGGAGCCTGTGCCGGATTGGTACGCCGGATGTTGCCCGATGAATTGGTGAATCCGGCACGGCGGCTCGTACGGCGCCTCGTATTCACCATTGAAATGCTCGCGCGCCCTGATTTTTTCGACGCGTCGCGCTGCCCTGGCGGAGCCCTTGCCCGCGCCCGTCCGACAAACTGGAAATGCAGCGATCGCCGTCATAACCCGTTCTTAAGGCAAAGTGCGGACCACACGTACGAAACGCGGTCGCTGTCGCAAGAGTTACGGGTTTTTTAAGACGCGACATTCATCATCTCTCAAAAGGCCGGAAGACCGGCCAGGGGTGGTGGATGTGTTGAATCAATCGCTTCAGAAGAAGCCTGCGAGACGCGTTGCCGCATTACGTGCGGCACAGGAGGCGAAGCGCCTTCAACTTGCCATCTCCGGTGCCGGCATCGTGGCTTTCGATTGGACCGTGGCCGAAGACAGAATCGCATGGGACGGTGCGTTCGACACGCTCCCGCCGCAGATTGCTACCGACAAGTCGAGCAGCGGCCGCGATCTTCTCGGCCTGATGGATGCGAAGTCCCGGCACCGCTTCACCGGCCTGCTCGAAAACCGCGCCCATACTACGGTACATTTTGACATAGATGTGGAAATGTCCTCGCCGATGGGGTCGGTGTGGTACGTGATGGTCGGCGTACGCGTCCCCGATGCCGACGGCGCCACCGAACGGCTCGCCGGTCTGATACGCGAGATCACCGAGCGCAAGCGCGAGGAAAACCGTCTCACTTATCTCGCCACACGCGACGAATTGACGGGCCATCTGAACCGCAATTCGCTGCGCGCCGAACTGGCGCAGGCCATCGTCACTGCCAAGAAGGAGGAACGCCATTGCGCCTTCCTCGTCGCTTCGATCGATCGGTTGGCGATCATCAACGATTCCTATGGTTTCGACGCAGCCGACGAAGTCATTGTAGCGGTCGGCGAGAGATTGTCGCGCACGCTGCGTGCCAGCGATGTGATCGGACGGACGGCCGGCAACAAATTCGGCGTTATCCTGAAGAACTGCACGGCCGCGGACATCGAGATCGTCTCGGAGCGGCTGCGTGCCTCGGTGCGGGACGATGTCGTGGAGACGTGCGCCGGCCGCGTTGCCGTCACCTCGTCGGTGGGCGCGGTGTGGCTGCCGACCGGGGCCTCTTCGAGTCAGGAGGCGATGCTGCGCGCCGAGGAGGCGTTGGAACGCGCCCGCTCGATGGGGCGTGACAACTTCACCATTTATCAGCACTCCGAACAGCGTCAGGGCGCGCGGCTGAGGCTGATGGGCGTGGCAGACGAGGTCGTCGCCGCGCTCAAGGAGGACCGCCTGGTGTTCGCCTACCAGCCGATCGTGGATGCCGCCTCGCGCGAACCGGTCGAATACGAATGCCTGCTGCGGATGTTGCGCAAGGACGGCTCCGTCGTCTCGGCGAGTCAGTTCATACCGGCGGCCGAGCAGCTGGGCTTGGTGCGTCTGGTCGACCGGCATGCGCTGGAGATGGCCGTCGCACAGCTCTACAAGCACCCGGCCATCACCTTGAGCGTCAACGTCTCGGGCACGACGGCGCACGACCCGAGCTGGCTGCGGTCTTTCGTGGAATATGTGCGGCAGAATTCCGGCGTTGCCAAACGCTTGGTGATCGAGTTGACCGAGACCGCGGCGCTGCACCATTTCGAGGAAAACGCCAAGTTCGTCTCCCGCCTGCGCGAGATGGGCTGCCGAGTGGCGATCGACGATTTTGGGGCCGGCTACACTTCGTTCCGCAACCTCCAGATGCTGCGCGTCGATACGGTCAAGATCGACGGCAGCTATGTGATGGGATTGGCGACTTCCCCGGAGAACCAGCTTTTCGTACGCACGCTGGTCCATCTTGCCAAAAGCTTCCAGCTGAAGACGACCGCCGAATGGGTGGGCTCCGAAGCCGAGGCCCTCATGCTCGAGAGCTTCGGCGTCGATTACTTCCAGGGTTATTTTTTCGGCCCGCCGGTGCTGGAGCCGGAGTGGATGTAAGCGCTCCGCGAGCGGGGCTACTTTCTCTGCTGGCTCAGCTCGGCGAGTTGACGGCGCATCGCTTCGATCTCGTTCTTGAGCTCGCTGATCTCGTCCGAAGCGCGGTGTTCGCTGGTGCCGTTGTTCTTCGGCTCATTTTCTCCCGCACGGGCAGGGCGCGGCGCAAATGGTGAAAACACCTGCATGGCACGCTCGAACATGGCGAGGTTCTGCCGCGTCAGGTTCTCAAGCGCCTGGCCGCCGCCGCCGAAGGCTTCGGCGATACGGCTGCGCATGGCCTCCTGGTTCTTGATGAAGCTCTCCATCGACAGGTCGAGATAGCCCGGCACGAAGGCCTGCATGCTGTCGCCGTAGAAGCGGATGAGCTGGCGCAGGAAGCGGATGGGCAACAGGCTCTGGCCCTTGGCCTCTTCCTCGAAGATGATCTGGGTGAGGACCGAACGGGTAATGTCCTCGTTGCTGCGGGCGTCGCGGACTTCGAAATCGACGCCCTGCTTGACCATCTCGCAGAGGTGATCGAGCGTGACGTAGCTCGAAGTCTGCGTGTTGTAGAGCCGCCGGTTCGCGTATTTCTTGATGATGACCGGAGCTTCTTTCCTGGATGTTTCTTCCGCCACGCCTCGCCCCGTCGATGCTTCCAGGCCTATCAGCCAATATGACATATTCTACCCTTTCCAGCGAGTTTGCGCATGTGCAACAGAACTTGCCGCCGAAGCCGTCAAATAAGCATTTGAAATTTCTTAGTTATTAGAAGTTGCCGTGACATTCTCGCATTCGCGGCAATTTGGGCGCGATGCAACAAAGACTGGCAAGGGGCCATAAATAGGGCACTTGCCTTAGCCTGCTCCCCACCGGAAACCCCCGCGCATCCTCGCGATGACGCCCAGGGAAAGCGGGAGCTAGGCGGGCCTGCCGTGTTTCGACAAGCCCCCCATGAGCGGTTACTAATCCCTCGCCCTCAGCCGGCCGCTCCTCGAAGATGATCGTACTCGAAATCGAAGGTCTCTCCTGCATTCGCGGACACCGCGTGCTGTTTCGCGACATGAGCCTGTCGCTGAAGGCGGGCTCCTTGCTCTCGCTGGAAGGTCCGAACGGGGCGGGAAAGACTTCGCTGCTTCGGCTGATCGCCGGGTTCCTGCAACCCGCCGCCGGAACGATCCGCTTGCGGACGAATGAGATAACGGCCGCGGACCCCGACGAGAGAGCGGCCTTGATCGGCTGGCTCGGCCATCAGGATGCCGTCAAACCGCAGATGAGCGTGCGCGAGCAGCTTGTCTTCTGGATAAGCCTATATGGCGGCGGCCGCGATCCCTGCGGCGCCATGACGGCGTTCGGTCTTGCCGCACTCGCCGATGTCCCCGGCCAGTATTTGTCCGCGGGCCAGAAGCGGCGGCTCGCTTTGGCGCGCCTCACGCTGTGCGGGCGCCCGCTGTGGCTGCTGGACGAACCGTTTGCGGCGCTGGATACCTCCGGCAAGGCGCTTGTCGCCAAGACCGTCTCGGCCCATTGCGCAGCCGGGGGGCTGGCCGTGGCGGCGACGCACGAACCTCTAGGCCTGTCCTGCGAGACTTTGAGATTGGGAGTGGCGTCATGACGCCCTTCCTTGCGCTGCTAGTCCGCGACATCCGCCTCGCCATGCGCGCGGGCGGGGGGGCGGCGCTGGCGCTGGCCTTCTTTGCCGCGGTCGTGACGTTGGTTCCGCTCGCCGTGGGACCGGACCTGAAGCTTCTGGCGCGGATTGCCGGCGGCGTGTTGTGGGTGGCGGCGGTGCTCGCGGCCCTGTTGTCGCTCGACCGGCTGTTTCAGGCGGATTTCGAAGACGGCAGCCTCGATCTCATCGCGCTGGCGCCGCTGCCGCTGGAGCTTTCCGCTTTCGCCAAGACCGCCGCCCATTGGCTCGCCACCGGCCTGCCGCTGACCGTGCTGTCGGCGTTGTTGGCGGTGCTGTTCGATCTTCCCGCCAAAGGAACGGGCGCGCTGGTGCTGTCGCTCTTGATCGGCACGCCGGCCGTCAGCTCGATCGGCGCGGTGGGCGCCGCCCTGACGCTCTCGATCCGCCGCGGCGGCCTGATCCTGCCGCTGATCGTTCTGCCGTTGCTCGCCCCGGCCGTGATCTTCGGCAGCGGGGCCGTGCTGGCTGCGCTCGACGCCGCCCCGAACGGCTCGCTCCTGTTCCTTGCGGCGTTCTCGCTCTTGGCCGTACTGCTGTCGCCGTTTGCGGCGGCAGCTTCGGTGCGTCTCAATCTCGCAGCGTGAGGTGTTATAAGGCATGCGCATGTTCGACCTCGCCAATCCCAAGCGTTTTATGGAGTTGAGCGCCGCCGTACTGCCGTGGCTTGCTGTGGCTGCGGCTTCCGTGCTGCTGGCGGGACTGGCGCTCGCCTTTGCGGCGCCCCCGGATTATCGGCAGGGCGAGGCGGTGCGCATCATGTTCGTGCACGTGCCTGCAGCCTGGACGGCCATGATGGCGTACGGGCTGATGGCCCTTGCCTCGATTATCGGTCTCGTCAACCGCCATCCGCTCGCCGACGTGGCGGCGCGGGCTGCGGCGCCGCTGGGCGCGGTATTCACGGCGCTCGGCCTCGTCACCGGCTCGCTGTGGGGCAAGCCGATGTGGNNGGGGCGCCTGGTGGGTGTGGGACGGGCGGCTGACCTCGTTCCTGCTGCTTCTGTTTCTCTACCTCGGGTATATGGCGCTGGGCAGCGCCATCGAGGACGAGACGCGGGCGGCGCGCGCCTCGGCCATTCTCGCCATCGTCGGGGCGGTCAACCTGCCGATCATCGAATTCTCCGTCGAATGGTGGACGACGCTGCACCAGGGCGAGAGCATCTTGCGCAAGGGCGGCCCGGCGATGTCCGAGGTATTCCTCTGGCCGCTGCTGCTGATGGCGCTCGGCTACACGCTGCTCTTTTTTATCCTGTGGATAATTCGCATACAGACGGAAATCCTGAACCGCCGGGCGCGTGTTCTCATGCTGTCGGAGGCGTTATGACCGGATTCCTCGCACAGGGCGGTTATGCCTTCTACGTGTGGGCGGCTTATGCCGTGAGCCTCGTGGCCTTAGGGTTGACGATTGCGCTGGCCGTCATCGCTCACCGCAGTGCCAGGCGTTCCGTCAGGCGGCTGGAAGCGCGCAAGAGTATTCAACTTTCGGAAACCAATCTCTGAGATTGTCCCTGGTCATGCAGATCAGCGCCGCAAATCTCATGGCTTCGCAGCAGGCCGCCAAGCCGCATCCGCCGCAGCCGAAGGAAGCCGCATCTTTCGAGCCTATGACCTTCCGCCAATCGGATCCGGCGGCCGGCGGGACGACGCCATCCGCTCCGGCAGGCTACGTGCGCCCCGGAACAAACGTCGATATTCGGGTGTGAGAAACTGACCGGCCGTCAGCTCCGGCGCTTGCGGGACTTGGTACGAGTCTTGGGCGTGCCGTTGGCCTGGAAGGCCTCGCCGGCGGAAGCGATCGCCGACAGCGCCTTGACGAATCTCGTGCGCTCGGACGGCGGCAGGGCCTCGAGCAACAGGCGCTCGGCCCGGTCGGCGGCGGAGCGCGCCACGCGCAAAGCCTTTCGGCCGTTGCCGGTGATGGCGACGGCATTGGCGCGCGCATCCTTCTCGGTGCGTTCGCGCGAGATGAGGCCGCGCTCCAGCATCCGGCGCACCATTTCTGCCAGCGTCGAACGGTCTATGCCCGTCATCTCGACGAGTGCGGTCTGGCTGACGCCCTCGTTGTTCTCGAGCGCCGCGAGCACCGTGAATTGCTGCTTGGTCAATTCGCAGGACCCCGCCTCACGCGCGTACAGATCGCCGAAATACTGCTGACAACGCTTGATGAGATGGGATGGAGCTTCTGCGAGTTCAAAGCCCCCGTTTGCTTTGCGCTGACCTTTCATCGGATACCCCTGCCTTCAAATATGTTTCGGCAGACGTTACGCATCTGCTCGTTCTGTGAAACTAACCTCTCGAGACGCCGGATGCTTTGCGTCGACGGCTGGAACGAACGCCGGACAATAAACAAGCGCAACGCTTCCGACAACTCTCTCTATCTCGTTTAAGTGTGCGATGGCAATGTGCAGCAGGCTGACTTTTTTGTCCCGCAATGTTTGTGCGCGGTCCGCAGTCCTAGTCGCCGCTTTCGACGTGATGCCGCAGAAGGAACGGCACCTGGGTCAGGGAGAACAAGAGCGTCAGCCCGATGCCGCCGAAGCTGTGGAAATAGACCCAGACATCGCTGGAAAAATTCCGCCATATCAACTCGTTGAGAACGGCCATGAGCAGGAAGAACGCCCCGAAGCGCCAGGTGAGGACGCGCCAGCTCGCCTCTTGCAGCGTGATGGCGGCTCCGAAAATGTACTTGACGAACGGGCGGTTGAAATAAAGACCACCCAGAAGCACCGCGCCGAACAGCGCGTAGATCATAGTTGGTTTCATCTTGATGAAGGTCTCGTTGTTCAGGTAGAGCGTCAGCCCCCCGAACACCAGGACGATCAGCGCCGTGGCCAGCGGCACTGGATGGATCTTGCGGTCGAGCCAATAGCCGAGGCCTACGGCCGCAACCGCCGCTACCATCACGGTCGCCGTCGCTACGTAGAGGTCGAATAATTTGAAGGCGGCGAAAAAAAGCAGCAAGGGTCCGAAATCGACCACGCTGCGTCTCAATTGCGGATTCATGCCGCCCCCGTCAAAGCTTTGGCAAAGGCGTCCGCCTCGAAAGGCTGAAGGTCCTCCTCGCGTTCGCCGATCCCGATGAAATTCACCGGCACGCCGAATTTGGCCGCGAGTGCAACCAGGATGCCCCCTTTGGCTGTTCCATCCAACTTGGTCATCACCAGGCCTGTCAACGGGACGGAGGCTGCGAAGGCCTCGACCTGCGCTATAGCGTTTTGTCCAGTGGTAGCGTCAAGCACTAGTAGCGTGGCATGCGGCGCTTCCGGGTCCAGCTTCTTGATGACCCGCGCGATCTTGCCGAGTTCTGCCATCAGGCCCGCTTTGTTCTGGAGGCGTCCCGCCGTGTCGATGAGAAGTACGTCCGCGCCGCTTTGCCTGGCTCGCGTCAGCGCGTCGAAGGCGAGGCCGGCCGCGTCCGTCCCGGGGGCACGCGCTACGACTTCGGCGCCGGCACGCTTGCCCCAGATCTGAAGCTGCTCGATGGCGGCGGCACGGAAGGTATCGCCGGCCGCGAGCACCACCTTCTGTCCCTCGCGCACCAGTTTGGCGGCGATCTTGCCGATGGTGGTGGTCTTGCCCGTGCCGTTGACGCCGGCCACCAGGATCACGAAGGGCTTCTTGCCGCCGTCTATGAGCAGCGGGCGCGCCACCGGCCGCAGGATCTTCCCGATCTCTTCGGCGAGGATTCGGCGCAAATCGTAAGTGGCAATGTTTTCGTCATAGCGACCTTTGGCCACGGCCTGGGTGATATCGTGCGCGGCAGCGGCGCCGAGGTCGGCGCGGATCAGGGCCTCTTCCAGCTCCTCCAGGGATGCGTCGTCGAGTTTCTTCTTGACCAGCGCCTCCAGGCCGAGCGTGCCTGCGCTCTTGGCCAATCCTTCCTTCAATTTCTCGAAGAAAGTGAGCGGCGGGGGCGCCTCTCCGAACTGTCTCATGACAACGCTTCCCCGATCAGGTGGCCGGGCGCGGCGTCCGTGATCCGTACACGCACGAAAGTGTCCGCATCACCCGCAAAGCGCACCGGCGCGAAACAGGCCGTGCGGCCGACGCCGGGCTTTTCGACCAGTAGCGTCTGTTCGCTTCCCAAGAGTGCGGCAAAGCGCTGCGCCACCGCCTCGGCGCCCTTGGCCCGCAACCGTGCCGCGCGCTCGCGCACGACGGCGCGCGACACTTGCGGCATGCGCGCGGCGGGCGTGCCCTGGCGGGCGCTGAAGGGAAAGACGTGCAACATGGAGAGCCCGGCTTCGTCCACCAGCCGCAAGGTGTTCTCGAACATCTCCTCGGTCTCGGTGGGGAAGCCGGCGATGAAATCCGCGCCGAAGCAGGCGTCGGGCCTCACGCGCCGCACTTCGTCGCAGAACGCGATGGTGTGAGCGCGGGTGTGGCGGCGTTTCATGCGTTTCAGGATCATGTCGTCGCCCGATTGCACCGAAAGATGGAAATGCGGCATCAGCCGCTCCTCCTCGGCGACGGCCTGCATCAGTTCCGCATCCGCCTCGATGGAATCGATGGAGGAAATCCGCAGCCGCTTCAGCTCCGGCACCAGCTTGAGGATTTTCCGCACCAGGGTGCCAAGCGTCGGGGTGCCCGGCAGATCCGCGCCGTAAGAGGTGAGATCGACACCGGTCAGCACGATTTCGCCGTAACTATCGGCCAGCCGTCGTGCCTCCTCGACCACGGCGCCCACGCCGACGCTGCGCGAATTGCCTCGGCCGAAGGGGATGATGCAGAAGGTGCAGCGATGGTCGCAGCCGTTTTGCACCTGGAGGAAGGCGCGGGCGCGGCCTTCGAAGCTCTCGACGAACTGCGCCGCCGTCTCCTTGACGCTCATCATATCGTTGACGCGCACGCGCTCTGTGGCGCCGAAACAGTAGCTCTCGGCTTCCAGTTTCTCGCGGTTGCCGAGTACCAGATCGACTTCCGGCATCCCGGCATAGGTCTGGGGTTCGGTTTGGGCAGCGCAGCCGGTGACAATGATGCGCGCCCCCGGCCTTTCGCGGCGCAACGCACGAATCTTCTGGCGCGACTGGCGCACCGCCTCCGCCGTCACGGCGCAGGTATTGACGATCACGGCATTGTCGAGGCCCGCGGCGCGCGCACGGATCGCCTCGGATTCGTAGGCGTTGAGACGGCAGCCGAAGGTGACCACGTCCACGCTCATGCGCCGAACACCGAAAGGTCGATCTCCCCGCGGTAGGCGAGCGCCGCCGGTCCGGTCATCAAAGCATGCCCGTCGCGCTGTTCCAGCGTAAGCATGCCGCCGTCGAGTTGCACCTCGACCTTGCTGCCCGTCAGGCCGCGCCGGAAGGCCGCTGCTGAGGCCGCACAGGCGCCCGAGCCGCAAGCCTGCGTCATGCCCGCGCCACGCTCCCACACCCGCATGCGCAGATGGTTCGCATCGCGCACCGTCACGAACTCGACATTGGTGCGGTTGGGGAACAGCGAGTTGTTTTCGATGCGCGGTCCGATGCTTGTCACGGCGGTGGCGTCGGCATCGTACACGAACAGCACGCAATGCGGGTTGCCCATCGAGACGGCCGTCGCCGAATAGGATGTTCCGTCCACCTCCAGCGGGAAATTGCCGGTCTCGACCGGCTTGGAGAGCGGCACTTTCTCCCAGGCGAATTCCGGCTTGCCCATGTCGACGGTGACGAGGTCCCCGCCCGCGTCGGTGCAGATCAGCAGCCCGCCCAGGGTTTCGAGGCGCACGCTGTCGCGATCGGTCTCCTCCATGACGAGGCGCGCCACGCAGCGCGCGGCATTGCCGCAGGATTCGACCTCGCCGCCGTCTGCATTGCGGATGCGCATCGCCGCATCGGCGTTCACGGCACGTTCGATCACGATTACCTGATCGCAGCCGATGCCCCGGCGGCGGTCAGCCAGCGCCCGCGCCAGGGAGGCGTCGATGGCAAGTGCTTGCTTTCGCCCGTCGAAGACGGCGAAATCGTTGCCTAGGCCGTGCATTTTCAGGAACCGTGTCATCGGGGTCTATATAGGCCGTGACTTCTTTGCCCACCAGAGCCGGGTTGACGGAGGGCAAGGTGCCCGCTCACCCTCCGGGCGTTTTTCGTGCTGGGAGATGAAAATGCGCCGCTTCGCTGCCGTATTAATCGGGCTGATTGCCGCCACCGCCGCCTTCGCGGCCGACAAGAGTAAACCGATGGACGATCCCTACATCTGGCTGGAGGATATTCACGGCGAAAAACCCCTCGCTTGGGTCAACGACCAGAACGCGCGCTCCCTGGCGGTGCTCAAGGCCGACCCGCGCTACCAGTCGAACTACGATTTCATCCTCGGCGTACTCGACGCCCAGGACCGCATCCCCTACGGCCGCGTCGACCGCCAATACGTCTTCAACTTCTGGCAGGACGCCGCCCATCCCAAGGGCATCTGGCGGCGCACCACCATTTCCAGCTACGCGACCGCCCAGCCGGTGTGGGAGACGCTGATCGATCTCGACAAGCTGGCCGCCGCCGAGAAGGAGAACTGGGTGTGGAAGGGTGCGCAGTGCACCACCGCGCTGACGCGCTGCCTTGTCGATCTGTCGCGCGGCGGCGGCGACGCCACCGTGGTGCGCGAGTTCGATCTCGCCTCCATGAGTTTCATGGCGGACGGCTTCATGCTTCCGGAGGCCAAGTCCTCCACCGCATATTTGGACGACAATACGGTGGTCTTCGGCACGGATTTCGGTCCTGGCAGCATGACCACTTCCGGCTATCCGAACGTCGTAAAGCTGTGGCATCGCGGCGAGAAGATCGAGGCCGCCAAGAAGATTTTCGAAGGTAAGCTCGCCGATGTGGCCTCCACGGGCGGTTATCTGCGCGACGGAGACTTCTTGCTTCCCATCATCAACCGCTCGCCTACTTTCTTCGAATCGGAAAACTACCTTGAGGCTGCGGACGGCTCTTGGTGGATGATCCCCATCCCGACCTCTGCGGTGGTACAGGGCCTCAACAAGGGGCAGCTGCTCGTCACCTTGCGCGAGGACTGGAAGGCGCCGGACGGCACCAAGATGAAAAAGGGTGCGCTGTTCTCGGTGCCGCTCAAACAGCTTCTGGACACCAGGAAGCTGCCGCCCGTGACGGTGCTCTATACGCCCGGCCCGCGCTCCTCGATCGACGGCGTCACGACGGGCCGCGATGCGGTCTACGTCTCGATCTTCGACAATGTGGTGGGCTCGGTCCATGCCTTCCGCTTCGCCGAGGGCAAGTGGACGGATACGAAGCTCGACCTGCCGCCGGGCGGCTCGGCCTACACGGTGTCCGCCAACGATTCCGGTTCCGAGGCCTATTTCGGTTTCGAGAGCTTCCTCAAGCCATCGACGCTCTATTTCGACGACGGCAGCGGCGTGCCGAAAGAAATCAAATCGCTGCCGCCGCGCTTCGACGCTTCCGGGCTCGAGACTCTGCAATACGAGGCCAGGTCGAGGGACGGCACGATGATTCCCTATTTCGTCGTGCGCCATAAGGGCATCAAAGGGCCGAAGCCCACACTGCTTTACGGCTATGGCGGCTTCGAGATTTCCGAGACGCCAACCTATTCGGCCAATTTCGGCAAGCTGTGGGAAACCCAGGGCGGCGTCTTCGTGCTCGCCAACATCCGCGGCGGCGGCGAATTTGGCCCGGCCTGGCACGAGGCGGCGCTGAAGACCAACCGTCAGAAGGCCTTCGACGATTTCGCGGCGGTGGCAGCCGACCTCATCAAGAAGAAGATCACCACGCCTTCGCAGCTCGGCATCATGGGCGGCTCGAACGGCGGGCTGCTCGTCTCCACCGTGATGACGCAGCATCCCGAGTTGCTGGGTGCCGTGGTCTGCCAGGTGCCGCTGGTTGACATGATCGCCTACACCCATATTGGGGCGGGCGCTTCCTGGATCGCGGAATACGGCGATCCCGCCGATCCCAAGATGCGCGAAGCGATCCTCAAATATTCGCCTTATCAGAACGTCAGCGCCAAGAAGAAATACCCGCCGGTGTTCTTCGTCACCGCCACCAGCGACGACCGCGTCACGCCGGTGCATGCCCGCAAGATGGCGGCGAAGATGGAGTCGCAGGGCCACAGCGTTATGTTCTACGAGAACACCGACGGCGGCCACGCCGCGGCGGCCAACCACAAGCAATCGGCCGAGATGTGGGCGCTCAGCTTCGTCTATCTGGCGCGCGAGTTGGGACTGGGAGAGTGAACTGCGTTAGACCTCGATGTTGAGCAGATAGCCCATCATCGTCTTGTTTGCCGTCCTCAGACTGTCGAGGCCGGCGGTGTAGGTGGCGCGCGTAATGGCGTCGTCCACCTTCGCCTTGGCGGCAACGGTCTGCTGGGCTTGCGGGGCCGGGGGCTGCTGCGCTTTCTTGGCGTTTGCGTAGTTCCGCAACGCGTAAATCTGCGCGCCCGCCGCTGGAATGCTCGGGATGTTCGTCATGGTGCCTGTTGTACCGCACCGGGTTTGGCAAAGCCTGAAATGCCGCGTTTGGATTTGAATAGAATTTTAGGGAAACGCTCAGGCCGGCATGTCCGGGAGCCTGCCCATCATCGTGTTTGCCTCTTGAACGCGGCATAGTCCAAAACCGGGATTTTGGTTTATAATAGATGCATGACTCGGGGGATTTCGCACTATCTGGCCATTCTGCTGACGCTGGCCGTCGCCGGCGGCATCGCCTTCTGGGCCTGGAACGGGCTGAAATCGCCCCCGGTGAGCGAGCCCACGGTTTCCATCGTCACGACGCCTGCGGGCTGGAAAAGCTTCGAGGCGGGGCCGTTCAGCCTCTATGCCCCGAAATATGCGGTGCTGCGCAAGTTGCAGGATACCGACCACGCGGTGGGAATGCTCATCGGGCTCGGCTTCAACGTGCGCTACGAATTCAGCATCCGGTCGAACACGCTGGCGGAAAAAGCAAACAACACGGATTACTCCGAAGGCGAGACGGTCATCGACGGCCGCCGGGGCGTCCTTCGCAAGGCGACGCTAAGCGCGGAGGCGCAGCAGGCCCGCTTCGGCGCCTACGCCCAGCCGAGTTATATCGGCCTCTATATCCCGCAGGCGGTTCGCCACGCGGGCCCCGACGGCCGGGAAGAGTGGTACGCGCTCCAAATCGAAGGCGCCGCCGCCAACGCCGATGAGCGGGACATGGTCGAGATGATCTTGAAATCGGTGCGGTTCTCGGGACAGCGCTGAACCCGCCGGAAAAGACTCTTTTCCGCCTGATATTTGACTTGCCTGCCGCCCCGGCCTAAAAACCGCCCGCTCCGGAAAGACTTCGGCCTTTCCGGTCCCGGGCACGGCCCGGGATCGCCCCCAGGCAGCGCGTGGCGCCCCCTGGGGCGCAACTGCTTTGGGTGACGTAACGGATGTTCGACTCTCTGCAATCCCGCCTAGGCGGCGTATTCGACAAGCTGCGCGGACGCGGCGCGCTGTCGGAAGCCGATGTCGACGAGGCGCTGAAGGAAGTCCGCACCGCGCTGATCGAAGCCGATGTCGAGCTGGGTGTCGTCGATCAGTTCATCGCCAAAGTCCGCCCCAAAGCCGAGGGCGAAGATGTCATCCGCTCGGTCACGCCTGCCCAGCAGGTGGTCAAGATCGTCCACGACACCCTGGTCGAGACGCTCGGCACCGAGAGCGTGGGGCTGACGCTCGGCTCGCCGCCTGCTCCGATTCTGATGGTCGGCCTGCAAGGCTCGGGCAAGACCACCACCGCCGCCAAGCTCGCCCTGTTGCTCCAGACCAAGGAGAAGAAGCGCGTCCTGATGGCTTCGCTCGACGTCAACCGCCCTGCCGCGATGGAGCAGTTGAAGGTGCTGGGCGAGCAGGCGGGCGTGCCGACCCTGCCGGTGGTCCCGAACCAGACTCCGCTGATGATCGCCAAGCGCGCCATGGCCGCGGCGCGCGTCGGCGGCTACGACGTGCTCATCCTCGACACCGCCGGCCGCCAGCACGTCGACGAGCAGCTTATGCTCGAAGCCGCCGCCGTGCGCGAGGCGACCAACCCGCACGAAACCCTGCTGGTCGCCGACAGCCTGACGGGCCAGGACGCGGTCAACATCGCCAAGGCCTTCCACGCCCGTATGCCGCTCACCGGCATTATTCTCACGCGCGCCGACGGCGACGCGCGCGGCGGCGCGGCGCTCTCCATGCGGGCGGTGACCGGTGCGCCCATCAAGTTCCTCGGCATGGGCGAAAAGCTCGAGGCGCTGGAAGCCTTCCATCCCGCGCGCATGGCGGCACGCATCCTCGACATGGGCGATGTGGTGTCTCTGGTCGAGAAGGCCACCGAGACCATCGACCAGGAAAAGGCCGAGAAGCTCGCCAAGAAGATGGCGAAAGGATCGTTCGACATGAACGATCTCGCCGAGCAGTTCCGCCAGATGAAGAAGATGGGCGGCATGCAGGGCCTGCTCGGCATGCTGCCGGGCGTCGCCAAGATCAAGAACCAGCTCGACGCTGCGGGCCTCGACGACAAGATCCTCACCCGCCAGGAAGCCATCATCCAGTCGATGACCAAACGGGAACGCGCCGATCCCGACCTCATCAACGGCTCGCGCCGCAAACGCATCGCGGCGGGATCGGGGATGGAGGTCTCCGACGTGAACAAGCTGCTCAAGATGCACCGCCAGATGTCCGACGCGCTGAAGGCGATGAAGAAGGGCGGCCGCGGCAATCCGCTGGCGGGCCTTCTGGGTATGGGCGGCGGCGGAACTCCCCACGGCGTGCTGCCGGGACGCAAATGAATCAACTCAACGAAGGACCAACGACGACATGTCTCTGAAAATCAGGCTCGCGCGGGCGGGCACCAAGAAGCGCCCGCATTATATGATCGTCATCGCGGATTCGCGCAGCCCGCGCGACGGCCGCTTCATCGAGAAGATCGGCTTCTACAATCCGCTGCTGCCCAAGGACCACGCCGACCGCGTCAAGCTCGACCTTGAGAAGGCGAAGGAATGGCTCAAGAAGGGCGCCACGACGACCGATCGCGTGCATCGCTTCCTCGCCAATGCCGGGCTGTTGAAGCCGCTCAAGAAGAACAATCCGCAGAAGGCCAAGCCCAAGAAGAAGGCCGTGGAGCGTGCTGCGGCCGCGGCCAAGGCCGTCGCTCCGCCTGCCGAGGCGGCATCGTAATGATGCGCCGAGACGTGCTGCTCGCGGCGATCCTGGGCGCGCACGGGCTCAAGGGCGAGGTGAGGGTGAAGACCTTCACCGAAGCGCCCGACAAGCTCGGCGCCTACGGGCCGCTGCATACCAAGGATGGGCGCAGCTTCACGCTCGAATCCGTGCGCGCTGGAAAAGAGGGCGAGTGCATCGCGGTGTTTGCGGAAATCGTGGACCGCGACGCGGCCGAAGCGCTGAAGGGCACGGAACTGTTCGTTTCGCGCGCGGCGCTGCCGGAAACCGGAACGGGCGTGTTTTACCACGCCGATCTCGTCGGTCTCGCGGCGGAAGACAGCGAGGGGCGGCGCATCGGCAAGGTAGCGGCCGTCCACAATTACGGGGCGGGCGACGTGCTGGTGATCGCGGCGGACGGCGGCGAGGAAATCCTCATCGCCTTCACCAAAGAGAACGTGCCCGAGATCGACGTGAAATCGGGCCGCCTTGTCGTCGCCGTGCCGGATGAAGTGGAAGGGGACAAGGACGGTCAATGACCTGGTCTGCCTCCGTCCTCACCTTGTTCCCGGAGATGTTCCCCGG
>PMKE01000056.1 GCA_003158585.1 Alphaproteobacteria bacterium
CCCCAATATGCGATTCCCCTGCCCTTGCGGGGAGGCCGGCGCGACGTGTGCTGCGCGAAGCGGAGCGAACGTTGCGCCGGGTGGGGGTGTGATCGCGCAGCAACTCCCCCCACCCGAAATGCTCTCGCTGCGCTCGCGCATTTCGACCTCCCCGCAAGGGGGAGGTGACAGAAAAGCGGCAAATGGAGACCCTACGCCGTCATCCGTTTCCTGCAGCGTCACGGCCGCGGGGAATTCCAGATCGGACTCTTAGGCTTCGAGACTTCTGTAAACGAAGTTACGCGCTCGAATTTCGCCGTTGCCGGTGCCGAAGATCGCAATCCTCAGGCTGAGAAAGCCACCGAATACGTTGTGATGATAGCCGGAGACTTCCATTTGCCAAGGATGCTGAATCCAATTCTGTCCATCATGGGAATAATGGAACGTCACCACATTAGACTTGTTGGTCACCTTCACATGAACCACGGTCGTGGACATCGGCTGACGCATCCAGCTGTGTTCTTGTCCGTTATTGTAGGTGAACATCTGGTTTGCGCTGAACCCGATGCCGACAAATCCACGATCATCATAGAACAAGGCCAGGCCGCCCTGGGCATCCCCGGCTATCTCGAGTGACACCGACGCTTCGTAACTGCGGTCGCCGACGATGCAGGTGAGCGGCGAACTATCGGCAAGAGAGGTGCCCTTGCCCCTGATCACGAGGCTGTTGTCCTCATAGCGGACGCGCGCCATCTCGTCTGCGCCGGGGGAAAAGAACCCCCACTGGAGGCCAAGCTTGTTGGTCGAGAAATCGTCCGAAAGGGCAAAGCCGGAGGGGCTTTTCCTGCCCCCGCGCGGCTTGGGAAGGGGGGAGGCCAAAGTTCCCCCTTTAGCGCGAAACCATCCGTCGCTCGTCCACTCGATCGGTTCCAACAGCGCCTGTCGGCCGAGAGTCCGGAATCCGTTTTCGTATCCATGATAGACCATCCACCAATCGCCGGCCGGCCCTTCGACGATGCTCGCGTGACCGCGCGACCACCAAGGCTCATCGGCGGTGCGCGTGTGTACCACCGGGTTGTGCGGGCAGTTCTCCCACGGACCATGAATGGATTTCGACCGCGCCACCGTCACCATGTGACTGGTCGGAGGCCCGGACGTACCGCCGACGGCGGCCACCAAGTAGAACCAGTCGTGCCGACGGAAAACCTTGGGTCCCTCGGGCGCGAACATCTCGACCACCCAATCCGCCGGATAGTGCCAGGGCGTGTAGACCTGCTCCAACGCTCCGACGGTCGACAACCCGTCGTCCGACAATCGAATTCGCCGAACGCCATTGAAGAACAGGTAGCGCTTGCCGTCTTCTCCGACGGCATGCCCCGGATCGATGCAGCCGGACACCTTGAGATCGATCGGATCGCTCCACGGCCCGCGAATGTCGTCGGCGTGGATGACAAAAATGGCGTTCCCATCCTTAGAAACCGCCGGAATGTAGATGTAATAGCGCCCGTTGTGCTTGACGAGATCCATCGCATAGACGGAGCCGATGGGTTTGGTAAGTGCCGGACCGATCGGCGCCCAATTCACCAAGTCCCGTGAATGCCAGATGATTGCGCCGGGATACGACAGGAAGGAAGAGAAGGTCATGTAGTAATCCTCGCCATCCTTCAGGATGGTGGGATCGGGATGGTCGCCGGGCACAATCGGATTTCGGAAGGTTCCGTCGCCGAGATCGGCCTTGCGATGTCCTTCAATTCCGGAGCCGAATTTTCTCCCGATGACTTTATTTGCTCGGACGGAGGCGCCGGCGTCGGTCGGTACCAGTTGGCTCGCTGCGGCGCCGAACAAGGCGGCCTTTAATGCATCGCGTCGGGAAGTGAATTTCATTTTTTAGTCCCCCATGCCTCCTGGCGTCCAAGTTCGAGCCCGATTTGGAGACGGCCGGTCGCTCGGAGCGCGTTCTACGCTGTCAGCCGTTCTTGTATCCGCCGCGGGAAGTGGCAGCGCACCAGTGTGCCGTCGTTGCTTTCGATCTCGACCCAGCCGTCGTGCAGTTCGACGAAGCGGTTGACCAGCGCCAGTCCCAGACCCGCGCCGCCGCGTTGCCCCGCGTTGCTCTGCGCCGAGAAGCGCTCGAAGACGTTGGGCCGCACTTCGGGAGCGATGCCGGGGCCGTTGTCCTGCACGAAGATCTGGATGTCCTCATCCTCGGTGCGCCCGCCCAGCACGATGACGCCGCCCTTAGGCGTGAATTTGATGGCATTGGAGAGCAGATTGAACACGATCTGGCGCACGCGCCGCTTGTCGGCGAGGAAGGCTCCGGCCTGCGGCGGGCAATCGACCTTGAGCGTCAGTTCCGCCTTGCCCGCCCAGTCGCGCGCATGCGCCGCCACGTCGTTCAGGAGTTCGTTCAGATCGACGCGTTCCAGCTCCAGCCGCAGCGCGCCGGATTCGACCAGCGCCAGATCGAGGATGTCGCTGACAAGGCTGGTCAGGGAATTCGAGGCGGAGACGATGTTCTGGATGTATTCGCTCTGCTGGAGGGTCAGCGGCCCCGGCCTGCCGCGCGACAGCAGTTCGGCAAAGCCGAGAATGGAGTTCAGCGGCGTGCGCAGCTCGTAGGAGACGTGCTTGATGAATTCCGACTTCAGGCGGTCGGCGGCCTCGAACGCCTCGGCGCGCTCGCGCAGCACGGTTTCGATGCGGAAACGGTCGGTCACGTCGGCGAAGGTGATGAGCAAGGCGCCGTCGGGCAGCGGCGACAGTGCGAGCGACAGGATGGAACGGTCGTTGCGCTCGACGATGCCCATGTCGCGTTCGATGTCGGAGCCGGAGGCGACGTTCTGGATCAGCTTCTCCCACACCCCGGCGTCGCCGAATTTGTCGGCGCAGGCGGCGGCGACGGCCCGCACATGCGGCTCGTCCGCCAGGTCCTTGTCGGCGAGGCGCCAGATCTTCGCAAAGGCCGCGTTGTGCAGCTTGAGCCGCCCGTCCGGGCCGAACACGGCGACGCCTTCCGCCAGGGTGTCGAGTGTCGCCGACTGCACCTTGATCAGCGTGTTGTAGGAGCTTTCCAGCGTGATGCGTTCGGTGACGTCCTCATAGAGGAAGGTCAGGCCGCCGAAGGGATGCGGCTGGGCCACCACGCGCAGGGTCTTGCCGCCGGGCACATGCCACAAATCTTCCGAGGGATAGTCGCGCGCCGTCTCGTACAGCGCCAGGCGTTCGCGCTTCCAGCCCTGGTAGTCTTGCCGTTCCGGCAGTTTGCGCGCCTCGCGCAGGCGGTCGAGCACTTCGCCGTCGCCCGGATGCGTGTCGAGCCACGCTTCCGGCAGGCCCCACAGTTGCGCAAAGGCGCGATTGTAGAAGGTGAGCTTCTTGTCCCGGCCGAAGATCGCGACGGCGGTCGCCAGCTTGTCCAGCGTGTCGGTGTGGGCGTCGATGTGCTGTTGGAGCTGGGCCTCGGCCGCCGTCACGTCGGTGACGTCGCTGGCCGTGCCTACGACGCCCGCCTCCGTCGGCAATTCGAATACTTCGAGAGCGCGGCGCTGACCCGCCATCACGGCAAAGCGCTTGGCCTTCTGCGGCTGCTGCTGCGCGCGCGCTGTGGCGGCGAGGTCGCGTTCGGTCTTTTCCAGCGCCACCTGTTCGCGCTGGGCGGTCTCGACGTCGCCCGCACCGGCGGCCTTGAGGAACGCCTTGTTGCCCCAGGCAAGGGACAGCGTCTTGTCGCGCAGCCACACCGGAACCGGCAGCGCATCAAGGATGGCGCCGAAGTCGATTGGGGAGGCTGCGGCGGCGGTCTGCGGCGCGATCCACAAGGCGATCATGCCGCCGACGGCGCGTCCGCGCACGGCGATGCTACGGCCCGACGCATCGCGAATGGTCTCGGAGAACGCCGTGCCGTGTTCGCTGAGATCGTCGAGCGCCTTGGAGAAGGCGAGGGCGTCCGGTCCCTTCAGACAGGATTCGAACAGCGTGTTCGCGCTGCCGTAGGTATAGGGACCCGAACCGTCGCGTCCCCACACCAAGAGGGCTTCGCGCGACTGTTCCAGCAGCGCATCGCGCTCGCCGACGGCGACGCGCATCCGCGCGCCCGCCGCTTTCAACGCGCGGCGCAGACGGAACGACACGCGCTGCTCGGCCAGCGCCCACAATCCCGCAGCAACGGCAAGCGCCACGGCACCGGCTGCGATGGCAACCAGCACGATGTCCCCTTCGGCAAGGATCGGCGGACCGGCCAGCGCCGGCTGGGCAGTCAAGACGGCAAACGTCAGCACCGTCAGGAATCCCTTCCGCACCCCACTGCCCGGTGTATTTTTGTGTCCCATTAGGGACCCGTCCCGGTCACCCCTGATTCCCGCCCCATGCGGCGAATCACTGTGGAATCAAGATGATACGGGCGTTAACGATAAGCGCAATAGAAAGTAGTTAAAAAAGTGTAAAAGACCAGATGTGGAATTAACTCCCGAATCTGGGGGCTGTGGACAATTTATGAGTCAAATCAGCAGACTAAAAAGTCCGGCTACGGAAGGATGGTCCCCACAGAAATAATTTCGCGACGCGCTGTCCTTTCACGCATCCGCCATGGAATCGAGAGTACGACTCGCTCCGACTCACCCGAGCGAAAAGAAAAGCAGGGACGCCTGTACGCTTGGCGAAGCGGGACTTAGTGTTCTTTCTTAAGTATGACACGGGAGCTTCGATGCGTCTGGTCTTGATCGTTGCAGCAGGGGTAGCCGCGCTTGTGTCCCTGTCGGATCCTACGTCGGCAGCAGACAGGAAACGTCCGCAATACGCGACAGTCTGCGATTTCATCGCCGACAAGCAAAGCCAGCAAGTCTACCCGACACCGGAGGCCAACTCTGGTGCAGACAGAAACGCCTTTCTAGCGAAGTATTTCGTCAGCTACGGGCTTTTCGATCTGGACGGCGACGGAATTCCGGAATGGGTCAATCCAGGTGTCGGCGGAGCCGCCGGCGGCGAGGACGCTTACGACTTCACGCTGTCGTCTGAAACGGGTCATCCGCCACATCGGTTCACCATCGACAAGGCGAACATCGTACCGCCCGAGTTCGATGACGAGGTCTATGAGACCGGAAATCGAGGCGAGCGCTGGCTGCCCTATGGGAACCGCATCTATGATGTTTTTTTCTCCGATCAGGGTGGGGCGTTCGTGCGCCATGCGCTCTATTACGTGCACGGCGGCGGATACCATGTGGCGTGCGTCTTCCACGACAGCGCAGAAGTCGCGTATTGGTCGAGCGCCTATCCTCCGGCGCCGTTTGCCGACGACCAGAAGGCGCTTTGCCCGACTACGATCAAGGACATGAACCTGCCGTCTGCCATCGCTCCGGTCGAGCGGCTGACGGGAGAAGACGCCGAACATCTCCCGCAGAGCAGAATGTACGATAACCAAGGGGGCGTCTATCATCCGATTTGCGACGACGTGGACGTGTCGCCCTGCAACGACATCTGGCGCGTCGATTACGACAACGACGGCAAGCTTGATCGTCTGCTGAAGCTCACGGCGGAAGACGACTCGGGGTACGGCTGTGCCTTCCAGAAATTCCTCTTGTTGGATTCCCGGAACAGAGCGGTCGTTGGCCCGAAGCAGGATGCCCTGGCAAACTTTGCGATGGGATGCTTTATCGACGAGAATTGGGTCCTGATTGGCGGCCGCACGTTATTGCGGCGCGGTGGAGGAAGCACGCGCGGGGACGGAATTGATCTTTACGACGATCTTTCGATGGTACGCGGCAACGATACGGCGACGTTGTGCCGGGCATCGTTCCGCGTTGCCACCAAAGTGGTTTATGCCGAACCCGAAGTGAAGTGATCAGTACCGATACGTGTCCGCCTTGAAGGGGCCCTGTTCCGGCACGTTGATGTAGGCGGCCTGCTTGGGCGAGAGCGTCGTCAGCTTCACTCCGATCTTGTCGAGATGCAGGCGCGCGACTTTTTCGTCGAGGTGCTTGGGCAGGGTATAGACCTTCTTCTCGTACTTGCCCGGATGGGTGAACAGCTCGATCTGCGCCAGGCACTGATTGGTGAAGCTGGCGCTCATCACGAAGCTGGGGTGCCCCATCGCGTTGCCGAGGTTCACCAGGCGCCCCTCCGACAAGAGAATGATGCGCTTGCCGTCCGGGAATTCGATCTCGTCCACCTGCGGCTTGACGTTGTGCCATTTGTAATTGCGCAGCGTGGAGACCTGGATCTCGGAATCGAAGTGGCCGATGTTGGCCACGATGGCGCGGTCCTTCATCTTCCGCATGTGGTCCAGCGTGATGACGTCGACGTTGCCGGTGCAGGTGACGAAGATGTCGGCGCGCGGCGCGGCGTCTTCCAT
>PMKE01000044.1 GCA_003158585.1 Alphaproteobacteria bacterium
TCGCCCGCTTCCATGGCGATGCGCTTGTGCCCCATTTCCAGAAGCACTTTCGTTTCGTTGCGGATTTCGTCCATGGTCAGCCGGCGGCGCTTGAATTTGTGCCCGGCGCCGTAGCCGCAATAGATGCAGCGGTTGATGCAAAAATCGCTGACGTAAAGCGGCGCGAAGAGAACCAGGCGGTTGCCGTAGATTTGCCGCTTGACCGCGATCGCCGTCTTGTAGATTTCCCCGATCAGCTCCTTGTCTTCGACGTTGAGCAGAACCGCGACCTCTTCCGGCGACAGCCCTTCGCCGAGGCCCGCTTTGCGGACGATCTCCGCCGCGCTCGCGGCGGAGATGCTTTTCGCGCCCTCGGCCAGGGCGGCCCGAATGGCCTTGTCGTCGATGAAATTCGCAGTTCTGACGGCCATGATAAATTCTCTCCGAAGCCGGCTGTCCGGCTTGCGCCACCGTTCTTCTCAATCGGGAAGCTGGGATACCACAATAAGTATGCGTCCCCTCCCGGCGAAAGAATTTTATCGGCCTCTTTTCGGCAAAATGGTCGCATTTGGAATGCGTCGAAACGGCGGCGTATCTTCCGCCGCCGCTAAGCCCGTTGGCGTCGGCGATCAGGTACCACAGGCTGGCGTCGCCCCAGACGGTCTGCGCGATGCCAGCCAGCGTGTCGCCTTCCTGCACCGTGTAATACGACGCCGTGTCCTGGGAGTCGTAGCCGTTGATCGGATCGTAGCTCTGGTCGAAGTCGGCATAGCTCGTGCCGCTGGTGGCGCCGTTCGCGAAGACGCCGCTGCCCGGCGTCGCGGTGTGCGCCGCGATCGAGGCCGCGTAATCGGTGTCGGACGTGCCGTTGTTGGTCACGTCGCCAACCTGGATGTCGTTGAAGAAATAATGCTCCTCGTGCGGCGCCGTCGTCGAACCGCCGCTCCTGGTCACGTCGCGTTTCAGGATCTCGCCGGCGGCGTTGGTGATGTAAGCGATGGTGCGCGGCTTGCCGTCGGCGATGGAGACCGACGACAGATGCCCGCTCGTGTCGTAACCATAGGTCGAGGTGTAGGTCGTCGAACTGCCGATGTTGGGCTTGTAGGTGGTCACGCTCTGCTGGGCTGAGTCCCACCACACGAAGGTGTTCGCGGTGTCAGTGGTCGGTTGTTGCGACGTTCCGTTCTTGACCGTCATCGTGCGGCTGTGGGTCACCACCCCGCCCTGATAGAGGTCGCCGCTGTCGGTGTAGTCGCCGTCGCCGTTCGTGTCCGCTTTGTAGTCGTAGGTCGTCGTGGCGACATAGGTGCCGTCCGAGCGCACCGTCATCACCGCGTCGCCCGTCACCTGGGACTTGGCGTTGTAGACCGCCGTGCGGCTGTAGACCACGCCGGTGCCGGCGGAATTGTATTCGCTGAAAGAAACGGGGTCAGAGTTGATTTAATTGGCGAACCGAGTTATTCTACAACCGCAACCCTGAGATGAGAAGTGGCATGGCCCGGCTTGGACGTTACTTTGTGGCCGATCAGCCGCTGCATGTGATCCAGCGCGGCAACAACCGGCAACCCATCTTTTTTGAGGATGAGAATTACGCGCGCTATCGTAGTTGGCTCGCCGAGGCGGCGGCGGAGTATGGCTGCGTCCTTCACGCCTATGTGCTGATGACCAACCATGTTCACCTGCTGGCGACGCCGAAGAAGAAGGAGAGCCTGCCCCGGCTGATGCAATCGCTGGGCCGGCGCTACGTGCGTTATATCAATGACGAATACGGGCGGACGGGAACGCTGTGGGAGGGGCGCTACCGGGCGGCCCCCATCGACAGCGACGAATATTTCCTCGCCTGCTGCCGCTACATCGAACTCAATCCCGTCCGCGCCCGCATGGTGGGCCACCCGCGCGACTATGCGTGGTCGAGCTACGCTGCCCACGCCCTAGGCAAGCCGGACGAGCTTGTCGGCGATCATCCGCTGTTCCGGCGTCTGGGCCGCAGCATCGCCGAGCGGCAGAGAGCTTATCGGGCGCTGTTCCGCAGCAAGCTCGACGAGGCCTTCATCGACGATCTGCGCGCCGCCACGAACGGTGGCTGGGCACTCGGCGACAGCCGCTTCCGGCGCGAGATTGCCAAGGCCGCCAAGCGACGCGTGGCGCCGCTGCCCAAAGGCAGGCCGCCCGCGTCACGCAAAGGCAAACGGCAATTGAATCGACACTGATCCCAATATTTCGCGACTGCGTCTCATTCCCTATCCACGTCGCGCCAAGCGGCCGTATAATGGCGGCCGTTGGGTCCGTTGCGTCCGTGGCCGGGTTAAACCGGCCACCCCGCGGCGGGTGCGAGAAGAGGGTCGGGCGAGGGATGTCCTCTCGCTTGAGAGCGGAGCTTTATCGAAGGCGATGTCGAAAATTCAAATCGGAGAAGAAGGCGGACCGGGAGACACACCCCACCCCCCCGCGCCAAAGTCGAAAACAATTATCTTGCCGAAGGAGCGGCGAGGCGCTCCCCCGGGGGGAGGGGGGAGGTGGGTGTTTTGAAAAACAATTATCTTGCCGAACTGTCCGCCGAACCCCGGACTGCGATCCGGGGGAAGACGGAAGACGGTGCCGGGCGAAGGGTCCGAGGGCTGGGGAGGGGGTACCCCTCCCGATTTTCCTCGAAACAACGCCCCAGGCAAATCCCGGCTTTTTGGCCGTTCGGGCCGTTTCGCCGGTCCGCCGCGCGCCCGCTCTTGCCACCCGCCTCGCCGCGCGGCTATCTCACCAGCCGCTGACAGAGAGTCACCCCCATGGCCGGTCATTCCCACGCCAAGAACGTCATGTTCCGCAAAAGCAAGTCGAACGTGGCGCGTTCCAAGCTCTTCTCCAAGCTTGCCCGCGAAATCATTGTCGCCTCCAAGATGGGCTTGCCCGACCCGGACCACAACGCGCGCCTGCGCGCGGCGGTCAACGCGGCCAAGGCGCAGTCCATGCCCAAGGACAATATCGAGCGCGCCATCAAGAAGGGTCAGGGCGGCGANNCCCGGGCGGCGTGGCGCTGATCGTGGAAGCGCTGACCGACAACCGCCAACGCACCGTGGCCGACGTCCGCGCCGCCTTCTCGAAACATGGCGGGGCGCTGGGCGAGGCGGGCTCCGTCGCCTTCATGTTCGACCGGGTCGGCGTCATTGCTTATCCCAAGGACAAGGGCAGCGAGGACGCCATGCTGGAAGCGGCGCTGGACGCGGGCGCCGAGGAATGCATCTCGTCCGACGACGGCCACGAATTCCTCACCACCGTCGAGGATTTCGCCGCGGTGCGCGAAGCGCTGGAGGCCAAGCTCGGCGCGCCCGAATCCTCGGGCATCCTCTTTCGGCCGCAGAATACGGCGCCGGTGAGCGACAATGTCGGCGAGACGCTAATGAAGCTGATCGACGTGCTCGACGACAACGACGACGTGCAGCGCGTCACCGGCNNCCGCATGGGCTGGGGCGTCATCGATGTGTCCGGTTCGCGGCTTTTGCATGTGGCGCACGGCGTGATCGCCACGCGCGCCGCCGACGAGCTTGGTGTGCGCCTGCTGAAGCTGCATGGCGAGGTCGTGCGCATCATCGCCGAGATGCATCCGGGCGTCATCGCGGTGGAGCAGGCCTTCGTGCATAAGGACCCGTCCGCGGCCCTCAAGCTCGGCCATGCCCGC
>PMKE01000045.1:0-275 GCA_003158585.1 Alphaproteobacteria bacterium
GGCGTGCGCAACCTGGAGCGCGAGATCGCCAATCTGGCCCGCAAAGCCGTGAAGGAGATCGTCTCCAAGAAAACCCAGGCGATCGCGGTGACGCACGACAACGTCGGCACCTATGCCGGCGTGCGTCAGTTCCATTACGGCGAGGTCGAGGGCGAGGATCAGGTAGGCGTGGTCACGGGCCTGGCCTGGACCGAGACCGGCGGCGACACGCTGCAGATCGAAGCCGTCATGCTGCCGGGCAAGGGCCGCATGCAGACCACCGGCAAGCTCGGCGA
>PMKE01000045.1:326-3051 GCA_003158585.1 Alphaproteobacteria bacterium
GGCCGCGTGCTGCCGATCGGCGGCTTGAAGGAGAAGCTGCTGGCGGCCCTGCGTGCCGGCATCAAGACCGTCATCATCCCGCAGGAAAACGAGAAGGACCTCGCGGAAATTCCCGACAACGTGAAGTCCGGGATGAAGATCGTGCCGGTGTCGAAGGTGACCGAGGTGCTCAAGGTGGCGCTGGTGCGCGAGCCCGAGCCCATCGAATGGGTGGAACCGGAGATCCTGCCGCGGTCTGGCATTCCCGACGACGACTCCGACGCGATCGTCACCCACTGAACGATTCCGCTAGGGGGAGGCATTCGGCTTCCCCCTTGTGGTTTCACGCTTCAACGCCAGTTCCAGAAGGTTAACGGGGTGCCGCAACCCGTTAACCAGTCCATTGTGGAAACAAATTCGCAATAAATCGGAAAGAAACAGCCCGTTCGAGTGCTTTTTTCCCCGAAATCCGCCTTTTCGGCCGGTTATTGCCTTGCCCGGCGCCGCCGCTCCGCCCTAGATTTCCCGCGGTCGCGGCGGCGATTCCTCAGGAAGGAGCCATTCCAGTGAACAAGAACGATCTGATCCAGAGACTTTCGGACCATACGGGCCTCGCGAAGAACGACGCCGCGAAGGCGGTCGACGGCGTGTTCGAGCTGATTGCCGGCGCTCTGAAGGCCGGCGACGAAGTTCGTCTGACGGGCTTCGGCGTATTCGTCGTTGCCACGCGCGCCGGTGGAAAGGGCCGCAATCCGCAGACCGGCGAAGAAATCACCATCAAGCCCTCCAAGCAGCCGCGGTTCCGCGCCGGCAAGCAGCTCAAGGATTCTCTGAACTGACATTGCTAGAGCAATGTCATCCCCGGCGCGCGCGGGCTTACAGCCCGCGCGAGGGAAGGGGATCCAGGTCATAAGGCGGAGTAATGCTGCCTGCATACTCCGCCTTATTTGTCTTCGATAAGGTAGAACAACCGCTCGAACCGGAGCTAAGGGCACTCGACGGGAAAGAGCAGCTTCATCTGCGGACATCCGGTCCGCTCGAACAGCACGTCTATGTCGTTTTCGCCGCCCATGTAATTGTAAAAGACCGTCGTTACCGGCCCTTTCCATTCGCGATGAATCAGCAGCGAAATCGGCGGTACCGGCCCGTTGTCGACGCTTGGCCTGCCATAGCGCTTGCCCAGTTCGTTCTCGATCTGCTTCTTGCAGGCTTCGCCGCCTGCGGCCGTCTCCACATCGACGGAAATCAGCTTTCCCCCGGCGAAGAACAGGGTTGCCGCCAACGTGCAAGCGCCGTGCCGAAGGTTGTCGAGATACAGCGCAGGCTGCACCGTTCGCGGATGCTTGTTGGGATTGCTGTTCATGGGCGAAAGTGCCGGGTACAAAGCACGCGCTTCCGCCACACTCATCCGCCAGTGAAGATTGTCGAAACCGAGGCCGATGGCGTTTTTGGTCGCAGGCTTTGCCCACGCAGTGCTCGAAACAACCGCCACCAGCAGCATGGCGACCGCCCGGCTTCCTTTCATCGTGGCTACTCCCGAAACCCGCGCTATCCTACCATTGCGCCTCCGAGAGGAACAAATTGTGAATAGCCTTGGGCTGTTATAATGGATGGAAAAGAAGGGCGGTTAGCTCAGCGGTAGAGCATCTCGTTTACACCGAGAGGGTCGGGAGTTCGAAACTCTCACCGCCCACCACCCTACGCTGCGCAGCAGCGGAGGGTGGTGAGCCCACCGAAGCCTTGCCTGCCTGCGCGAAGCCGAAGCTTCGCTTCGGCGAAGGCAGGGCGTAGGTGGGCCCGCGCAGCTTCGGGTGGCTTACGCCATTGCCGCGCGGCTAAGGCTCGGCAAGCCTCTTTTTGTCCGCTAACCCTTCGCATCACCTGGGATACTTTTGCGACGGCTTTGCGCCTAGGCTGTTTCCCAGGGAAAGGACCGCAGTCATGCGTCATGTGCTTCTTGCCGGGTCAGCGGTCATCGTCCTGTCCGCGTTTCTGGCTGGTTGCGGGGGAGGACCGCCGCGTCCTCAGGACCGCCGCGAAGAGGAATGGCATCCGGCCTCCGGGATGCTGCTGCGCTACGCCGGACCGGACGGCACGGTGACGCGCGCTGGCATGGAAGCCGGATTACGGAAGGACTTCGATGCCGCCGATGCCAACCACGACGGCGTACTCCAACCGGATGAGATGCGCGTGGTGAACCAGCAACGCTGGACCGAGGACCAGTCGGCCATTTCGCCGCTGGTGGACTGGAACAACGACGGGGTGATCGATTTCACGGAATTCTCCGCCACGGCGCGCTCCTTGTTCACGCAACTCGACCGGAACGGCGACGGGGTGCTGACGCCGGAGGAAATGCGGCAAGGGCGTGCCGGTCCGAACCCGCCCGGCGGCGACCAGGATCAACAGAACGAAGGCAGACGCGGCGGCGGCGGACGAGGCGGTGGTGGTCCTCCCGGCGGCGGCGGCGGGCCGCCCGGAGGTCAGTAAGCCTCAGCTTGACTTGGCTTAGGGGCCGCCCTACATCGGCCGTCCCTTGCGGCCAAACTGCAAGGCGCCCGCGGGGGCGTAGCTCAGNNTCGAGCCCCGTCGCTCCCGCCAGTAGGCCTCCTGGGCCTCCTGAAGTCTTTGATACCTCTCAGAAAAGTCTCGAAAATTGGGCACTTGCGCGCCTCAGTGCGCTGGGCGCGTTGCTTCACATAAGACGATCCAGGTGTTCCGCGGCCGTAAGCGTCCGGTGATGGCCGCC
>PMKE01000123.1 GCA_003158585.1 Alphaproteobacteria bacterium
GCGCACCACGTCGAGCACGTAGGACTTGATCTGCTCCACATGGTCCTGGAGCTTGTAATAGGAATCCGCCTCGCTGCCCTCCACCACGCGGAACTGCACGGCGACGAGCAGCTTCACGAACACGTTGTCCTGTGTCTTGGTCTCGACCTCGACGATGAGCTGCTGCACGCGCAGCGACACGCGCTGGGCGATGTGCTCGATGTACGGTATCTTGAAATTCAGACCCGGCTTGGAGGTGCGGACGTACCGCCCGAAGCGTTCGACGATGGCGCGGCTCTGCTGCTGCACGGTGAAGAAACTGCCCAGTAGCCCCGCGAGCACAAGGAACCCAACGATTGCGAACAAGATCGAGATGAGGAGATCCATGAACTGTCCTTTCGTATTCCAGCCTTACAGTCTGAAGGAAAGCAGCACCGTATAGGCGGCGATTATTGCGACACAGAACGGCGCCAGAATCCAGTGAAACCAGCGCCATTTGATGACGGCCGCGATGACGGAGAGCACGAAGAAGAAAGCGAGGAAATATGCGTTTCCACCTAAACCGATCCGTCCGGTCGTGACAAAGTCCTTCAGAAAAGTGGTGGCCACCGTGAGCGCGAGCAGGCCGAAGAACCATTGCTTGTTCGCAAAATAGGCCTTGCGCATGTCGAACACGCCTTCGGCCGGAATGTCCGGGATCGCCAGACCGGAGACCAGGTACATCAGGGTGATCTGGAATACCACGACCGCGTACATCGCGAAGTTCCATTCGCGGAAGTCGCGCATTCCGAACATCCCCCACCACGCTTGAGCCACCACGAGAACCATCAAGGCGGCCCAGATCAGCGCGGGCCAGTACACTCTGACGCGCGAGCGCGCCAGCATCAGCGCGCGAAAGCCCTTCAGGATTTGCGTCAAGGCAAGTCCGAGGATCACGGAGAACAATACCGACAGAAAACTGAATGTATCCATTGTGCGCCCCCCTTGCGCGTCTCAGCCCATCTGCCCCCGGTGACGCAGCGCGTGATCGGCCAGGACCAGCGCCATCATCGCTTCGCCGATGGGCACGGCGCGGATGCCGACGCAGGGATCGTGGCGCCCCTTGGTGACGATCTCGGTCTCGTTGCCGTCCACGTCGATGGTCTTGCGCGGGGTGAGAATGGAGGAGGTCGGCTTCACCGCGAAGCGCACCACGATGGGCTGGCCGGTGGAAATCCCGCCCAGGATGCCGCCCGCGTGGTTGGAAAGGAATCTCGGTTTCTTGCCGCGCCCGGCCCGGGGGCCGCGCCCCGCGCGCATCTCGTCGGCGTTCTGCTCGCCCGACATCGCCGCAGTGACGAAGCCGTCGCCGATCTCCACGCCTTTGACCGCGTTAATGCCCATCATCGCGGAGGCGATGTCCGCATCCAGCTTGGCGTAGACCGGCGCGCCGAGGCCCGCGGGCACGCCTTCGGCCACTACTTCCACCACCGCGCCGCAGGAGGAGCCTTGCTTGCGCACGCCCTCCAGATACTCCGTCCACGAAGCAACGGACTTGGCATCGGGGCAGAAGAACGGGTTGTTCGCCGTTTCGTCCCAGTCCCAGCGCTTGCGGTCGATGGTGCGCAGGCCCATCTGCACCAGCGCGCCGCGTATCTTCACGCCGCGATAGAGGCTTGCCAGCACCTTGCGGGCGACGGCGCCCGCCGCCACGCGCGCCGCGGTCTCGCGCGCGCTCTGCCGTCCCGAACCGCGATAGTCGCGCACGCCGTATTTGGCCCAATAGGTGTAGTCCGCGTGGCCCGGGCGGAACTTGTCGCGGATGTCGTCATAATCCTTGGAGCGCGCGTCGACGTTTTCTATCAGCAGCGCGATGGGCGTTCCCGTCGTGACCTGCTGCTTCATCCGCTCGTCCTGGAAGACGCCGGAGAGGATGCGCACGCGGTCCGGTTCCTTGCGCTGGCTGACGAATTTCGATTGCCCCGGCCGGCGCCGGTCGAGTTCAGCCTGGATGTCGGCTTCGGTCAGGGGAATGCCTGGCGGGCAGCCGTCCACCACGCAGCCGAGCGCCGGACCGTGGCTTTCGCCGAACGTCGTCACCCGGAACAGATGACCGAACGTATTGTGGGACATCAGTCTTCGTTCCTCGCGACGCCGATATCCGGGGCGTCCGGCGCCTTCATACCGACGATATGATAGCCCGAGTCGACGTGCACGCACTCGCCGGTGACGGCCTTGCCGAGGTCGGAGAGAAGGAACAATGCCGCACCGCCCACCTCGGCGGTCGTTACCGTCCGGCGCAGCGGTGAATTGTACTCGTTCCATTTGAGAATGTAGCGGAAGTCGCCGACGCCCGCGGCTGCCAGGGTCTTGATCGGTCCGGCCGAGATGGAGTTCACGCGGATTGCCTTCTTGCCGAGGTCCTCGGCGAGATAGCGCACGCTGGATTCCAGCGCCGCCTTGGCGACGCCCATCACGTTATAGTGCGGCATCACCTTCNNGCGCCGTAATAGGTCAGCGTCACCAGGCTGCCGCCGTTCTTCATCAGCTTCTCGGCGCGCTGTGCCACGGCGGTAAACGAGTAGCAGGAGATGTTCATCGTCATGGCGAAGTTGTCGAGCGTCGTATCGACGTAGCGGCCCCTGAGCTGGTCCCTGTCCGAGAAGGCGATGGCGTGGACCACGAAATCCATCGTGTCCCAGACCTTGCCGAGAGCGGCGAAGACCTCGTCGAGCGAGGCCTGGCTGGCGGCGTCGCAATCGAGTACGGCAGCCGGATTCATCGACTCGGCCAGCGGCACGACCCGCTTCTTGATGGCTTCGCCCTGATAGGTGAAGGCCAGTTCCGCTCCCGCCTCATGGAGCATCTTGGCAATACCCCAGGCGATCGAGCGCTCGTTGGCGACGCCCATGATGAGGCCCCGCTTGCCCTTCATCAGGCCTTCGCATGTCATGAGCGCTCTCCGATTCCTTCGCGGGCATCAAATGCCTTGAAAAACGGGGAAAAATCAAGAAAGCGCCCCGCCGTCTGCCGGATACCGCCCCAATCCCTGGTAGAAACGGCCGACGTATACAATAAGACTAGCTTAAGAGGCGTCCGCGATACTGCTGCTAGGCAGTTTGTGCGGCGCGCGCCGCAGTCTCGGCGTGCCGTATAGACGATAGGCTCCCGGCATGAAATGCGAGGCGCCATGCAGCGCAGACCGATAAAAGTGCAGGACTTAGTCAATCGCGGTCGTCTGCGCGAGGTCGGCTTGCCGATGCTGCTAGCGGCCGCTGTTCTGCTTTTCTCCGCCATGGTTTTGTTTGGAGACAACATATCGGAACTTCGCAGAACCAACACAGGGGTTCAGCGCACGAATGCCGCACTTCTCGATCTCGCCGAAATCAACACCCTCGCAATGGGAATCGATATGACCGTGCGCGGCTTCGCGCTCACCGACGACCCGATATTTCTGGTCTACGAGACGGACAATCGTACGCGCCTGCACATTGCGGTCGACCACTTTGCGTCGCTTGTGCGGGACGAGCCGGGGTGGCCGAGCCGCATCGCGGGTTTGCGAAAGCTGATCGCCAAACAGGAGGCGGTTTTCCTGAATTTATCCGCACTCGGTCCCGGCCATGCCCGGGAAGTCGGCGCTGCGATCACCGATCCCGTCAAGCGGCAGGCGCGCTACGATGTGCAGAACACGCTGACACGCATGCGCATGGATGAAATGACGCTGTTGTCGTCGCTCCAGGAGAAGGCAGAGGGGCAGATGCGCCGTACCAACTATATTGCCTTCGGAATCGTATTTCTTGCCTTCTTCGCGGGCGTCCTTGGAGTCATGCTGACGTTCTATGTCGGAACACAACGGCGCTAACGGCAGGTTTTACACAGCGTGCCTTGATCTTTTGTGGCGATTATCCGGCACTTGACTGGCATGGATTAGGGTCCTGCCTAGCAACCATCTTGCTTGTTGCCGGATTGCTTTTCGGGGTCGGCCTCGCCGCCGCCCGCAGTCGAGATAGTGGTCTTGGTCCCTTCCACTTTCCCGTCCTCGGGGAAGTATCGCAGTACGGCCCACAAAGGCCGAATAAACAAGATAACCCACAATGGGGTGCGCGGTCCGCGCCACTTCTGAGTAATGCTGTAGTTGAACGCTTTGCCGCCCCATTGCGCGATTCCATCTACCGATTGGTCAATGAACACGTTTCCGAAACCTCGTTCATGCACATATCCGAACATGTCTCGGTATTGGACGCATCCGTAGAAAAACGGCGTGATATTGCCAGCGTTTATCTGGCTCAGTTCTTCTGGGGTAAGATTGCGGTAGAAGATGAACTCCAAATCTTTAGACGGGCTGTCTTTCGCGAGCAACGATTCGCCGCTCCACAAAACTGGGTGTTCATATCTCGGAAACAGTGGCGTATTTTCGCCAATCAATTCCATCGCGGCTCGAACCTGCATGATTATGGCTGGCGACCGCCCATAATTCATGAAGTTAAAAATCACTCTTGGCGCTGGGCCGCGGCAATTTTCAGGAAGGCTGTCGTAATAAAACTTGTACCACCCTTCTGGCCGAACGAACGCGCGCACCTTGTCGGGGAAAACGTAAGCTCGCTCGCCGGTATGGACGGCATCAATGCTTTGTCTCAGTCTGTACGCCTGCCTCCACCCAACGAAGAAAAGCATGGCGGTAAAAAGTGCGAGAAGGCTATCAGTAACCTTGAGCCTATATCCAAGGACAGAAGGCCAGTACTCGGAGCCCTCCTCACCGCAATTGCCTGCCTTCCTGTCGCATGCAGGGGAATCGCATTTGGCATTT
>PMKE01000133.1 GCA_003158585.1 Alphaproteobacteria bacterium
GCGCCAGACCAAGGTGATGAACGAAGGCTGTGCCACCTTTGTGCACCATACCATCATGCATTTGATGTTCGACCGCGGGCTGATCGGCGAGGGTTCGCTGCTCGAATTCCTGCACAGCCACACCTCGGTGGTGTTTCAGCCGGAATTTTCCGATCCGCGTTACGGCGGCATCAATCCCTATGCGCTCGGTTTTGCCATGATGAGCGATATCCGCCGTATCGCCGAAATGCCGACCGACGAAGATCGCGATTGGTTCCCCGCGCTGGCGGGTTCGGGCGATTGGGTGGGGGCGTTGAAGGATGCCTGGGCGAACTATCGCGACGAGAGTTTCATCGAGCAGTTCCTGTCNNAGCTTGCTCGCTCGCCAATACGATACCGGGATCGCCGATCCCAACATTCAAGTCGTCGACGCCGACCTTAAGGGTGATCGGACGCTCGTCCTCGAGCACCGGATGCATCGTGGCATCCCGCTCCACCACGCCACCAAAAGTAAGGTGGTAGCGCATATCGAGCGGTTATGGGGCCATGACGTCGTGCTCGAGGAAGTCGACGCCTAGCGCGCGATCGGAAAATCGCGCGCACCCAAAGAAGCCCCTTATGAGGGCTGCTTCTGATCCGCAGGCGCGGCTGGCTGAGCTGCTGGTTGGGCGCCGTTCCCGGTCGCCACAACGTCTTCGTTTTGCGCCGGAGCCGGGCCTACGACCAATGATTCGTAGACGTAGTATCCAACACCGAAGAACAGGGCGAGCGTGAGAACGATGGCACCGATCGACTTCAGGGTCGACGAGTAGGATTCATCCATGGCTGTCTCCATCCTGGGCTGGCCGTGGGCTTATGAACGCCGCACGTTAACCAGCCTCAGTTGGGAGAATACGCCTGCCACATTTGCGCCACAATGGTATTCCGAAAACTTGCCAAATTGTTAGCCATGCTGTNNCGGCTTCAGCGTGCTGTTAAGGTAGGTGGTGGTGCCACCCACGACGGCCAGCGTCAACAGACTGGCGCCAACGAACTTCTTGAAATTATTCGACATAACCCGCTCCTAGCGTGAGTAGCCGGCTGCGGTTCACGGTCGAACCGCTCTTCGCTGGCTACCCTCCTCAGATAGGTGGGGTTGATGACAGGACAATAGTTTCTATGCTGCACTGCAGCGTAGGGCGGCCATGCGCAACAAACATAGTTGCGCCCCTTGAAAATCTGCGACGACTACCTACTCGGAACTTCACAGTAGTGTCATGGTCCGGTTTGGGCTGGCAATTGGGGAGCTGCCACTGGCGCCAGCATCTTGCCGAACAACAGCTTGACCACGATCAGCACGGCTGCCGCGCCGACCATGAAGTAGACGTGCAGCATCCAGAACTGGCTGTCCGGCATGGTGCCGTAGCGGGCGCCCAGCGTACCGACGATGAAGAAGTTGGCGATGAAGAGGTGCAGGTAATAGATCGCCAGCATGGTTCCGCCGAGGCCTTTGGGCGCGGCGCGTGAGTACAACGCCAAGCCCACCGGCAGCACCATGGCGAAGCCGGTGTCATTGATGATGTGGAATGCCGCCGCCCACCAAAGGCTGACCGGCTGATGGGTGGTGGCGACGACGACGGAGGCGCCGGCCAGTGCGATCGGCGCGAACATACTGATCAAGACGCCGATGATGATCTTGGTGAGTTCGTCGGGCTCCTTGCGCTTCTTGCCGTACCAGCGCCAGAAGCTGATAACGCCGATCATGGTGACGAAACTGAAGATGGCGTCGAACGACATCATCCAGCCGGACGGAACGGTAAAGCCGCCATAGGTCATCTGATAGTTCTTTCCGGCCCAGACGAGATAGACGTTAAAAATCTGCTGGTTACCGACGATGGAGAACGCCAGTACCGGAAGCAGTAGCACCAGCAGCACCATTAAGCCCCACTCGCGCGCTGTCAGCGGCTCGCGTACGACCTTGGGTCCGATTCGCCTCACCGGCTCCGGCGGGAAAGTCTTGCGGCTGAGAAGATAGGTTGTCAGTCCAATTGCCATGCCGATGCCGGCAGCCATGAAACCCCAATGCCAGTTGTATTTCTCGCCCAGCGTCGAGCAGACTAGCGGCGAGAACACCACCGCGAACTGGATGCCCATCATGTATATCTGGAAGGCGTCGGCGCGGCGGTTATCGGTCTTGGAATAGAGATCGCCGACTTGTGCGGCGATGTTGCCCTTGAAGCAGCCGACGCCGCCGAGCAGGAACGCCAAGCCCAACAGGAAGGTCGAATTGGCGGCAAGCAGGAAGGTGCCGATCATCATCAAGATCGAACCGACAGTTACCGTCGCAGTACGCCCCAAGAGGCGGTCGGCGATCGGGCCACCGAACAGCGGCGTGAAGTAAACCAAGCTGGCATAAAGCTGGGACGTGTAGGAGGCATAGGCCATGTCCGACTTCTTGAAGATCACCGGAACATGGACGATCAGCCAGTCGAGGCCGTGCTGGAATGACGCGAAGCCCCACACCTCCCTGATGTGTTCTGGCTGCAGCAGGTAGTTGAAAAGATAAAGCGTCAGCAGCGCCTGCATGCCGTAATAGCAGAAGCGCTCCCAGAACTCGGAGGCCGAAAGCCAGCCGAGGCCTACAGGGTGACCGATGAATCTGGTGTCGGATTTCGGCTTGGCGTTGTCTGTGCTCACGTCATGTCCCCCTTCGACGCGGGACGCACTGTCGCCAAGCCGCCCACTCGTGGCAAGTCACGATCGGGTATGGCCGGGTCGGCTTTTCTATTAAGCCGGGACCGGTTTGAATAAGCGTCCGAAGACCTGTATTCACCTTACATCATGACGGGAAAGAGCTATTCCCCGGCCCCCGCGGGCGATTTCGTGTTGCCGTTCGATGTCGTCGGCGCGGGCATCCGCGGCCGTCTGGTGCGGCTCGACGCCTCAGCGGCACGGGCGATCGGCGTGCATGCGCTGGCCGAGCCCGCTGCACGCGTGGCGGGAGAGGTGCTGGCGTTGGCGACGCTGCTCGGCACCTCGCTCAAGTTGGACGGAAGGCTGACGGCGCAGACAAAGTCGGATGGCCCGCTTGATCTGATCGCGGCCGATTACTACGGCGCTGTCGACGGCAAGCCGAAGGGCGTACGCGGCTATGCGCGGCTCGACAAGGAGCGTTTTGCAAGCATCGCCGCGCCGCCGTCCTTTGCGGCGCTGGCGGGCGCGGGTTCGCTCGCCATCACCGTCGAGCCGCGACGCGGCGGCAAGACCTATCAGGGCATCGTGACGCTGTCGCCCAAGGGCATCGCGGCCTCGGCAGAAACCTATTTCGAGCAGTCCGAGCAGTTGCCGACACTGATCCGTCTGGCGGCGGCGCCGCTCTACACGAAGGGCAAGCAGGAATCGGCCTGGCGCGCGGGCGGTCTGATGCTGCAAGTCACACCCAACGCCAAACGCAGCGAGGACGACTGGGGCCGTCTCTCCACGCTCGCCGCCACGGTGGAAGACCTCGAACTGGTGGACACTGCGCTCACGGCCGAAACGCTGCTATGGCGCCTTTTCAACCAGGAAGAAGTGCGCGTCCAACCCGCCGAAACGATTACGTTCCGCTGCGATTGCGACGGCAAGCGCATCGCCGCCGTGCTGCGCTCCTATTCCGAGGAGGAACGCGCCGGCCTCGCCGATGCCGACGGCATCCTGCGCGCCCGCTGCGAATTCTGCGGCAAGGTGCATGAGACGACGGCGGAAGACCTCAAGGGATAGTTGTTAGCCCGCCGCGTTCCTTCTTGGCACGCACACATGGCGTTACTTCGGCGGCTCATACCCCATCGTGACAAACGCCGGCACCTTTATCGGGTGGCCGTCGATCGTCGCCGGATGCAGTTTCCATTTCAAAATCTGTTTTGCGGCTGCGGTGCAAATGCGCGCCGCGTCCAAGCCGGAAAGATTCGGCGGTATTTCGGCCATAGCGTTGGTAATGCTGCCGTCTTCTTCGACGATTGCCGTGATTACTACGGTCGTCACGCCCTCCTGCTCCGGCGATTCGGAGGAAGGCTCGGCCTGTGGGGCGTTCGTTGTGACGAATTCGGCGTCGCGGAATGTGCCGGCAATGACGGTTCCGTCGGCCTTGATATAGGTTGCCTGCCCGTGGCCGTTGCCGTCGGTATAGTCCCCTTCGAATCTCGTTCCATCGGCGTAGGTGATAATTCCATGCCCATGGAAGCGCCCGCCTTGAAAGCCGCCGACATAGGTGCTGCCGTCCGGCCATATCAAGGTTCCGCACCCGTCTCGCACATGCATGGCGCCGCACGGTTTGGCTTCCATCGCCGAGGATGCCCCGGCAGCGAGGGGCGTTGTGGCGATCCCGAAGGCGCCGAGCGCACCCCCCACCTTGGTTCGATAGTCGGGGTTCTTGCGGATTGTGCCATGTGACGATCCTTCCAGCTCGATGAAGGTGGCGTTCTTGCCGCTTTCCTTCAATCTTTGCGCAAGCCGCGCCGTGACCGGGAAGGGGATGACCTCGTCGGCTTTCGAGGCAACGACGATGATTGGGTAATTGTAGTCGGCCAGCAGCACCGGAATGTCGAATTCGACCGTATCGGCCTGAACTTCCGCGCGCACGAAAAGCGAATACCTCCCGGCGATTCCGTCGACCACGTCGCTTAAATTCGCAAAGGCGCCGTCCATCACGAGCACGGACTTCATACGGGCGCCTGCTGCCAAAGCGGCGCAGAACCCGCCGCCAAGCGAATGGCCCCAAAAGACGACGGCGCTTGAGCCGCGCGCTGCGGCAAGTTGTTCGACCTTGTCGTGGACCGCGCGCAGCGCCGCGTCATAGTCCTGCTTGGAGCCGGTGCCCTGGCTTTGCCCCAATCCCGGATAGTCGAACTGCAAAACATTGCCGAACGGCGCCAGCGCTTCCAATGTCTTGGCGCCTCCGGCGTTTTCGCGAAAGCCATTGCCGCCGCAGGAAACGATCAGCGGTCGGTGCGGGTCGCTTTCCGCCAGCACAAAATGCAGCTTGCCGAAATCCGCCGGCATTTCACCGCTGGTAAAACGATAATCGGAACCCACATGCGCCGCGATGGCAGGCAGACCGGAAGGCGTAACCGTGTTCAGGTTGGTTCTGACGACATCATTCGGTTGTATTTCCACCGGCACACAGGCCGACAGTGGCGCCGCCAGCAATAGGCAGAACAACGCGTGCCGCGAATTCATAGTGCAGATCCACTTCCCATAAGGTCCGCATCCGCGCATCTATTGGACTATTTGCTGTATACCTACTTACCCGCTCGCGCTAGACGCCGGATTGCCGATCACCGCCAGAAATTCGCGCCGCGTCGTCGCGTTGGTGCGGAACGCGCCGTGCACGGTGGAGGTCACCATCGTAACGCCCGGCTTGTGCACGCCGCGCGTCGTCATGCACTGATGCGTCGCCTCGATCACCACCGCCACGCCCTTGGGCTCCAGCACGCGCTGGATGCAGTCGGCGATCTGCGCGTTCATGGTCTCCTGCACTTGGAGGCGGCGCGCGAACACGTCCACCACGCGGGCCAGCTTGGAGATGCCCACCACCTTGTTGTTCGGCAGATAGCCGATGTGCACCTTGCCGATGATCGGCGCCAGATGGTGCTCGCAATGGGATTCGAAGCGGATGTCCTTCAAGACGATCATGTCGTCGTAGCCTTCGACTTCCTCGAAGGTGCGCTTCAGATATTCCTCGGGGTCTTCGTCGTAGCCGCTGAACCAGTCTTCGTAGGCGCGGGCGACGCGCGCGGGCGTATCGCGCAGGCCTTCGCGTGAAGGATCGTCGCCCGCCCATTTGAGCAGGGTCTTGATCGCCGCTTCGGCCTCTTCGCGCGAGGGGCGCACGACCTTGAGCTTGCGGGCGGCGGCTTTTGGTTTCGACATGGGCTTGGCTTTCGCGAAACGGCGCATTACGCCCCCGGACGCGCCGGACAATCAACCCTGCGGGGACCTAATGTAGTTGGCGGCGCTCGTGCGGACTTTCAAGCACAAAGTCCGGAATTTCCGCCTCGAAGGCCTCTCCCGAGGCCGAGCGCATCTGATAACGCCCCGTCATGTAGCCGGAGGCGGTCGGCAGCGGACAGCCGCTGGTGTACTGGAACATCTGTCCCGGCTCGAGCACGGGCTGCGCGCCCACCACGCCCGGTCCGCGCACTTCGCGCACATGGCCGTCGCCGTCGGTGATGTGCCAGTAGCGCGACAGGAGCTGAACGGCCTCGGGGCCCCGGTTCTCTATGGTTACCGTGTACGCCCAGAGAAACTGGCCTTCGATCGGGTCGGATTGGTCGTCCAGAAACGCCGATTTCACTGCCACCCTGATGCCGTGTGTCGTGCGCTCGTACATGGGCCGATAATGGGTGACGCGAGCGCCACCCGCAAGTATCTGTTACCTATGGCGGTTAACGCCGCTACGTCAGCGCTTGGCCCAGGTCTTCGCAGAGATCGGCCGAATCTTCCAGGCCTACCGCGATGCGCAGCATCCCGTCAGTGACCCCCAGTTCTGCGCGCGCCGCGGGTGAAAGACGCTGGTGCGTCGTCGTGGCAGGGTGGGTGATGAGGGATTTCGTGTCGCCGAGGTTGTTGGAGATGTCGATCAGCTTCAGCGCCGCCTCTGCCGCGAATGCGCCTTGCTTGCCGCCGGCCACCTCGAAAGTAACGATACCGCCGCCGCCGGCCATCTGCGCGCGCGCCAATTTGTGCTGCGGATGATCTTCCCGGAAGGGATAGAGCACGCGCAGTACGCTGCGCTGCTTGGCCAGGAAATCGGCCACTACGCCCGCGTTCTCGCAATGCGCTCGCATCCTGATCTCGAGAGTTTCGAGGCTCTTGAGGTGCAGCCAGGCATTGAACGGGCTGATGGTGGGGCCCGTGTTGCGTAAAAAAATCTGAAGATGATCCTTGAGGAAATCCTCGCGGCAGAGAATGACGCCGCCCATCGCGCGGCCCTGTCCGTCGATGTACTTGGTCGAGGAATGGACGACGATGTGCGCGCCGAACGCCATCGGCCGCTGCAACGCCGGACTGGCGAAAGCGTTATCGACGACCAGTCTGGCGCCCGCCTTGTCTGCGATCTCCGCCACGCCCTTGATGTCGGAGATGGCGAGCGTCGGATTGGCCGGCGTTTCCAGGAACAGCATTTTCGTGGCGGGGGTGATCGCATCCTGCCATTGGTCGAGATCGGTGCCGTCCACCAGCGTGTTGGAAATTCCGAAGCGCGGCAGGATTTCCTCGATCACATAGCGGCAGGCGCCGAACATCACCTTGGCGGCCACCACATGATCGCCCTGATTGAGCGCCGAAAGAAACGTCGCGGTCACCGCCGCCATGCCGCTCGCCGTGGCGCGCGCGCAGGGTGCGCCTTCCAGCGCCGCCATCCGCTCCTCGAACATCGTGACCGTGGGATTGGCGAAGCGGCTGTAGGTGTAGCCCTCGGCCTCGCCCTTGAAGCGCGCTTCCGCCTCCTCGGGCACGTTATAGGCATAGCCGGAGGTGAGAATCAGTGCCTCCGACGTTTCCTGGAACGGCGTGCGAATTTGTCCGCCGCGCACCGCGTGGGTGCGTGCGCGCCATTTGCCGGGTTTCTTCTGCGTCGCCATGACGTTTTGTTGCGCGCCTTGCCCCGGCGGGTCAAGTTCCTTAAGATTCCGGTCCTGCAAAAAAGATTGATTTCCAGCACATGAACACCATCAGCCAGCATGCCGCGCTCGTTTACGTCATGGTCGTCGTCTCCGCTTCGGACGGCACGATGAGCGACAAGGAACTGAAGGCGATCGGCGACATCACGCGCAAACTGCCGGTCTTCCGGAATTTCGATCACGACCGCCTCTTGGCCCTGGCGCAGGACTGCTCGGCCATCCTCCAGGAGGAGGACGGGCTCAATGCGGTGCTTGGCCTCGTGCGGAACGCCCTGCCGGAGCCGCTGCGCGAGACGGCCTACTGGCTGGCGCTCGAAGTGGCGCTGACCGACAGCCAGATCGCCCTGGAAGAGATCAGGGTGATCGACACGCTGCGCCGCGCGCTCGGTCTGGACCGGCTGGTGGCCGCCGCCTTGGAACGCGGAGCGCGGGCCCGGTACCAGGTGTCGTGAAGCGGCTTCTGCTCCTCAGACATGCTAAGGCGTGCCGGGAAAGGCACGGCCTCGACGACATCGACCGTACGCTGACCGACCGCGGCCGGGCCGATGCGATCCGCATGGGTCACTTCCTGAAAGAGGAAAAGTGCGTCCCCGAGGTGGTGCTGTGTTCGCCCGCCGCCCGTACGCGCCAGACGCTCGAACTCATCCTGCCCGTGCTGGAAGACACGCCGGCTGTGCAGTCCGTAAGGGAGCTCTACCTTGCGAAGGCCTCGAAAATCGTCGAGATCGTGCGGCAGACGCGCACCGCCGCCGGATCGCTGATGATCGTCGGCCACAACCCCGGCCTCGAATATTGCGCCCGAACGCTGGCCCGCATGCCCGGCGGCAGCGAATCGCGCAAACTCTACGATGCCATGTCGCAGAAGTTCCCCACCGCCGCTCTCGCCGTGATCGGTTTCGAGATTGCGGAATGGGACGGGATCGAACCGGGCGCTGGCGAACTCGAGCTCTTCGTCCGCCCCAAAGATCTGAGCGGGGAAGCCGACGACAATTAACGGTCGGCGATTTGCAGATAGACGAGCGTCTGGTTCAGGAGGATGTGGGCCACTTCGCCGAACGTCGCAGGCCCCGGAACCGGTATGTATTGCGTGCCTTCCAAGCGGCCGTACACGTAGTTGAGGATGCAGTTGCAGGAGAACGCCGGCGAGAAGTCCAGCTGCTCCGTTGCCTCGATCAGCGCCGCCCGGTAGTCGGGCATGGGCGCGGCCTGGCGGTAAACCAGTCCCCTCGAGACCGGCGCATAGAAATTCACGCTCCGGCTTTCGTCGTCGAGGCTACGGAAGCTCACATTGATGCGGGTGTTGGAGCGCGTGGTGATCAGCGGCAGCTTGGTATCCAGCCTGGTGCGGACCGCATAATCGTAGAAGTCGTCCGCATCGCCGTTGATCGTGCAGGCCTTCGCCGAAAAGCCGGATTCCGGGAAAACAATCTCGTCGCCGCTGCCGGACCGGAACGGATTGATGGTTCCGACTTTGGCGAGTTTGCCGGGCGGCAGGTTGGCATGCATGACGACGATGCGGTTGTCGAAGGCTTCGCCTGTCGTGCCGTCGAACACCTTGGGGGATACTTTGCCGATGTCGTCCAGATGGACTCCGGCCGTCCAGCCCACGATGGGATGTTCGAAGATGCCGGGCATGTTGTTCGCCGTCAGGGCGTAAGCGGTGTGGATGTCGCTGAGACCGGGCACGATGATAAGAGAGAAGCCGTTGCGCGGCGCGTCGCCGGCGATTGCCAGGATGTGACCGATGTCGACCGTCTGGATGGTTACGTCGGCGACCTCGTCCGGAAACCGGCTGATAAATACCTTTTCGCGCTCGACGACGCCCCCGCTGCGGGTCAGGAAATAGGGGATCGTGCCGCCAATCCAATTGCCGCGCTTAAGGCCGCGCAAGGCGGTTTCGTCGCCGGCGATGTGAATGGGTCTTCCGGTTTCGATCAAAGCGTTAGCTTCGTCGATGCTGACGAGCTTATTCATAACGACGCCCCCGATAGCCCGGCAGCTGCCAGGCCAGCTCCCAATCGATTCGACCTCTCCGGAGTATCGCAAAACGTTATCAATAAATCCTTTTGCTGACGTAACGGAAACAAGGTGTCCAATAAATTAGGACTACTCTTGCGCAAGACCTTGTTATGCCTGGAGTTGCGCCCGCGGCGTGAGGTTCAGCGCGCCGGGCTGCGTTCGGCCAGCGCCAGCGTCTTCCAGCCGAAGGCGCATTCCGGAACCTTTTCGCCCATCAGCATTGCGCTGCGCTCGGCAACCAGCCGTCCGCCCATCGCCTCGTAGAAGTATCGGGCGTAATTGTGCGCGTGCGCCCAGATCAGGCATGAGGTCATGCCCTGCTTGCGCAGGGTGAGGAACGCGTTCTGGAGCAGCGCGCGGCCGATGCCGCGGCCGTAATACGAAGGATCGACATAGAGCGTGTAGACCTCCCCGTCGAAACCTAGGCTGCCGTCGCGCGCCGGGCCAAGGCTCGCCATTCCGACGATGCCTTCGTCGCTGCTGTCGGCCACCAGCACGCTCTCGCGCCCCTGCGCCCGGATCGTCGCCAGCCAGCGCGCGGTCTGTCCTTTGGACGTCATGGCGCAGAGCAGGGCGGTCGGCAGGACGCCCGGATAGGTGTCGTGCCAGGAGTCGATGTAAACTTGCGCGATCTTCGCGGCATCTTCCTGGCGTGCCTGCCTGATCTGGACCGCAAGATTGCTCATACGTAAAGCTTTGCGCGAACACGCCCGCCCCGCAAGGGACTTGCATGACAAAATCCGCCGCCGCTTCGCTTTTTCTTACGTTGTGGTAACCGCACCGGCGTCAACAACCGGCAAGTTCATGACTCGGCGTGACAACGTGCGATGTCACAATGCCGATACGGAAGCTGACGATACAATCGTGACCTTTCAGTGACGCGACACGCACAATGTGCCTCGCCGCCCTTTGGGATGCGTGTATAACGGCGTAAACTCCTTCGTGATCGACCGGGCGGCTAAGCCGCAACGCATTTGCGTAATGAGGCCGGCGATTCGTCGTGGGAAGGCACAACCGAAGCGGCCGAGAACGCGTCATCGCGTTGCGCGGAGAAGGTTGCGTCTGTGAACGGAATCTCGGAAAACCGGGGGGATTAACCCTCGGTTCAGTTGAGGAATGAGAGAAATACCGTAACGCGGTAGACTACTACGTCTTGTCACGCCGGCTGTGGGTCACGATATCGACATCGTGAGGGCGTACGGACGCAATGGGAGATTTGGTCTCGATGGGCACGCTCGATGTCTTCGACATCTTCTCGCGCGACTATGCACGGGAACGTTTTGAAACCATGTCGCTGCGGGATTGGCTGCTCGCGGCGCGCGACGACAAGATGCTCTACGCGTCTCCATCCGAGCGCATGGTGACCGCGATCGGCGAGCCGGAGCTTGTCGACACCGCACAGGACCCGCGCCTCGGCCGGATGTTCTTCAACCGCACCATAAAGATATATCGCGCCTTCGAAGGCTTCTACGGCATGGAGGACACGATCGAGCGGATCGTGGGCTACTTCAAGCATGCCGCCCAGGGCCTCGAAGAGAAGCGCCAGATTCTCTATCTCCTCGGCCCGGTCGGCGGCGGCAAGTCCTCGCTCGCCGAGCGTCTCAAGGACATGATGGAGAAGCATCCGATCTACGTGCTGAAGGCGGGCAACGACGTCAGCCCGGTCTTCGAATCCCCGCTGGGTCTGTTCCGGTCGGAAGAGCTGGCCAACCTGCTGGAAGAGAAATACGGCATCGAGAAGCATCGCGTCGGCGGCATCATGAGCCCCTGGGCGGTGAAGCGGCTCGACGAATTCGGCGGCGACATCTCGAAGTTCGAGGTCTGCCGCATCTATCCCTCCAAATTGCGCCAGATCGCCATCGCCAAGACCGAGCCGGGCGACGAGAACAACCAGGATATCTCCTCGCTGGCCGGCAAGGTCGATATCCGCAAGCTGGAGCATTTCAGCCAGAACGATGCGGACGCCTATTCCTTCTCCGGCGGGCTGTGCCGCGCCAACCAGGGCCTGCTCGAATTCGTCGAAATGTTCAAGGCGCCGATCAAGGTGCTGCACCCGCTGCTGACCGCGACCCAGGAAGGCAACTACATCGGCACCGAGACGCTAGGGCCCATCCCCTTCGCGGGCACCATCCTGGCCCACTCCAATGAAGCCGAGTGGACGGTCTTCAAGGCCAACCGCAACAACGAAGCTTTCCTCGACCGCATCAGCGTCATCACCGTCCCCTACTGCCTGCGCGTGCAGGAAGAGACGATGATCTACAGGAAGCTGCTCACGGCGAGCGAATTGAACGGCGCGCCCTGCGCCCCTGAGACGTTGGAGATACTGGCCAAGTTCTGCGTCATGACCCGTCTCAAGGAGCACGAGAATTCCAATCTCACCTCCAAGATGCGCGTCTACGACGGCGAGAAGCTGAAGGACACCGACCCCAAGGCCAAGACGCTGCAGGAATACAAGGACCAGGCCGGCATCGACGAGGGCATGACGGGCATCTCCACCCGTTTCGCCTACAAATGCATGTCCGAGACCTTCAACTACGACGTGACGGAAGTCGCCGCCGATCCCGTGCACCTGATGTACGTGCTGGAACTGTCGATCAAGCGCGAGCAATACCCCGACGAGACCGAGAAGAAATATCTCGAATTCATCAAGGCGGAGTTGGCGCCGCGCTATGCCGAGTTCATCGGCAAGGAAATCCAGAAGGCGTATCTGGAATCCTACGGCGAGTACGGCCAGAACCTGTTCGACCGCTACATCGCCTATGCCGACGCCTGGATCGAGGATCAGGACTTCAAAGACGCCGACACCGGCCAGTTGCTCGACCGCGGCGCCCTCGACAACGAGCTGTCGAAGATCGAGAAGCCCGCGGGCATCGCCAATCCCAAGGACTTCCGCAACGAGGTGGTGAAGTTCGCGCTGCGCTACCGTGCCCAGCACGACGGCAAGAACCCCGCCTGGACCGCCTACGAGAAAATCCGCTCGGTGATCGAGAAGCGGATGTTCACCCAGGTGGAGGACCTTTTGCCGGTCATCAGCTTCGAATCGAAGAAGGACTCCGACACGCAGACCAAGCACAACGAGTTCGTCAAGCGCATGCTGGCGCGCGGCTATACCCCGCGCCAAGTCCGCCGCCTCGTCGAATGGTACATGCGGGTCAATAAAGCGGGATAGCAATATGGCTGCCATCCCGGACAAGCCGGCCAACGGCCGGCGCAGTTCCGGGACCCACTTCGAGACAAGCGCTCGCTGGGAAGTGGGTCCCGGCCCGCGCTCGCTTCGCTCAATGGCCGGGATGACAAGGTAATATGGAATGACCTACTTCATCGACCGGCGTCTCAATCCCAAGGGCAAGAGCCTAGGCAACCGCCAGCGCTTCCTGCGCCGGGCGCGGGCGCAGATTCGCGAGGCCGTGCAGAAGTCGCTCAAGGACTCCGCCGTTGCCGATATAAGCAAAGAGCGGAAGATCAAGATTTCCACCAAGGGCACCAGGGAGCCCCGCTTCCGGCTCGATCCCAAGTCCTCGGGCGAGCGCGATTTTGTCATGCCGGGCAACAAGGAGTTCATGCCGGGCGACGAGATCAAGAAGCCCCCTTCGGGCGAGGGCGGCCACGGCAAGGACGCGGCCGACTACGCCGAGGGCGAGGACGATTTCGAATTCGTCATGAGCCAGGACGAAGTGCTCGACATTTTTTTCGAGAACCTCGAACTACCCAATCTGGTGCGCACCACGCTGAAGGATACGCCCAACCGCCTCTGGAAGCGCGCCGGCATCACTACTTCGGGCTCGCCCTCGCAGATCAATCTCGTGCGCACCATGCGTAACGCCCACGGCCGCAGGCTGGCGCTGCACCGACCCCGCCTCGGCGACATCAAGGCGCTTCAAGAAAAGCTCGATCTGCTCGAACGGGAAGAGCCGCTCACCGAAAATACGCGCGTGAAAATAGCGTCGCTGAAGGAGGCGCTTGCCAAAGCCAACGCCCGCCGCAAATGGGTCGGCTTCATCGATCCGGTGGACGTGCGCTACAACTCCTACACCGAGCAACCGGTGCCCACCAGCCAGGCGGTGATGTTCTGCCTGATGGACGTCTCCGGCTCGATGGGCGAGCGCGAGAAGGACCTCGCCAAGCGCTTCTACATGCTGCTGCACCTGTTCCTCAGGCGGCGCTACAAGAAGGTGGACATCGTTTTTATCCGCCACACCCACGACGCGCAGGAAGTGGACGAACACGAATTCTTCTATTCGCGCCAGTCGGGCGGCACGATCGTTTCCACCGCACTCGACAAGATGCTGGAGATCCAGCGCGAGCGCTACACGACAAGCGACTGGAACATCTACGCGGCACAGGCCTCGGACGGCTACACGCAATCGGGCGACGCGCGGCGCTGCGTCGAGATGCTGAACGCCGAGGTCATGCCGCTTTGCCAGTACTACGCCTATATCGAGATTCTCGACGAGCGCGAGATGGAGGTGTTTGCCTCCGAGGATTCCGGCGCCGAACTCTGGCGCGCCTACCGCACCGTGGCCGAGTTGTGGCCCAACTTCGCCACCAAGCGCATCTCCAAGCCGACCGACATCTTCCCGGTCTTCCGCGAGCTGTTCAAAAAGGCGGAGGCAGGATAATGCGGCACACGAGAACTCACGCGGAGCCGCGGAGAACGCGGAGGGCATGGCGGCTGCATAGTCTCCGCGCCTCCGCGTCTCCGCGTGCGATTCGGCTTTTTGCAGGTGAGAGGTCCGCGTGACTAAGCTCCTCTTTACCGAAGCCGAATGGGATTTTGCGACGCTCGACCGCGCCTACAAGGCCATCGAGGAAATCGCGCTCGGTGACCTCAAGCTCGACGTCTATCCCAACCAGATCGAGGTGATCTCGTCCGAGCAGATGCTGGACGCCTATTCCTCGCTCGGCATGCCGCTGATGTACAACCACTGGAGCTTCGGTAAGCTGTTCGCGCGCGAGGAGACCTTCTACCGCGCCGGCTTTTCGGCGCTGGCCTACGAGATCGTCATCAATTCGAGCCCCTGCATTTCCTATCTGCTCGAAGAAAACACCATGACGATGCAGGCGTTGGTGATGGCCCATGCCGCCTTTCGGCCATAACCACTTTTTCAAGAACAACTACCTGTTCCGCCAGTGGACCAATGCCGAAGGCATTCTCGATTATCTGGCTTTCGCCAAGCACTACATCTGCCGCCTGCGAGGAGCGTTACGGCCGCGACGAAGTGGAGTCGGTCCTCGATGCCGCGCATGCGCTGATGGATCAGGGCGTGTTCCGTTACCGCCGTCCGCCTAAGCCGTCGACGCGAGCGTATCCTGGAGAAGCGCCGCCGCCGCGCCGCCTATGAGGAGGAGGCTTACAACGAGCTGTGGCGCACGCTGCCGGCCGGAATTAATCCTGCCGCCATTCCGCCGACGCCGATCGACGAAGACGAGTTCGACGGCGACATGAAACTGCCGGAGGAGAATCTTCTCTATTTCATCGAGAAGAATTCGCCGATCTTGCGTGGCTGGCAGCGCGAAATCCTGCGCATCGTGCGCAACATGGCGCAATATTTCTATCCCCAGCGCCAGACCAAGGTGATGAACGAGGGCTGCGCCACCTTCGTGCACCACGCCATCATGCACATCCTTTTCGACCGCGGCATGATCGGCGAGGGCTCGCTGCTCGAGTTCCTGCACAGTCACACCTCTGTGGTGTTCCAGCCGGAGTTCTCCGATCCGCGCTACAGCGGCATCAATCCCTATGCGCTGGGCTTTGCCATGATGAGCGACATCCGCCGCATCGCCGAGGCGCCGACGGACGAGGACAAGGACTGGTTCCCGCAGTTCGCGGGTTCGGGCGACTGGGTGGTGGCGCTCAAGGACGCCTGGGCGAATTACCGCGACGAAAGCTTCATCGAGCAATTCCTGTCGCCCAAGCTGATGCGCGATTTCCGCCTGTTCGCGCTGTTCGACAGGGCGGACGAGGCCGCCTATCGCGTCTCGGCGATCCACAACGAGCAGGGCTACCGCAAGGTGCGCAGCCTGTTGGCGCACCAATACGACACCGGGATGAGCGATCCCAACATCCAGGTGGTCGACGCGAACCTCAAAGGAGATCGCACGCTGTTCCTAGAACACCGCATGCATCGCGGCGTGCCGCTGCATCATGCGACGAAGGAACTCGTCGTCGGCCATATCGAGCATCTATGGGGCCACGACGTCGTGCTCGAGGAAGTCGCCGAGTAGAGCGGCGTTCCGGCATCTGCTGCCCGGCGTGATGATCGTATCAGCGCGTCTGACTTGGTGCGCCGTTGCTTGCAGCCGCGTATGTGTCGGTTTGCGGTCCCGGTGGCACGAACAACGCCGTGTAAACGTAGTAACCGACGCCGAGGAACAGAACCAAAGTCAGAACCATTGCACCGACGGACTTCAGAGTCGCGGAGAACGTGTCGTCCATGATCCTTCTCCATGTCGGGCTGGCGGGGCGGCTCGGACGTCGCGCGTATCACCAGCCACGGCTCTAGGATAAGCCCGCCACATTTGCGCCACAATGCCATTAAGCAAAAAACCGCGACTTAAACGCATATTTCGGTTTCCTGCGGCGCTCCCCGGGGCCGGAGGCCCGGGGGGCGGACAAGGCGGCCTTAGGAAGGCCGCCCCATGTCCGTGGTCACGACTTTGGTCTGCACCGGCTGGACGGCCTGCTCGGTGACGATGCCGTCCAGAGTGTAGTGGGCCGGCTTGGGCGCCAACGATTCGGTCAGATAGGTCGCCACGCCGCCGACAACGGCAACAGTGAGCAAGCCGGCTCCCAGGAACTTCGTAAAACCCTTAGACATAACCCTCTCCTTGCTTTTTCGGCTGGCCGCGGGCCGTTTGGACCGCTTTTAACCAGCCACACCGTTCAAATAGGAGCCGGTAGGGAGGGAACAATAGTTTGGATGGTGAATAGAGGCGGATGGCGGCCATGCAGGACAATCATAGGGTGAGGCCTTGAAATTCCGTCCGGCTTCACTACTCGTAACTTCATAATAGTGTCATATGGCGGCTTACAAAGGTTTCAGCCCCCAATCCGCCGCAAACCCACCCCTACGTCACCCCAATCCGCTAGGATGCTGGAGGCCGGTTTTTGGAGGAGAAGCCATGAGACGTCACGTGCTTGGAACACTGGGGCTCGTCATCGGTGCGGTAGGTCTGCTCGCCTTGGCTGGATGCCAGGAGGGTACGACACAGGAACATCAAACGCAGAATGTCGTTCCGCCGCCGCCACCGCCACCTCCGCCGCCTTCGCCGGCGGACGCGTCGACGATGCAGACGGTGACGGTTACCGGCTTCCGGGGGGCGCCCGTCGCGATGGCCAAGGGCGGGATGATGCCGCCCGCGCCCCCGCCGACCTACTGGCAGCCGTCGAACACCTCGAAATTCCCTGACGCCAAGCCGAACCCGGTAAAGGTCACGGCGGACGAACCGGTCTCCACCTTTTCGATCGACGTCGATACCGCCTCTTACGGCATCGTGCGCGATGCCTTGAATAACGGTGCGCTGCCGCAGGCCGATGCGGTACGCATCGAAGAGATGGTCAACTACTTCGATTATGCCTATCCGCTGCCGCCGGACCGCAAGGTCCCGTTCCGCGCCAGCGTCAGGGTCTATCCGACGCCGTGGAACAAGGACACCAGGCTCCTTCACATTGGCATCAAGGGCTTCGACATTCCGCGCGCGGAACGCCCGCGCGCCAATCTCGTCTTCCTGATCGACAATTCCGGCTCGATGGCCGAGCCCAACAAGCTGCCGCTGCTGGTGCGCTCATTCCGCCTGCTGGTCGATCAGCTGAAAGCAGACGATACCGTCGCCATCGTGACTTACGGCGGCGGGGTGACCGTGCCGCTCGAACCCACGAAAGGTTCGGAGAAGACGAAGATTCTCGCCGTGATCGACAATCTTCAGGCGGGCGGCTTCACGCCGGGCGGCGAGGGCATCCGCACCGCCTACAAGCTGGCGGAAGCCAATTTCATCAAGGGCGCGGTGAACCGCGTGATCCTGGCGACCGACGGCGACTTCAACGTCGGCATCACCGATCCCAATGCGCTGGAGGATTTCGTCACCCGCGAGCGCGAGACGGGCGTCTATCTCACCTGCCTCGGCTTCGGCAACGACAACTACCAGGATGCCACGATGCAGAAGCTGGCGCAGGCCGGCAACGGCAACGCCGCCTTCATCGACAATCTGAACGAGGCCCGCAAAGTGTTCGTCGATCAGATCTCGGGCACACTGTTCACCATCGCCAACGACGTGAAGATCCAGGTCGAGTTCAATCCCGCCCGCGTCGCCGAATACCGCCTGATCGGCTACGAAACGCGCATCCTCAACCGCACCGACTTCAACAACGACAAGGTCGATGCCGGCGACATCGGTTCGGGCGCGGCGGTTACGGCGATCTACGAGATCACCCCGGTCGGCTCCAGGGCGCAGATGTCCGATCCTTTGCGCTACGGCAAGCCCGCGGCGGGCAACCCGAACGGCGAATACGTCTTCCTGCGCATCCGCTACAAACTGCCGGGCGATAAGCAATCCAAGCTCATCGAGCGGCCGATCACTAGCGCCGACGCCACGGATAATTTCGCAAGCGTCTCCGAGGACATGCGATTCGCGGCGGCGGTGGCCGGCGCGGCACAGCTCCTGCGGCACGATCCCTACATCAAGGACTTCGACTACGACCGGGCCATTGCCATCGCCAACAACGCCAAAGGGCCCGATCCGTTCAGCTACCGCGCCGAGTTCGTGAGCCTCCTGCGTCTCGCCAAGACGGCGGACGCGCAGAAGCCGCTGCAATAGACCACCTTCTCCCTCTCCCCCACTTTGGGGGAGAGGGCAGGGGTGAGGGGGGCGAGTAGGTCGAACAGGTCGAGAGCGACAGCGAACGACATGTACGAGCGCGTCCTCTCTGCTGTCCCTGTTTGCCGCGACGGTGTTTGGCTGGAACAAAGCTGCTGCGCCAGCCGCGCATCTGTCCTATCTTCGATAAAGCACGAGTGTCGCTTCGGGGAAAGCAGGGAGGCAAAAGATGCAGCGGCGCAGCTTCATGCAGGCGATGGTCATGACCACCGCGGCCGGTGCTCTTGCGGCCGGGGCATCGGGCGCAAACCAGGAAGCGCCGGCACAGCCCGACCGCGAGTATTGGAGCGAGCTGCTGTTCGCGATTGCAAAACCGGTGCTCTCGCTCATCTCGGCGGGCAAGCTCCAGAAGACTATGCCGGTCGAGCTCAGCCCGGTGTGGGACGGGCGTGACCGCAGAGTCGCCTACATGGAATGTTTCGGGCGTTTGATGTCTGGATTGGCACCGTGGTTGACCCTTCCGGACGACGAAACCAAAGAGGGGCGGCAAAGAAAACGGCTGCGCGAATGGGCGATCGAGGGTTACGGCCGTTCCGTCGATCCGACGAGCCCGGATTACCTCTTGTGGCGCAAAGAAGGCCAGCCGCTGGTCGACTCCGCCTATTTCTCGAACGCTCTGATCCGTGCGCCGCAGCAGCTTTGGGCGCCGCTCGACAGGAAGACGAAGGCGCGGATCGTCGAGGAGTTGAAGCTACTGCGCCGAGTCAGTGCGCCCTACACCAACTGGCTGCTGTTTGCCGCGTTGAACGAAGCCTTTCTGTTGTCCGTCGGCGAGCGATTTGATCCCATTCGCATCAATCTAGCGATCAAGAAGATCAATGAATGGTACGTGGGCGACGGCTGGTACGCGGACGGCATGCAGTTCCATTACGATTACTACAATTCCTTCGTCATTCATCCGATGTTGCTCGAAATACTCGAGGTTCTTGTCAAGACCGGAACGACACTGGGCGATCGTCCGAGCGGGGAACTTCACGACCGGGCTCTGAAGCGCGCACAGCGCTACGCCGAGCACCTCGAGCGAATGATCTCGCCCGACGGCGCGTTCCCGCCGATCGGCCGTTCCGCGACCTATCGGACGGCTGCTTTCCAGCCGCTTGCCCTTCTCTCGTGGCGCAAATCTCTGCCGGAGGCGATGTCCGAAGGTCGGGTCCGTTCCGCGATGACCGCCGTGCATCGAAAAATCTTCACCAATCCCACGAACTTCACGGCGGACGGGTTCCTGACGCTCGGTTTTGCCGACCATCAGCCGGAGCTTGCGGACATCTATAGCAACAACGGCAGCATGTACATCACGACCGAGAGCTTCCTGCCGCTCGCGCTGCCGCCGGGCGATACGTTCTGGACCAGTCCCGCCGAGGACTGGACCATGAAGAAGGCCTTCAGCAATCGGAAATTCAAGAAGGACTATCCGGTCGATTACTGAAAGACGGCACGATCATCCGAAGGTTGCTCTTCCGGCGCTCCCACGGCTCAGCCTTCTGTTGCGCCATAAACCATATCCGGGGCGTCTCTCTCATGCGCTTACCTCCTGATCCGACAAGATTAGAAGGTGTTGCACTGACCCGTTGAAGCCGCCGCCTAATGCGGTCGTTCAATATGCTCATGTGAGTGGAGCTGAAGGCAGAGCGCCTTGACCGGCCGCCCACGAGAAACCTCTCATAATTGATGTATTTCAGGCTCGCCAACCGCGGTGCGGCCAAGCCTGAGCACCCTCCATTTGCGAAAGATCATCGGCAATCTAGCCGTGCGCCGCAATATTATCTTGCAGGATGCGAGCAAAGACAGAAGATTGTTCTGTGCCTTGATAGAGCATTAGTGGCATAAGCACGGATAATGCATCTCGTTTGTATAAGCAGGAGGCTTTGGTGAACGACGTCACCACCAATTCGACTGGCTGTAACGCGCTGCTTGTATACCCGCGGTTCAACCGCGATTCGTTTTGGAACTTCCGCGAGACTTGCGAGATCGTCGGCGCNNCCATCTCGATTGGGCCGATCTGGTGATGACCGGCGGCATGCTCAGCCAAGAAGTGGAAACGCGGCGCATCCTGGAACGCTGCAAATCGCTCGGCGTGATTTCCGTCGTCGGGGGTCCCGATGCGACTTCAAGCCCGCAACGCTATGAGATGGCGGACTTCAAGGTGCTTGGCGAGGCCGAAAGCATCATTGGGGATTTTGTCGAGGCTTGGCGTTCGGGCGCACGCTCGGGCACGTTTACGGCGGAGAAATTCACCACCGATGTTACGAAATCGCCGATACCCCGCTTCGATCTGCTCGAACTGAAAAGCTACACCAATATCGGCGTGCAGTTTTCGCGCGGCTGTCCCTTCATTTGCGAATTCTGCGACATCATCGAGCTTTTCGGACGGATCCCGCGCGCTAAGACGAACGCCCAGATGTTGACCGAATTGCAGACGCTCTATGACAGAGGCTATCGCGGCGTCGTAGATTTTGTCGACGACAATATCATCGGCAACAAGAAAGCGTTGAAGGCGTTTCTCGTTGAACTTGCCGCATGGCAGAAGAGTCACGGCTGCCCGTTCAGCCTGTCGACCGAAGCCTCCCTCAATATTGCCGACGACGACGAGCTGCTGTCTATGATGTCGGCTTGCGGTTTTTACCAGGTCTTCATCGGCATCGAGAGCCCCAACGCGGACGTGCTGAATGCAACGCGCAAAAAGCAGAACGCCCGTCGCGACATCGTCGCCTCTATTCACAAGATCTACGCCGCCGGGCTATTTGTCTTCGCCGGCTTCATCGTCGGGTTCGACGCCGAACAAAGCAGCGTCGCCGACGAGATCATCGACCTCATTGAGGAAGCGGCGATCACGGTTGCGATGGTCGGGCTGCTGATGGCCTTGCCGAATACCCAGTTGTGCCGCCGGCTTGCAGCCGAGGGCAGGCTGCGCGACGTGTACGAGGAAGAGGACGGCTTGGGCATGGGCGGGGATCAGTGCATTCACGGTCTGAATTTCGATACCCTTAGGCCCCGGTCCGAGATTCTCGCCGATTATCGAGCCATCATCGCGCATATCTACGATCCTGATGTCTACCAGGCCAGGATTCTGCGGATGTTGAAATTGATTAAGCCGCCGCACTTTCCCATCTTCACGTCCGGTCTGCCCGGCGAATTGGTGCAGCTGCGCCGCCTGGCCTGGAATATCACTGTTCATCGACCCGCCGTGCGAGGCATGTTCTGGCGGATCATTCTCGAGGGCTTGCTACGCGGGCCGCACGCGCTGCGCCCCGCCATCCAGCCGGTTGCGTTCTATTTGCATCTTGGTTCTTACGCGCGCGACATTGTCCGCTTGATCGACGCCAAACTGATCGCGCTTACTGATCGGCAGGTGACCGAGCGCCCCTTGGCGGTGCAAAACGCCGGAAGATGAGGGCCGGGCCTTGACGATATGCTATCCCACCACCGGCGGGTCCTGGAGGCGGGCTAGGAATTTCTGTGTTTGCTCCATGCCCTGGCCGTAGGGTTTGGCGGTCGATAAGTCGGCGATCTTCGCCCAGTTCGCGGCCACGTCTTCCGCCGCCGCATTGCGGCCGAGATGGACGCCGTCGGTCTCTTCGATCTCGGCCGCTGCGAAGACACCCGCGCCCGCGGTCAGGATCACGCCCGTCGGCGCCTCTTCGCTCGCCAGGAACACCACGGCGGGCGTGACGAATTCCGGCTTCAGCATTTCCAGCATGGCGGGCGGCATCAAATTCGCCGTCATGCGGGTGGCGGCCACCGGGCAGACGGCGTTGACCTTTATGTTGTCGCGCGCCCCTTCCAGCTTCAGCGTGTTCATGAAGCCTGCGATACCCAGCTTCGCCGCGCCGTAATTGGTCTGGCCGAAATTGCCGTAGAGACCGGTGGAAGAGGTCGTCACCACGATGCGCCCGTATTGCCGGTCGCGCATGATCTGCCACACGGCCTTGCAGGGCTTCACGGTGCCCCAGAGATGCACCGCCAGCACCGCCTCGAAATCCTTCAGCTCCATCTTGGCGAAACTTTTGTCGCGCAGGATGCCGGCATTGCCGATCAGCACGTCGATGCGCCCGAAGGCATCCATCGTTTGTTTCACCAGGTGCGCCACGCCCGCATCGTCGGCAACCGAGGCGCCGTTGGCGATGGCAGTGCCGCCCTTGGCCTTGATCTCGGCGACCACGGCTTCCGCTGCTGCGCTCGAACCGCCCGTGCCGTCGAGCGCCCCTCCCAGATCGTTGACCACCACCTTGGCGCCGCGCGCGGCGAGTTCGAGCGCATGGCAGCGGCCCAATCCTCCGCCCGCGCCTGTAACGATCGCGACTTTGCCGTCGAAGCGAATGGCCATGAGCGTTTCTCCCATGAATGCGGTTGAACTCGCGAAGTGATCGCCCGCGGCGGCGCGGCGGTCAAGCCGCCAGCTTCCGCTGCGCAAACAAGCGGCGCAGAGTAGCGTTGGCCGGATGCTCGATGAAGGTCGCCAGCAGCGCCCCCCAGCCGATGCAGACGAGAAGCACCGCCAACGGCTCGGCCCAGGCGATTACTTCGTCAAAGCGCATGCCGAGCACGATCGTCTGAGGCGAGGGGAAGTGGCGCTGCTCGAGATGGCGGGCGAATTGCATCCAGAACATCTGGCCCATGTAGATGCCATAGGACCATTCTCCGAGTTTGCGCATCGCCGCGCTGGATAAGAAACGCGCCACGAACCCGCGGTCGAAGGCGAGCGCCAGCACGAAGGCGTCGAGCGCCAATGCGGTCCACATATCGGAACGCGTGTGTGCCGGACCGGAAAACCATATCGCCCATACGAAAAAGACCAGAAGCACCGCCTGCGCGGCCGAGTGCTTCCATTCGGAAAGAGTGCCCGCGCCGGCCTTGATCGCGGCGCGGTACACCATCGCTGTGCCGGTGCCGATGGCGAACCCCGCCATGCCGCGGAACATCCCGTTGCGGAACGTGATGTCGAGACCGATCTGCGAATTCCATGACAGCAGAATCAGCCAAGCGATACCGGTCACGATCAACAGTACGCCGCGCCACGCTCCGCCCCGCGACAAGAGCACGTATACGGGGAACAACAGGCACAGCAGGAACTCGATGCTGATGAACCACGCTGCGGTGTTCCATGAAAGACCCTGCACCGTATTCCACGCCTGGACCAGAAACAGATTGGCGACGAAACTCGGCCAAGTGTTCATGGGGGCGTCCGTCCCGCGATAGATCGAGACGTATCCGTTTGCCTCGGCCAGCGCGTTGAGCGCCAGCATCAGAAGCAGCATCGTCAGCAGGGTGAACAAGTGGATCGGATAAAGCCGCGCCAGCCTTGCCTTGAGAAACGGCAGGAACGCACCGCCGTGCCAGAACTCCGCGGCGCGCGCCCCATAGACATGGATCAGGATGAAGCCCGACAACGCGAAGAAGAACTCCACCCACAGATAACCTTTGGTGATTAGCGGACCCAGAACCGCTGCTGCGGGCACGTAGTGGTGGAAGGTGCAGAAGTGGAACAGCACGATCATCAACGCCGGCAGCGCCCGCGCACCGGAGAGCGCCTTGATGTCGGCAGGCTTGGCGGCAGAAGGCATCTTGCGGCCTATGCGCGTTGCAGCTTCCTTTGCGCGAATTTGCGCCGCAACCAACCGTTCGTAGGATGCTCGATGAAGATCGCCAGCAACGCACCCCATCCGACGCAAACGAGAACCAGCAAGAAAGGTTCCAGCCACCACATCACGTCGCTGAAGCGCAGGCCGAGGATCATCGTCTCACCCGGCGGATAGATACGCTGTTCGAAATAGCGTACGAACTGGAGCCAGAACGTCTGGCCCATATAGATCGCATAGGACCACTCGCCCAGCTTCATCGGCACCTTGGCGGCAAGTGCGCGCGCCAGGAAGCCGCGATCGAACGCCAGCGCGAAGATCAACAGATAGAGCGCCGCGACGAACCACATGTCGTTAGGGCTATGCGACCAGCCGGTGCGATAAGTCGCCCAGAAGAAAAAGAGCAGCAGCACGCCTTGTACGGCGGAATGGACCCAGCCGGGTATCTTGTCCGCGCCTGCCTCGTTCGCAGCGCGGTACAGCATCGCCATGCCGACGCCGACGGCAAAACCCGCCATGCCTCTGAAGATGCCGTTGTGGAAGGTGACGTCGAGTCCGTAGCCGGAGGTCTGCGCAATGAAAACGAGCGCCGAGAATCCCCCGCCGATCAGCGCCAGCCCGCGCCACACTCCACCGCGCGACAAGAGCACATAGACGGGGAACAGCAGGCATAACAGGAACTCGACGCTGACGAACCACGAGGCACCGTTCCATGTCAGGTAGGGAAAGATGTTCCACGCCTGCACCAGGAACAGGTTGGCGATGAAGGAGGGCCAGGTGTTCATCGGAGGATAGGGCTGATGGTAGATCGAGGCGTAGCCGCCGACGTACGACAGCCGGTTCAGCACCCACATCAAATAGAGCATGCTGACGAGGGTGAAGAGATGGATGGGATAGAGCCGTGCCAGCCGTGCCTTGATGAAGGGTACGTAGGCCTTGCCCCGCCAGAACTCCCAGGCGCGCGAACCGTAGACATGAACCAGGATGAAGCCCGACAGCGCGAAGAAGAATTCCACCCACAGATATCCGCGGCCCACCGCCAGATCGAACCACTTGCCGCAGGTGAAGAAGTTCGCCCAGGCGCTGGCATGGCAGACCGCCTGGTCCACACCGCGATAACCGTGGCCTTCGCAGAAATGGTAGAGCACCAGGATCAGCGGCGGGAACGCCCGCGCCCCGGACAGTGCCTTGATCTCGGAAGGGCGGTGGACAGATGGCATGGCGCGCTTTTCGAATCGGCGTAAGAGTCATAACCGGGGAAAAGTGGCGGGGCCAGCGTGGCGCATTATTTCGAGTATCTAATAGGTTTTTTTGGGCAGTTGCATCCGCAATCCCTGCTCGGGATCGGCGCGATCCTGCTGCTGGCTTGGCTGGTTTCCGAGAACCGCCGCGCTTTCCCGTTCCGTACGGTGATCGTGGGTCTGGCGATGCAGATGGCCCTGGCGCTGGTGCTCCTGAAAGTGCAGGTGGCACGCGACGGCCTGTTCGCCCTCAACGGCGTGGTGACCGCGCTGACGGACGCGACGAGGGCGGGTACCTCCTTCGTCTTCGGCTTCATCGGCGGGGGCGCGGCGCCTTTCCAGATCACCAACCCGAGCGGCATGGTCAATTTCGCCTTCGGTGTGCTGCCGCTGATCATCGTGATCTCGGCTCTTTCAGCACTTCTGTGGCACTGGCGAATCCTGGCGATCGTGGTCAAGGCCATCGCCTTCGTGCTGAAGCGGCTGCTCGGCATCGGCGGAGCGGTCGGCCTGGGCGGTGCGGCCACTGTGTTTCTCGGCAACGTCGAGGGCCTCCTGGTGGTCCGGCCTTATCTCGCCAAGTTCAACCGCGCCGAGCTGTTCGTGATGTTCACGGTCGGCATGTCCGTGGTCGCCGGCACGGTGTTCGTGCTTTACGCCACCATTCTCCATCCGGTGCTGCCCACTGCGTTGGGACACATCCTGATCGCCTCTTTCATGTCGCTGTTCGGCGCCATCATCGTCGCGCGCATCATGATCCCGGGCAACGCCGCCACCGACACTGTGGCCGAGAGCGAGATGAAATACCGCTCCAGCATGGACGCGGTGTCCCACGGCACGGAAGTGGGCCTCAAGATCTATTGGCAGATCATCGCCATGCTGATCGTGGTGGTGGCGTTGGTGGCGCTCGCCAACACGATCTTGGCGCACGCCCCGCAGCTGTGGGGCGCGCCGGTGACGCTCCAGCGCGTGTTCGGCTGGCTGTTCGCGCCGGTGGTGTGGCTCTACGGCGTGCCGTGGAACGAGGCGGGCACGGCGGGAAGCCTGCTCGGCACCAAGACGATCCTCAACGAGCTGATCGCCTATATCGATCTCGCCGCTCTACCTGCGGGTACGCTCGACCCGCGTGCGACGCTGATCATGGTCTATGCCATGTGCGGCTTCGCCAACTTCTCTTCGGTCGGGATCGTGATCGCCGGCATGAGTGCGCTCGAACCTGGACGGCGGGACGTGGTGGTGCCGCTGGTGATGCGCTCGCTTCTGGCCGGCACGATGGCCAGCGGGCTGACCGGCTCGATGATCGGGTTACTTCCCGTTACGTAAAGTTTTGGAGGAGCCCATCCTGCAACGAAAGCGCGTGTGGCACATGTGAGGACTGTAAACGGAGCCTTAACCGTCTGAGGCTGACGCTACGGGATTGCTAACGACAGTTGTGCAATGTCCGTGACGTATGATCCCGACGTCTCGTTGCCCAGTCCGCCGGACCTGCCGGCGAACCCGTGCAGCCGTATTCCGCTCGGGGAGATCGACAGCCAGATCCTGGTACAAGCCGTAGCCTATTGGAGGCGTCTTGCTGCCGGACGGAAGTTCCCGGCCCGCAGCGATGTGACGCCGCGCGGTCTGAGAAACCTGCTGCGCTACACGACGCTGATCAGGGTCGTCGACGGCGGCAAAGACTACGAATACCGCATCGTCGGCGACGCCTATGTGATGGCGCATGGCGTTTCATTCCAGGGCAGGCTGTGGAGCGAGATCGAGCAACAGTCGCCGCGCTTCCACCGCATGATCAAGCCCGTCTACGACTTCGTCGTCAAAACGGGCGAGCCGGCGGCAACGCGCGGCTGGATCGAACGGGGCGCCGGCGCGAACGAGCACATCTACAGCGAATATGTCTATCTGCCGCTTGGCAGGGACCAGTCGGCCGTCGACTACATCCTGATTTTCGCGGTCTATATTCCCCGCGATACGCTCGACAGGTCGAGCACCTTGGCCTGATAATCGGCGCCTCTTGAAGTGCGCGGCGAAACCCGCGATTACGCTGTCCGCTGATGGTCTCAGGACTTCCAAAGCTGCTGCGCGAAATCCGCGCCTGCCGGATCTGCGAAGCGCACCTCGAGCCGCGCCCCGTGATCCACGCGAGCGCAAAGGCCGGTATCTGCATCGTGGCGCAGGCGCCAGGCATTCGCGTGCACGAGACCGGCATCTCCTTCAACGACCCGTCGGGCGACCGCCTCAGGGACTGGATGGGCATCGGCCGCGAGGTGTTCTACGACGCGGACCTCGTCGCCATCATCGGCATGGGTTTCTGCTTTCCGGGATACAGCGAGGGCGGCGGCGACCTGCCGCCCCGCAAGGAATGCGCTGAAGCCTGGCAGGAAAAGCTGTTCGCCGTCCTGCCGTCTTTCAAGTTGACGCTGCTCGTCGGCTCCTATGCATTCGACTGGCATCTGAAAGACCGCACCAAGGGGGGCGTCACCGAAACCGTGAAGGCATGGCGCGAGTACGCGCCGCGCATCATCCCGCTGCCGCATCCCTCATGGCGCAACAATGCGTGGCTGGCGAAGAACCCGTGGTTCGCGTCAGAGCTTCTGCCCTATCTGCGTTCGCGCGTAACAAGAACGCTCAAACAGGCGTGATCTCGAATTTGCAGACTTTGCCGCCGCGCAGGAAGGATTCTTTGAGTTCCACCTTCGGCTCGCTCTCCAGCACGATTCCCCAATTGTGCCTCGCCCAACCGACCGAGCAATCGCACATTGTCCCCGGGGTCTTTCCGACTCCGCCTGCAAACGAGCACGGACAGGTCGAACCGGGATCGTAGACCAGGGTATATACGCCGCGCTCAGTGTCATAGTTGGCGGTGCTGCCGTGCTCGCCCAGGAATTTGCGGTAATCTTCCACCTTGCCGCGGAACTTGTTGGTCGTTTCGTCGCGCTGGGCTGCGCAGAAGCTACCGAGTTCCTGCAAGGCGCCCGACACGCCCTCTGTTCCCATCCTCCGCGAGAGGATATCCATCAGCTTGGCATAGCGCTGTTTGACAAACTGCAGACGCCAGTCTTCGGGTTTGGCGGCCGCCTCGGCGGCAACCGGCAAGCACACGGAAGCCGCGCAGGCGCAAAGCCCGCCGGCACAGCCTTTCAAGAATTCCTTGCGATCCAACATCCCCTCCCTGTTCGATCCGGCGTCGGGGTTAAACCGGCTCGTCCAAGACTTTGATATCGAGCCTGCAACGCTTGCCCCCTCGCAGCACGGATTCCTTCAGCTCGACGCGGACCTTCCTCCCGAGAAGCTTCTCCCAGGCATATTGGTGCCAGCCGATTGAGCAGTTGCAGACGACCTTCGGCGTTTTCTGGGCCACGCCGATCAGCGGACAGATGCAGTCGGTTCGCTCCTCGCTCGATGCGTGGATGGTATTGGTTGCACGATCATAGGAGAACAGATCTCCCGAGCCGACGGTTTTGATGTAAGCGGCGAAACCCTCCACGTCTCCGTGGTATTTCTCGAGCGCCGGTCCGAACGTGCCGGCACAGTAGCCGCCGACCTCGTGCAAGGTCTCGACCAGCTTGTCTTCGCCCACTTTCTCCAAGAGTGTTTCCAGGAGCTTTGCATAGCGCTGCTTGACGAAGGACACGCGCCAATCCGCCGGTGCCGCCGTCTCGGCAGCGGCGGAAGACCCGGCAATGCACCCCACTGCACAGGCGCATAGCCCGCCGGCACAGCCTTTCAAGAACTCCTTACGGTCCATGTGAACCCCTCATTTTCGGAGCAATGCTACTTCGCATGTTTGCGGCCGTGAAAATCACGATGCCGTGGCTTGCGAGTTACTAGCGTTTCCATATGTGCCGTATTTGCTTGTGCGATCGGAATTTCGAACGGCACCGCCGGCAGGCCCTCCGAATTGTAGAGGTTGCAGATCGGACTGTCGGACCAGCAGAAGCGGACGGTTGCGGCACCGGGCATCTTCGATGCGTCCAGATCGACCTCGTTCTGTTTCTGCCGCGCATCGGCGAAGCTGCAATGCTTTTCAGCATCGCAAAGTTGGAAGCTGACTGGTCGGTTGGACTCGTAGACCTGAAGTCCTGCCGCGACATTGCCGAAGCTCAACTTGACGACGTTGCCGCTGCGCACGGCCGCAAGCGGCGTCGGCCCGGAGGCGACGATGGCCTCGCCATAGATCAGCTTTCGCGCGACGAGGGCCAGGCGCCGGCCCACCTCCTGCTTGTTGGTAGGATGGATGTTGTCGCGCTGTCCCAGATCCATCGTCACGGCCAGGCCGGTGTTGGGAACGGCATCGACGGTTTTGCGCTGCACCTCGCGCAGATCGGCCCAGTCGGACTTGATGAGTGTGGGGCTTGCGGGCCCGAAGCCCGGGAGTTGCACGACCAGGAAGGAAACGTCGGCTCCGAACCTGTGACGCCAGTCGTCGATCAGAGCGGGCAGCAGACGAGCGTATTCCTGGGGATGCGACGCATCGGATTCTCCCTGGTACCAGAGTATTCCGCGAATCTGTGTCGGCCCCAGCGGCAGGATCATGCCGTTGTAGAGCATCGACAACCCGCTCTCTTTGAGCCAGGGCGCGTGCGGCATGCCGCCGGTCTGCGTCAGGGGCGCGGAGATTTTGTAGCGCCAAGGCGTGTTCAGCTTGAGCACCGTACCGTCCGCGAAGGTGATGGACTTGTCGTCGGGCAGGCCCCACATGCCGCCGCCGGCACCCGTATCGAGGATACCGACGGCGATCAGGTTCTTGCCTTCGTGCAGCGTGCCCGCGGGAATCGTATAGACGCGCGGCGTATCCCAGCCTTCCTCGCCGCCTACCTGAACGCCATTGATCCAGGTGGAGTCGATGTCGTCGATGGGACCCAGGGACAGCACGGCATCGCCTTTTGCCTGTGCCGCGGTAAGTTCGACCGTCTTGCGCATCCACAGGATGCCGTCGAAGTTGCTCAGGGAGGGGATGCTCCAGCCTTCCCAGTCGCCCGCAGCCACGATTTGATCCCAGCTGCCGTCGTCATAGGCCGGGTCGCTCCACGCCGGCGACGCCGCGCTGGCCGGATCGTGCTCCCGCCACCATCCACTGGTGAATTCGAGCCACTTTCTTTTCGAAGCGGCCGGGTCGCGCGCGAATTCGGCCATCACCGAGAGCTGGTTCTCATAGCCCCCAAGCTCACTGGCCTTTTCCGTGCTGAGCCATGTCTGGAGCACCGAACCGCCCCATGCATCCTCGATCAGTCCAAGCGGTACGTTGGCGGCCGGCTGAAGGTTGCGGCCGAAGAAGTAGCATGTGGCCGAGAATTCCCGGACCGCATCCGGGCTCGTTACGCTCCACGATGCATCGGCGCCGAAAGTCCGCTGCGGTGCGGCGCTCGAAAAGCGCTGGACATGGAAAAGGCGGATATTCGTGTTGGTCGCGCTGTTCAGGTCCGTATCGTAGTTGGAGACAAGCCTGAGCGGCATTTCCATGTTCGATTGGCCCGAGCACAGATAGACGTCTCCCATCATCACATCCGTGACCGTCTGCGTTTCGCCGTCCGTGCTTTTTGCCGTCAGCTCGTAGGGGCCTCCAGCCTTGAGCGGGGGGAGGGAGACTTGCCACTGTCCGTCGGCATCCGCAGCGGTGCTGGCCGTCTCGCCGGCAAACGTCACGGTGACGGTGGTGCCCGGTTTGGCAATGCCCCACACCGGAATGGGCTTGTCGCGCTGAAGCACGGCATGGTCCTGGAACGTCGTGTAAAGCAGCGTTAATGGCCGAGGCGGAAACGGCTGGCCGGTGCTTTGAGAAACGGGCGGGGGCGAGGATGCAAGCGAAGTGCATGCTGCGAGACTGAAGACTGTCGCGACGGCGAGAGCCGTTTGAGAACACTTGCCCATTCCTGGTTCCTCTCTATTCTCCGCTGCGGGGGAGCACCGGCACGGCGGATCTGCGGGACTGGTCAATACTGGAGCAATTCGGATGTGGATGGCTAGACCGGCCGCGCTTCTTCTGTGCGTCATCGTGGCCGCCTGTGCGCCCGTCACGGCGCCTCTGGGGCTCGAAAACGATACCCCTACGATCGGCGCCGACAGCTTCCTCACCCGCGACGGGCTGCGCCTACCGCTGCGCCATTGGGATGCCGCGCATCCGCATGCGGTGATCGTCGCGTTGCACGGCATGAGCGACTATTCCAATGCCTTCGACATGCCGGCGGCCTGGTGGGCGGGGCAGGGCATCACGACTTACGCCTATGACCAACGCGGCTTCGGCAAGGCACCCAACACCGGCGTCTGGCCCGGCGGCAAGGTGTTGCGCGAAGACCTGGCGGATTGTGTCGAGGCTGTGCGCGCCAGAAATCCGGGCGTGCCGGTGTTTGCGCTGGGCGAGAGCATGGGTGGCGCCGTCGTGCTGTCGGCACTCGCCGGGCCCGATCTGCCGCGTCTCGACGGCGTGATCCTTGTGGCGCCTGCGGTGTGGTCGCGTTCGGACATGCCCGTCACTTATCGCGTCGCGCTGTGGCTGACATCGCATACCATGCCGTGGCTGAAGCTGTCGGGAAGAGGATTGCACATCTGGCCTTCCGACAACATCGAGATGCTGCGGAAGCTGTCGCGCGATCCGCTGTTCCAGAAGAAAACCCGCGCCGATGCGGTGTGGGGTCTCGTCGATCTGATGGATGCCGGCCGCAAGGCGCCAGAACATCTGAACAATCCTCCGCCCATCCTGTTTCTCTACGGCGCCAAGGATCAGATCATCCCGAAGGAACCGACCGAAGCGGCCGTGAAGGAACTGGGCAGCCGCGCCGAGGTACGCGTCTATCCCGACGGCTACCACATGCTGCTGCGCGATCTCGACGGCCCGAGCATCTGGAAGGACGTTGCAGAGTGGGTTGAACATCCGCAAACGTCATCTGCTTCCGGTGAATCACATAATTAAGACAGCCAGGCTTTGAGTTTCCCCCTTCAATTCATCTGTCATCCCGGCCAAGCGCGAAGCGCGCAGAGCCGGGACCCACTCACACACAAACGCATGTTTGAAAGTGGGTCTCGGGTCTCGCGTCCTTTGCTGCGCTCAGGACGCTCGCCCGGGATGACAGTACGCATTAAGGCTTCACCGTGCCCTCGACGACATGCGCCGTAGCGACGGCGCTGCGATCTGCGAACGAGCCGCCAAGCCGCACCGTGTAATCGCCGTCGGCGATGCGCCACAGATTGGCGTCGGTATCGAACATCGCGAGCCGCCGCCGGTCGACCGTCATCGTCACGTGGCGCGTCTCGCCGGGCATGAGGTCCACCTTCTTCCAGCCGATCAGCCGCGATACGCCGATGGGGGGCTTGGCATAGACCTGCGCCACCGTTTTGCCCGGAAGCCGGCCCGTGTTGTGGACGTCGAACTCCACGGTCAACGTGTTGCCGCCGCGCACCCTCAGGCCGTCGTAGGAGAACGTCGTGTAGGAAAGTCCGAAGCCGAAGGGGAATAGCGGCACGGTCCTCTGGTCCTCGAACCATTTGTAACCGGCCTTGGCGCCCTCGTTGTAGATCACGTCGTAGGCCGTCGGCGTACCGACGGTCCTGATGGTGCGGCCGACGGGGTTCTGCCCGGTGATGATGGGATGCGGCAGTTGGCTCTCGGCAAGCGGGAAGGTGATCGGCAGCCGTCCCGAGGGATTGACCGAGCCGAACAGTACGCGGGCGATGGCGTTGGCGCCGCGGTTTCCGGGATACCAGGTCTCGATCACCGCCTGTACCTTGTCGATCCAGGGCATCAGCACGGGCCCGCCTGTCTCCAGCACGACGATGGTATGCGGATTGACGGCAGCGACGGCTTCGATCAGTTCGTCCTGATGGCCGAACAGCGACAGGCTAAGCGCGTCGACACCTTCGCGCATCCACTGCGTTGCGAAGACAATGGCGACGTCGGATTTCTTGGCCAGCGCCACGGCGGCCGCGATGTCGTCGCCGGGCATGAAACGCACGCGGGCGTTCTTGGACTCCAGCTTGATCGTGTCGAGCGGGGCGGGCGGCGCCAGAACGATGGTGTTGTTCGGAATCTTCCAAGGCTGGCCGGCGATGACGACAACTCCGCCGCCGACCAGGATTTCCTTCGAAACGTCGTGGCCGATGGGGAAGACCTGCGAGGAACCGCCGCCCGAATAGACGCCGATATCCGCCCGCCCGCCGATCACCGCGATCTTCTGCCTGTGTCGCGGCTTGACCGGCAGCGGCAAGAGGCCGCCGTCGTTCTTGAGCAGGACGATACCTTCTTCCGCGTCGCGCTGCGCCACGTCGAGGTCGGCCTCGACGTTGAGCGGTTGCTTCACGATGGGGTGGTCGAACAGGCCATGTGCGAACATGGAGCGCAAGATGCGATGCACCATGTCGTGCAGCCGCTCTGCGGGCACGCTGCCGTCGGCAACGGCCTGCTTGAGCGCCTCGCCGAAGAAGTCCTGACTGTCCACGCTGAAGGCGGATTCCTGGTCGAGGCCGTTGAGGGCCGCCGAGACGGTGGAATGCACCGCGCCCCAGTCCGACAGCACAAATCCCCTGTATCCCCAATCCTGTTTCAACACCTGGTTCAGCAGATAGTCGCTTTCGCAGGCATAGACGTTGTTGACCCGGTTGTAGGCGCACATGATGGCGCCGGGATCGCCAAGCTCGATGGCAAGCTGAAAGGCCAGAAGGTCGCTTTCGCGCGCGTCGCCGTCCTCGATTTTGATGCTGAGGACGGTGCGGGCCGTCTCCTGGTCGTTGAGGGCGAAGTGCTTGGCGGTCGAGATGATGTTCTGGCTCTGGATGCCGCGGATCGAGGCCCCGACCATGATCCCGGCAAGGAACGGGTCCTCACCGGAGTATTCGAAGGTACGCCCGTTGCGCGGTTCGCGTGCCAGATTGACGCCGCCCGCCAGCATCACGTTGAAGCCCTTGCGGCGCGCTTCGTCGCCGATCATCGCGCCCGCGGTGAGGGCGAGTTCGGGATTCCAGGTGGCCGCCGTGAGCAGCGAGGAGGGCAGGGCCGTCGCGGTATCGCCGGGGCGCATGCGCCCGCCGTTGGCGACGCCGAGGCTGGCATCGGATTCGGTCAGCGCCGGAACGCCGAGTCTGGGAATACCCGGCACATACCCCGCCGAGCGCGGCAACGCCGCGCGGATTTCGGGCGAAGAGGGCTCGCGCAGTCCTGGCCCGTAGGGCATGCCGGTGTAACCGCGCACCAGCCTGAGTTCCTCGTCTCGCGTCATCTGCGTCTGCACAAGGTCGGCGCGCGCGTCGGGCGACAGCGAGGTGTTCATCCAGGGCTGGTTGGGCGCCTGTTGTGCCGCGGCTCCGGCCGCTAGAGAAAACGCAATCGCGATCGTATGCAGAACCCTGCCGCGCATGACGCCTCATCCCCTCAGCGTTGCGTGCAGAATAGTGCCGCCGCTGCCGCCTTGTCCAAGGCGTCATGCGCGACAGATGTGTCGCCGTTACTGACCTGCGGTCAGGAAGATGGTGTCCTCGGCGAGCGGCTCGTCCAGAGTTGCGATGCGCATTCGTGCCCGGAAAGACAACCGCAGGCTTTGCCATATTCCAGTTCGATACATGCGAGATATTCTTCGACCGCCTGCCGCAGGATTTGCCGGCGGGTCGAATTTCTCTTCACGGCGATGATGCCGAGCCGCTGATACTCGCAGGGCGTAAGCCTCAGGCTGCACCGCCGCACCTGTTTGTCCGTCCCCGGTCCGTGCGCGGCGGGTAGGTCTACGCGGCGGCGGACAGACGTTGAAGAGCTGCGGCTTGCCGACAGCGAGATTTTTTATTGGGTACTGGGCATCTGCATTGCGGCCGGATGGGTACTTCAGACGCACACCCAAACGCTTGGTATTGACAATCAAGGTCTCAGCTCTACTGGCCGGTATCTCATCGAGCATGATCCCGGTAAATGAATGAACTGGAAAAATTGCCCGCTCGCCGTTGTCCGCCAAAAAAATCACAGCACTAGGCTTTTCGGAAGTTCGATTGAACATCATAAAGATGTCAACGGTGAACCGCCCGTCTACACACCTAAGAATGATCGCTGGTGCGGTCTTTTCTTCGGGCCTTAATACTGCCTCCAGTGTATAGTGCCGCTCGAATTCATCACCTTGGAACGTCACTTGCCAAGCGCCGGCCCACCATATGGTTTTTTGCGCTGGTGCGGCATGGCTGGCCATCAAGCTGGCGGCCAATATGAGTGATGTCGCTGCCGCTGAAATACGCATCGTCGTCCTTCTTCTGCAGACCATTTTAGACCCTTTTGAGGGCCACGGTTCGTTTTTTGTTGCGGTGGGCCGAGAACGATCTTCGCGGCGGGCCTGTTTAGTAATGAAATTGAGGCCGTAGCGGTCCACTCAATGGTGGGTCGCGCCGACAATTGTCATCAGGGCCATGAAGAGAGCTGCTGCGCCTAAGATAACCCATAGACAGCCGACTATGAATTTTTGGTTTTTCGCTTTCTCCTCGGCGACGGCGGCTTCAAAGCGTGCGACGCGCACGGTGACCGATGCCAGTTGTTCACGTCCACAGTGACCACAGACCGCGGCGCCGATCGGAATTTCCATCAGACAGTAATCGCATTTTGCAGCAGGCGGTGCGGGAGCGACGGAAGGTGTGGTCGGGCCTTTGGGCTGTCCAAAATGATGGTGACATTCCGGGCAATCGCTCAACACGCGGTCCAGAACGCGGGAGCACTTCGGGCATATCTTGTACGGGTTATCAGGGGCACTGTTGTCTTCGTTTTCATCGGCCATCGTGTGATCCCCAAAATGGGTTATTCAACGGCCATTTTAGGCCACTCTTTGATACTTGAAATCTGCCCATGAGAGGGTGCGTCAACCCGAACAAATTGCGCTTTGTCGAGCGAGCTATCGGCACCATCGGCACAGAGTTGTGCCACTTCCGCCATCCGCCGCGCGCTAAATCAATAACTTAGCCGCAGCCGATTTTTTGGCGCTCGCGCGGTTTGCCTGCGTTCCGAAAATCTCACTCTCGCCCACTCACACGCACTAAATCCCGGTATTACCTGAAATATCCCCGATGGTCCCACTAACCCTCAATGTACGTAATTACTGGCGCGGTACAAAATCTGGCGTAAGCCACCCGAAGCTGCGAAGCAGCGAAGGGTGGTGGGCGCGACAGGGATTGAACCTGTGACCCCTCCCGTGTGAAGGGAGTGCTCTCCCGCTGAGCTACGCGCCCGCCCGTGGGGTGTTGCCTATAAAGCCCGGCGCCGTCCCGTGCAAGAAGGTGCTTCAGGCCAGCCCGAGCAACCGCTTAGCCATCGCGGGCACCTGCCGGAAATCGTCTATCACCGCGTCGGCGCCCAGCGTTGCGGCAGGCTCGGGCGTGTAGCCGTAGGAGACCAGGATCACCGGCACGCCCGCGGCGCGCGCGGTCTCTACGTCGGTGATGCTGTCGCCGATCATCGCCACACCCGCACCTGTGCCGCCCAGTTCCTCCACGATGGCCTCGAACAGGCGAGGGTCCGGCTTGAGATAGGGTCTGGCACCCTGTCCGAAGATCGCCCCGAAATAGCCGTCGAGCCCCAGCGCGCGGATCAGCTTCAGCGTCGGCTCGTGAGGTTTGTTGGTAAGCACGCCCAGCCGCACGCCTTGGGCCTTCAGCGCCGCAAGGGTTTCTACGACGCCCGGGAAGGGACGGCTCGCCGCCGCGACGTGGCTTACATAATCCTCTAGGAAGTCCTCGAACAGCACTTCGAGCCGTGCGGGATCGACGCTTGCGCCGTTCAGCTTGAGGGCTCCGGTGATCAGCACGCGCGCGCCGCGGCCGACCAGTTGGCGCAGCACGCCCGGCTCGATCGGCCCGTAGCCCTCGCGCGCCAGGATGGTGTTGAGGGCCGTAAGCAGGTCCGGCGCCGTGTCGACCAGCGTCCCGTCCAGATCGAAGATGTAGGCGGGCGATTTCAATGTGTCCTGCATGATGGCAATATAGCGTCGCAAATCGTCACTTTACCCATACGTCACGGTGGTTTATCGAACAAGCATGGCGCGCGCCGGGATCATTTTGGCCGCAGGCGAGGGGAAGCGGATGAAATCCGCCACACCCAAGGTCATGCACGCCGTCGCCGGCTATCCGATGCTGGGCCATGTGATTGCCGCCCTGCGCGGCGCGGGTATCGAACGCATCGTCGTCGTCACCCACAAGGAAGGCGAGGAGGTTCGCGCCTTCGCGGCGAAGCTGGGCGCGGCCAGCGTGGTGCAAGAGCCACGGCTCGGCACCGGCCATGCGGCCGCCGTGGCGGGCGAGGCACTCAAGGATTTCTCGGGACCGCTCGTCGTCGCCTATGGCGACATGCCGCTGACGACTTCGGCGATTTTCGAGGCCTCCTTCGCGGCGCAGGCCAAGACTGGCATGGCCATCGTCGGCTTCCGTCCCGCCGATCCCGGCGCCTATGGCCGCATGATCCTCGACAAAGAGGGCCTGCTCGACCGCATCGTCGAATTCAAGGATGCTAGCCCCGCGGAACGCGCCGTTACCCTGTGCAACGCAGGCATTCTCGCCATCGACGCGAAGAGCCTCTTTCGCTGGGCGGGCAGGCTCGAGAATAACAACGCCCAGAAGGAATACTATCTGACCGACGTGCCCACGCTCGCAAGGAAAGAAAGCGTGCGCTGCGCCGTTGTGGAAGCCTCGGAGAGCGAAATGATGGGCGTCAACAGCCGCGCTGAACTGGCGGCGGCGGAAGCGGCGATGCAGGCGCGTCTGCGCGCCAAGGCGCTCGCCAACGCCGTCGGCATGACGGCGCCGGAAACGGTTTTTCTCTCCGCCGACACGTTGCTCGAACCCGATTGCCAAATCGATCCCTATGTGGTGTTCGGGCCCGGCGTCACGGTGCGTTCGGGTGCGCACATCAAGTCCTTCTCGCATCTGGAAGGCGCCGAGGTGGGGCCGGGCGCCATCGTCGGGCCCTATGCGCGGCTGCGCCCCGGCGCGGTGCTGGAAGAGAACGTGCATGTCGGCAATTTCGTCGAGGTGAAGAAGTCCCGGCTCGAAAAGGGCGCCAAGGCGAACCATCTCACCTATCTCGGCGACGCGCGGGTGGGTGCGGGCGCCAATATTGGTGCGGGCACCATCACCTGCAATTACGACGGCTTCGCCAAACATCACACCGACATCGGCGCGGGCGCCTTCATCGGCTCCGACACCTCACTCGTGGCCCCGGTCAAGGTCGGCGACGGCGCCATCACCGGCGCGGGCTCGGTCATCACCAAGGACGTGGCGGCGAATTCGCTCGCCGTGACTCGCGCCGAGCAGAAGGAGATTCCCGGCTGGGCTGAGAAGTTCCGGTCGCGGAAGAAGGCTGAAAAGGACAAGTAAGATGTGCGGTATCGTCGGAATCGCGGGAACCAAGGATTGCGCCCTGGCCATCCTCAATGCGCTGAAGCGCCTTGAATATCGCGGCTACGATTCCGCCGGCATCGCCACACTGGTGGGCGGACGCATCGAGCGCCGCAGGGCCGCCGGTAAGCTATCCAAGCTGGGTGAAGTGCTGGAGAAACATCCGCTGCCTGGGCATACCGGCATCGGCCACACGCGCTGGGCCACGCACGGAAAGCCGTCCGAGGTCAACGCCCACCCGCACGCCACCGAACGCGTGGCAGTGGTGCATAACGGCATCATCGAGAACTTCCGCGAACTGCGCGCCGAACTGATCGCCAAGGGCCACAAATTCGAATCCGAGACCGACACCGAAGTCTGCGCCCATCTGGTCACTGATCTTCTCGCGCAGGGACTGGCGCCGGAAGCGGCGGCAAAGGCGGCGGTGAAGCGGCTGACCGGCGCCTATGCGCTGGCGATGATCTTCAAGGGCGAAGAAGGCCTCTTGATCGGTGCGCGCATGGGCAGCCCGCTGGCGGTGGGATACGGCGACAAGGAAGCCTATCTCGGCTCCGACGCCTTCGCACTGGCGCCCTTCACCAATCGCGTGGCCTATCTCGACGACGGCGACGTGGCCGTGGTGCGCGGCGCCGAGGTGGCGATCTACGACGCTGCGGGACGGCCCGCCAATCGCGAGATCAAGCTCACTTCGGCCACCGCCGGCCTCGTGGACAAGGCCGGGCATCGCCACTTCATGGCCAAGGAGATTCACGAGCAGCCGGAAGTCATCGGTCACACGCTCGCCCATTATCTCGATCCCGACGTGCCGTGCGTCCGCATCGACGAACCCAAGGTGACGAAGGCTCTGGCCGAAGCCGCCCGGCTCACGATTTCCGCCTGCGGCACGGCCTATTATGCAGGCCTCGTCGGCAAGTACTGGTTCGAGAAGTTGGCGCGGCTGCCGGTCGAGATCGACGTCGCCTCCGAGCTGCGCTACCGCGAGCCGATCTATCCCAACAACGGGGTGGCGCTGTTCATCTCGCAATCCGGCGAGACGGCCGACACCTTGGCGGCATTGCGCGACGCCAAGGCGCAAGGCCAGACCACCTTCGCCATCGTCAACGTGCCGGAAAGCTCCATCGCGCGCGAAGCCGATGTCGTGCTGCCGACCTTCGCGGGCCCGGAAATCGGGGTGGCTTCGACCAAGGCATTCACTTGCCAGCTGGCCGCGCTGGCCTCGCTCGCCATCGCGGCGGCGCGCGCCCGCGGCAAGCTAGATGCGGCGGGCGAGAAGAAACTCTGCGCCGCTTTGCTCGAAACTCCGCGCCACATCGTCGAGTTCCTCAAGCAGGAGCCGAAGATCGAGCATCTCGGCCAGGACATCGCCAAGGCGCACGACGTGCTCTATCTCGGCCGCGGGCCGAACTTCCCCCTGGCGCTGGAAGGAGCGCTGAAGCTGAAGGAAATCTCCTATTTGCACGCCGAAGGCTACGCTGCCGGAGAGATGAAGCACGGCCCCATCGCCCTGATCGACGAGAACGTGCCGGTGATCGTCATCGCGCCGCACGATGCGGTGTACGAAAAGACCATCTCCAACATGCAGGAGGTGATGGCGCGCGGCGGCAAGGTGCTGCTGATCTCGGATGCCAAAGGCATCGCCGGCGCCGGTGCCCAGGTGTGGGCCAGCATCGAGGTACCGACCGCCGATCCCTTCATCGCGCCGCTGCTCTACGCCGTGCCGGTACAGTTGCTCGCCTATTACGCCGCCGTGGCCAAGGGCACCGACGTCGACCAGCCGCGCAATCTGGCGAA
>PMKE01000053.1 GCA_003158585.1 Alphaproteobacteria bacterium
GGCATCAGGTCGGGGGTGAACTGGATGCGCTTCCAGTCCATGCCGAGTACCGTGCCGAGCGCCTCCACCAGCTTGGTCTTGGCCAGACCCGGCACGCCGATCACCAGACCGTGTCCCCCGGCCAGGAGCGTGATCAGCGCCTGATCGATCACTTCCTTCTGGCCGAAGATGACCTGGCCGATGCCCTCGCGCACCTTGGCGACGGTTTCCGCGGCCTTTTCGGCGCGCTGAACCGCCGGCCCTTTCAGTTCATCGCCGATTGCATCGTTCATGGACGGTATCCAGGTTGGCGCGGAGGCTTGCCTATCTTAAGGTGTGGTGCGCCGTGTTCGAACGGGTTTTACCCCGGCCGGGCCGACAAGGACAACATATTGCGAGCCCCGGGGCAGGCATGAGTATCACGCTGGAAGCGTTGCACGCCCGCCTTTTGCCGGAACCCCCGGCCCTGCCGCTCGCGCCGGAACGTAGCGATTACGATCTTAACCCTTCGGTGCGGCCCGATCCGCCGCGCCGCCTCGTTCCCGCCGCGGTGCTGATCCCCGTGGTGGAGCGCCGCGAGCCGACCGTGCTCTTCACCAGACGCAGCGAATTGTTGCCGCGCCATGCCGGGCAGGTATCCTTTCCGGGCGGTTGCGCCCACGAGGAAGACGCATCGCTGGTGGCGACGGCCCTCCGGGAGATGGAGGAGGAGACCGGCATCGGTGCGGAGTTCGTCTCCGTGGCGGGATTTCTCGGCGCTTACGAGACGGTGACGGGCTACGCTGTCTTGCCGGTGGTGGGGCTGGTGCGCGAAGGCTTCCGTTTGGCGCTCAACGCCGGGGAGGTGGACGGGGTGTTCGAAGTTCCGCTCGCCTACCTCGTCGCTCCCGGGAGCCGCCAGGAACACCGCCTGGAATGGCGGGGCGGCATGCGGCGCGTCTACGCATTCCAGTACGAAACGCATTATATCTGGGGGGCCACGGCGGCGATTCTGGTGGACCTGGCTGGACGGCTCCATGATGCGGCTTGATCCTCAGCCCTGGATGACGGCGCCCGCGACGCGAAAACTGATGGCGGCGCTGGGCGAAGCGCGCTTCGTCGGCGGCGCCGTGCGCAACACGCTGCTCGCCCGCAAGGTGGAAGACATCGACGTGGCGACGCCGCTCCTGCCGGGCGAGGTCGAGCATCGCCTCAAGTCTGCGGGCATTCAGGCGGTGCATACCGGCATCGAGCACGGCACCATCACCGCGGTGGTGGACGGCAAGCCCTTCGAGGTCACCACCCTGCGCCGCGACGTCGAAACCGACGGGCGGCACGCCGTCGTCGCTTTCACCACCGACTGGGCCGAGGACGCCAAGCGCCGCGACTTCACCATGAACGCGCTTTTTGCGTCGGTGGACGGCGAAGTGTTTGATACCGTCGGCGGCGTGGAAGATTTGAAGGCCGGGCGCGTGCGCTTTGTGGGCGATGCCGTGCGGCGCATCCGCGAGGATTATCTGCGCATCCTGCGCCTCTTCCGCTTCCATGCCTGGTACGGCCAAGGCGGGATCGAGCTCGGCGCCTTGCAAGCGGTGGAGCAGGAGAAATCGGGCATCGCCATCCTCTCCGGCGAACGCATCGCCAAGGAAATGTTGCGCCTCTTGGAAGCAGCGAACCCCGTTCCCGTGCTGCGCGCGATGATCGCTTTTTCGATCCTCTCGGAAGTCCTGCCGGGCGAGGCGGACGTAGACTTGCTGGAAAACCTCGTGAAGATCGACGCCGCCGAGGGTTTTGCGCCCGACGCGCTGTTGCGACTGGCGATACTTCTGCCGCGCGGTTCCGTGGGGGTTGCGGATCGCTGGAAAATGTCGAACGTCCAGCGCGAACGTCTTACCGACATCGCCGCTTCATCCGAAAAACTCTCGCCCGCTCTGTCGCAGCGCGAGGCGCAGCGGCTGCTCTACCGGTTTGGACCGCGCCGCTTCAAAGACCGTTTGTTCCTCGCCTGGGCCGAAGACCCCGGGGCAGCAAATCCCTGGCGCGCGCTGTTGAATCTGGCGGACGGCTGGCAGCGTCCGCGCTTTCCGCTCACCGGCGCCGAGGTGATGCGCGCCGGTGTGCTGGAGGGCCCGCAGGTCGGCCGCGTGCTGGCGGAGGTCGAGGAGTGGTGGATCGACAACGGTTTCACCGCGGATGCCTCCTTGCTGGCGGAGCGGTTGCAGCAGGCGGTGCGGGCGGCGCGTTGATGGTATTCGAGGTTCTCGATTCCCTCTCCCTGCCGGGCGACCCCTCCCGGCCCAACGAGGATGCCTTCGCTGCGGAGCCGCTCGCCGTCGCTGTGTTCGACGGCGCCACGCCGGTGAACGATCCGCTGCTGCCCGGGCGCAGCGATGCAGCCTGGATCGCGCAATTCGGCGCCCGCCGCCTCTTGGCGCATCTGAAAGATGGCGGCGCGCCGCGCGCCGCCTTGCGCCATGCCCTCGCCGATGCCGAGCGTTCCTTCGCAGGGCTGCGCCGCCGACCGCCGCAGGAGCGTTACGAGATACCTTGCGCTTCCATGATGCTGGTGGTGCCGCATGACGGCGGCTTCGATGCCCTGTGGTACGGCGATTGCGCGGCGCTGCTGCTGCGCCCGGACGGAGAGACCGAGACCGTCGGCCACGCCTTCGACAAGCACGCCAAGGAAGCGGAGGACGCCGCCAAACTCGCCGCGGCGAAGGGCGTCGCACCCGTGGTTGCCCTTGCGCGCGCCGAGTTCCTTCCCTTCTTCCGCGCCTCGCGCGGGCGCGTCAACACACCGGGAGGCACCTGGCTGTTCGCTCCGGACGCCCATGCCTCGGAACATGTCTCGAGAGCTCGTGTCGGCACGCCCTCCGGCACGCTCGTTCTTCTCTGTACGGACGGTTTTCTGGCCCTGTCCGGCGATTATGGCGCCTACGGCGTGAAAGGGCTGGTCGAAGCCGCCGCCGCAAAGGGTTTGCAGCCTCTGGGAGAGGAACTGCGCTCTCTGGAAGAATCCGATCCCGAAGGGCGGCGCTTTCCGCGTTTCAAGAAGAACGACGACGCCACGGCCGTGTTGTTGAAACTCGCCTGATTACATGCCGAGCATGCGCACACCGTTCTCCAGCCAGCCTGCTTCGTGCATCCGCAGGATGCCTTGCCAGATCATCCTGAGAGCGACGAACAGCACGATGAAAATGCCGGCATAGCTGATCCAGGGAAAGCGGGTCAGCAGCCGCGCCACCAAGGTCGCCGCCAGACCCATCAGCGCCACGGACAGCATGAGGCCGACCACCAGCACGGGGATGTGGTTAAAGGCCGCCCCCGCGACCGCCAGCACATTGTCGAGCGACATGGAGATGTCGGCCGCCGCGATGCTGACAATGGCCCGGTAGATCAACTCGCGATGTTTCTTCGGCGTGATGTGCTGGGCTTCGTGATGCGCCTCGCGGCCTGCGAGCACGTTGGAGGCTAGCTGTTCCTGGTGCGCATGGCGCACGTCGCGCCACAGCCTCCAGGCGACCCAAAGAAGCAGAATGCCGCCTGCGATCACCAGCGGGATGAATCTGAGAAGATGAACGGCGAAGATCGCCAGCAGAATGCGCAAAATGACAGCCGTCGCCAGTCCCCAGAAGATCACCTTGTGCCGGTCGCTTTTCTGCACATGCGCTGCCGACATGCCGATGACGATGGCGTTGTCGCCCGCCAGCACGATGTCGATCAGGATGACCTGGAGCAGCGCGAAGATCGCGCCCTGGCTGAAGAAATCCAACGGACCCAGGAATTCCAACAATGCGGTTCCTCGCGGCAGTTCCTCTGCTCGGAGCCGGCGCCTCCGGCGGCTGGGAGCCTAGAGCGCAATCGGGTGAAGTGTGTAGCGGTTCACCCGACAAATTGCGCGAAAAACAAAGAATCTAGAGCATGATCTGATTCAACGACATCAGATCATGCTCTAGCCGTCTTATGATTTGGGGGTAAATGCCGCGAAAAGCCAGCCCCGTTTGCTTCACGAAGGCGAATTCCCGCGCCACTTCACGGAAATCCCCCGGTTTGGCGCAGCGCTTCGGCAAGCACGATGGCGCCTGCCTGGGCCACGTTGAGCGAGCGCATCGGCGCACGCAGCGGGATCCGCAGCCTGGCGTCGGCCCGCTTATGCACGAAGTCCGGCACGCCTTCGCTTTCTCGGCCGAGCAGCAGCACGTCGTCCGGGCGGAAGGCGAAATCCGCATAAGCCGTGTCGGCCTTGGTGGTGAGAAGCACGAGGCGCACGCCTTGCCGGGCTTCGAGGAACGCCGCCCAGGAGGCGTGGCGCACCACGTCGGCGTACTGAAGATAATCCATCCCGGCGCGCTTCAGTTTGGCGTCGCTCCACAAGAAGCCGCAGGGCTCGATAATGTCGAGCGGCACGCCGAAACAGGCACCGAGCCGGATCAGCGCGCCGGTGTTCTGGGGAATGTCGGGCTGGAAGAGGGCGAGGCGCATGGTTACCCGGGATTTACTCCAAACGGGTGGGAATGCAAAAAGTACTTGCAGAAAGTGCAGAAAGTAATATATAAAAAGAAATTGCAAACAAGCATGTCGCTATAGAGGTTGCAATGTTAGGAAAATCAAAGCGTTACGAGGCTCTCGGCGCGTATCTCAGAGCCCGAAACGATCAGTCGACCGTGCCTTTGACCTTTGCGGAGATCGAGGCACTGGTCGGGGAGTTGCCGGCGTCCAAGCGCTATCCCGCTTGGTGGAGCAACAACCCAAGCAACAACCCGCTGACGAAAGTATGGCTCGATGCCGGCTTCCGCACGGAGCAGGTCGACATAGCCGGCGGCAAGCTCGTGTTTCGCAACGACGCCAAGATGACGCGCGATTTCGAAAGCCTTTTTAAGGAAGTCGGACTTGACTTGGAAAGCAGTGAATCAAGTGGTGTGGCCGAAGAGGCGCGCGAATTCCATCACGCCGAGAATAAGCTACCGCGTCGCCATCCGGCCTTTGGTGCTTTGAAGGGCACGTTCACCATCGAACCAGGCTACGACCTGACCACGCCCTCGATGGACGCGGACGAACTGGCCGAAATGGACGCCAACATCGATCGTACCGCCGATCTGATCGAGGCCGGTATGAAGCGCAAGCCACGATGAACGGGCCGCTTCTGCTCGATACTTGCGCCTGCATGTGGCTGATGGCGAACGAGTACATGAAGGACGCGGCCGTGGCGGCGATCGACGATTGCGCCGACACGGGAAAGCCCATGTACGTCTCGCCCATTTCAGCCTGGGAAGTCGGGACGATGGAGCGCAAGGGACGCTTCCGCGCAATTCTACCGGCTCAGCTTTGGTTCGAGAAACTGCGGACTACGCCGGGCATCCGGCTCTGCGATTTGACGGCGGGCATCTTGATCGCGTCGTCGTTCCTGCCGGGCTATCGGTACAACGACCCCGCCGACCGGATCATCGCGGCGACGGCGCGCGAGTACGGCTTCACGGTGATGACCCGCGATCGGCCGCTGCTCGACTACGCCAAGGAAGGCTATCTCAGCGTCATCGAATGTTGACAATTACGCTAGGGAAATATTGATACCGGATCGCTTCCCAACGCCTTAGGGAAACTAGCATTTTATGCGTCATCGTGCCGCAATCCCCCTCATTATCATCCTTCTATTTTAGCCTTCCGCATTGAGGAGGCGCGCTATTTTATCGCGGCGCAGCGCGTCGACGAGGGGTATTTGTGCCGCCTGCCGATCGAGAGGTGAATCTGTGACCGCTGCTGCGAAGCCTGAACCGACGCGACGCGACTTTCTATACATCGCGACGGGGGCGGCGGCCACGGCCGGCGCGGTGTTCGCCGCCTGGCCGTTCATCGACCAGATGAATCCCTCCAGCGCCGTGCTGGCGATGGCCTCGATCGAGGCCGACCTCTCCGCCATCCAGCCGGGCCAGCAGGTCATCTTCAAGTGGCGCGGCCATCCCCTGTTCGTCCGCCGCCGCACCCCCAAGGAGATCGCCGAGGCGCGCGCCGTCCAGGTTTCCGATCTGCCCGATCCCTTGGCGCGCAACGCCAATCTCTCCGACAGCGCGCCGGCCACCGATGCCGGACGCACCATCAAACCGGAATGGCTGGTGCTGGTAGGCGTCTGTACCCATCTCGGCTGCACGCCGACGGTCTCGACGCCCGGCTCGCCGCAGGGCAGCTTCGGCGGCTGGCTTTGCCATTGCCACGGTTCGGAATACGACACTGCCGGACGCATCCGCAAAGGTCCCGCGCCGCAGAACCTGGCGGTGCCGCCCTACGCCTTCACCGGTCCGACTAAGATCAAAGTCGGCTAAGGAACATAAGAGATGGCAGGCCAATCCACCTATGTTCCCGGCACGGCTTTGACGCGCTGGCTCGACCAGCGCCTGCCGATCCTCAGGCTGGTCAACGACACCGTCACCACCTACCCGACGCCGCGCAATCTGAACTTCTGGTACGTGTTCGGCGCCATCCTCGCCTTCATGCTGGGCGTGCAGATCGTCACCGGCATCGTGCTGGCGATGCATTACGTCCCCAACGCGGACCTCGCCTTCGGCTCCGTCGAAGGGCGCATCATGCGCGAGGTGAACTACGGCTGGTTGATCCGCTACACCCACGCCAACGGCGCCTCGATGTTCTTCCTCGCCGTCTACATCCATATGTTCCGCGGCCTCTATTACGGCTCCTACAAGGCGCCGCGCGAAGTGCTCTGGATCCTCGGCGTCTTCATTTATCTCCTGATGATGGCCACGGCCTTCTTCGGTTACGTGCTGCCCTGGGGCCAGATGTCGTTCTGGGGCGCCACGGTGATCACCAGCCTGTTCAGTGCGCTCGATCAGATCATCCCGCATCTCGGCAGCGCCATCACCACCTGGCTGTGGGGCGATTTCGCGGTGGGCGACGCCACCCTCAACCGCTTTTTCTCGCTGCACTACCTGTTGCCCTTCGCCATCGCGGGCGTGGTGATGCTGCACATCTGGGCGCTGCACGTGCCGGGCAACAACAATCCGCTCGGCATCGATCCCAAGGGCCCGCAGGACATGGTGCCCTTCCATCCCTATTACACGATGAAGGACGCCTTCTATCTGGCGCTGTTTGTGTTGTTCTTCGCCTTCTTCGTCTTCTATGCGCCGAACTTCTTCGGCAATCCCGACAACTACACCCAGGCCAATCCGCTGGTGACCCCGCCCGACATCGTGCCGGAATGGTACCTGTTGCCGTATTACGCGATGCTGCGCAGCGTGCCGCAGAAGCTGCTCGGCGTGCTGGTGTTGTTGGGAGCAATATTGACGCTGCTCTTCATCCCCTGGCTCGACAGATCGAAGACGCGCTCCTGCCGCTTCCGGCCGGTGATGAAGAAGCTGTTCTGGATCTTCGCAGTCGATTGCGTGCTGCTCGGCTATGCCGGGGCGCAGAGCGCCGACGCCGCCTGGCATCTGGGCGGGATGGATTTGCCGCTGGTCTGGCTGGCGCGACTCGGTACGGCGTATTACTTCGCTTTCTTCTGGGTGCTGATGCCATTGGTCGGCAAGCTGGAGCGGCCGAAACCCGTGCCCGAGAGCATCGCCCAGTCGGTTCTCGGCAAGGCGGGAGAATCGAAATGAGGATCGCGCTCGCCGCCGCCATCTGCATCCTCACCGGCTCCGCCGCGGCCGAGGATACGAGCCAGCCGCTGCCGCCGAGACAGATAAGCTGGCCCTTCTCGGGTCCGCTCGGCACTTATGATCGCGGCACGCTGCAGCGCGGCTTCCAGGTCTACAAGGAGGTCTGCTCGGCCTGTCACAGTCTCAACCTTGTCGCCTTCCACGATCTGGCCGCGCCGGGCGGCCCCGGCTTCACCCTAGCGCAGGCCAAAGCCATCGCCGCGGGCTACAAGCTTCCGGCCGATCCCGACGACAGGGGTGAGATTTTCGACGAGCACGGCAATCGCCTGAAGCGGCCGGGCGTTTTGGCCGACCATTTCCCGCCGCCTTTCGCCAACGAACAGGCGGCGCGCGCCAACAACAGCGGGGCGCTGCCGCCGGACCTCTCGCTGATCGTCAAGGCACGCGTCGGCGGAGCGGACTACGTCTATTCGATCCTGACGGGTTTCGGCCACAAGCCGCCCAAGGGTTTCGCGGTGCTGGCGAACAAGTACTACAACCCCTATTTCAACGGCCGGAACATCTCGATGCCCCCGCCCTTGAACAAGGGCTCGGTCTCCTTCGCGGACGGCACGCCGGCCACGGTCGGCAACGAAGCCAAGGCGGTGACGACCTTCCTGGCCTGGGCCTCGGAGCCCAATCTCGAACAGCGCCACCGCCTCGGTTTTCAGGTGATGGCCTTCCTGGTGCTGCTCTCGGGTCTGTTGTTCCTCACCTACCGCAAGATCTGGAAAGACAAACACTGACCCGTCAGTCCCGACGAAATACGAATGCACGCGGAGCCGCGGAGAACGCGGAGGAGAACCTCCGAGCGTGTTTGATGATGCACGGCGCACCAACGGACGCGGACCGCTCTGCGCCTCCGCGTGAGTCCCGCTACTCCACCCGGTAAATCGCGCTGCCGTGCGGGGGCAGCGTGACGTTTAGCTGTCTTGCCCGTGCGCCGGTCCAAAGCTCGCGCGCCGAGCGGCCCTTCACGCCGAGTTTCCGCCATGACGCCTTCAGAACGAGCGGCTTGTCGTCGAGATTGAAGACCGCGAGGTAACGCGCGGGCTTGTCGCGCGGTCCTGCAAAGGCCGTCCACACCCGCGCGTTTTCGAAGCCTTTCGGCAGATCGGTAATTGGCGCGCTCTCCCACGCCGTCTGGTTCACGGCAATCACAGCCTTGTTGGTGATCAGCGAGCGTGTGAAATCGTCGAGCTTGGTGAGATCGCCGCCCAGAATCAGCGGCGAACGCGCCACCGCCCACAGGGTGAACATGCTACGCGCTTCGTCCGGCGTCAGGCGGGATTGACGCGGGTCGCCCCAGCCGGGATGCGGCGCAAGCGTGCCGAACGGCAGCATGTCCGCGTCGGGCCAGTTGCCGGGTTTGGCATAGGGGTACCATAGCGCCAGTTTGTCGAAGCCTTGGCGCAGGCCTTGAGGCCATTCGCTTTTGGGATCGGGATGCGGGAACGTCCATCCGTCCCAGGTGTCGTCGCCGATGCGCCATAGCTGGGCGAGGGCGCCCACTTCCGCGGCGTGGCCGATCTGCGTCGGTCCCGGCGACAGGCTGAGCACCATATCGCGCCCGCTGTGCTTGATGGCGTCCGACACTTGGCGGATTTCCGTCGGCTTGTAGGGATGGTCGGCGATGCAGTCGATCTTGATGTAGTCGACGCCCCAGTCGGCGAAGAGCTTCACCATCGAGTCGTAATAAGCCTGACCCGCCGCGTTATCGCGGAGGCCGTAATTGCCGTCGTCCCAGGGACAGGTGTCGGAGATGTCCGCGGCGTCGGCGGCGTGGAAGTTCGAACCGGCGATCGGCAGATTGGCTTCGACCGCCTGCTTCGGAATGCCGCGCACGACATGGACGCCGAACTTAAGGCCCTGGGCATGCACCCAGTCGCCCAGCGGCTTCAGTCCTGCGCCGTTCGCGGCGGAGGGAAATCGGCCGAGCGACGGGATCAGCAGCCCGTTCGCGTCGAGGCGGTACTTGCGGTCCGCCAGCTTGGCCCCGAAGGGGTTGTCCATGTACCAGCCTTCGTCGATCACGGCATAGGTCCAGCCGTAGGGCTTCAACGCGGCCAGCACCTCGACGTTGGCCTTGAAGTCTGCTTCGTCGATGGTGAGTCCGAAGCCGTCCCAGCTGTTCCAGCCCATCGGCGGGGTGGGGGCGATAGTTTGGGCGTGCGCCGCCGCTGCCAGGGCGGCAGACAGGGCGAGGATGAATCGGGTCATGGTTCGCATGGCGGCAGGCTACCACGGAGCCGTGCGGCGGGGCACCCGGCGAAATGCATCTCGCTTGTTGCGGCACCCGTTGCTAAAACCCCCTGTTCCCAAGAGGTGAGCAATGGCCAAGACGGTTCTGGGCATTCTCGGCGGCAGCGGGGTCTACGACATCGCGGGCCTCGAAGGCGCCGTGTGGAAGGAAGTAAAAAGCCCGTGGGGTGCCCCGTCCGATTCGCTTCTGTTCGGGCGCTTTGCGGGCGTCGACATGGTGTTCCTGCCGCGCCACGGCCGCGGCCATGTGCAGACACCGTCCTCGATCAACTACCGCGCCAACATCGACGCCCTGAAGCGCGCCGGGGTCACCGACGTGATCTCGATCTCGGCCTGCGGTTCGCTCAAGGAGGAATTGCCGCCCGGCACCTTCGTGATCGTCGACCAGTTCATCGACCGCACCTTCGCGCGCGAAAAGAGTTTCTTCGGGCGGGGCTTCGTGGCGCATGTGCCGATGGCCCATCCGGTCTGCCCGCGCCTGACGCTGGCGCTGGAGGAAGCGGCGGCCGCGGAGAACATCCGTCACGCCAAGGGCGGCACCTATCTCTGCATGGAGGGCCCGCAGTTCTCGACGCTGGCCGAATCCCATCTTTACCGTTCCTGGGGCTGCTCGGTGATCGGCATGACGGCGATGCCGGAGGCCAAGCTGGCGCGCGAGGCCGAGCTGCCTTATGCGCTGGTGGCGATGGTCACCGATTACGATTGCTGGCATCCCGAACACGAGCACGTCACGGTCGATGCGGTGTTGAAAGTGATCGAGGCCAACGCCGCCAATGCGCGGAAGCTCGTCTGCGCCGTGGCGACTCGCCTCGGGCCGGAGCGCTCGCCGTCGCCGCTCGGCATCGAGCACGTGCTCGACGCGGCGCTGATGACGGCGCCCGACAAGCGCGATCCCAAACTCGAGTCTAAGCTCGACGCCGTGGCGGGGCGGGTTCTGAAGGACTGACGCGTCTCATCCGCCACAGCCGCCAGAACACCAGCGCCGCGCCGAGTGCGTAGCTCGGTCCGTAAGTCCAGGGCACGATGCGCAACCAGCTTTCCGGTATCCAGTAGATGTCGCGGACCCAGCCCGCATGTTGACCGGTCAGCATCTTGGCCCAGTCCTGCATCGGGCAGACCATGCCGTTGAGCGCCATGAGCACTAGATTCGCGAAGGGCCATACCAACGCAAAAACCAGCAGGGGGTCCTTGGTGGGGTTCTTACTCTTCCAAGCCGCGACAAAGAGATAGACCAGCGAGGCCGTGGAGATCGCCCCGATCAGGGTGTGAACGGCGATCAGAATATGCAATAGAGTGGCGTCGCTCATCGCCGGGTCCTTTCGGCGGCGGCACGATGAAGCCAGTTGAGGAGCCAGGCAAGGGGATGGATTTCAAACCGTATATCCGCACCATTCCGGACCACCCGAAGAAGGGGATCCAGTTCCGCGATGTCACCACCCTGTTCGGCAATCCGCGCGCCTTCCGGTCGGCGGTGGACGCGCTGGTGCAGCCCTATGCCGGCGTGCGCCTCGACAAGGTGGCGGGCATCGAGGCGCGCGGCTTCATCCTGGGCGGGGCGGTGGCCCATCAGCTTTCCACCGGCTTCGTGCCGGTGCGCAAGAAGGGCAAGCTGCCCTTCAAAGTGCTGGCCGAGGAATACGCCCTCGAATACGGCACCGACAGCGTGGAAATCCACGTCGATGCGGTGAAGCAAGGCGACTACGTGGTGGTGGTGGACGATCTCATCGCCACCGGCGGCACGGCCTTTGCGGCGATCAAGCTGTTGGAGCGCGCCGGCGCCAAGGTGATTGGCTGCTGCTTCCTGGTGGACCTTCCCGAGCTCGGCGGCGCCGACAAGATTCGCGCCCTCGGCAAGGAAGTGACGACGCTGGTGGTCTTCGAAGGCGAGTGATTTCTGCCCCCGCGAAGCGGGGGAAGTGCCGCCGAAGGCGGCGAAGGGGGTTTCCCCATGAAGCTCTATATGAACCCCGTTTCGCCGTTCTCGCGGAAGGCGCGCATCGTCATTCGCGAACTCGATCTCGAACGGCTGGTGGAAGAGATATCCGTCAATCCCGCCGCCAGCGACGAACTGCGCCGCGTCAATCCGCTGGGCAAGATTCCGGCGCTGACGCTGAACGACGGCTCGACGTTGATCGATTCCCCGGTGATCTGCGAATATCTCAACGATCTGGGCGGCGGCAAGCTGTTCCCGGGCATGACGATCTGGCGCGAGGTCTCGGGCCGCTGGCGCGCCCTGACGCTGCAAGCTCTCGGCGATGGAATCGCCGACGCCGCGGTGGCGCGCATTTATGAAGGCCGCCGTCCGCCGGAATTGCAGAGCGAGGCTGCGATCCACAAATATCTCGCCGTGATCGCCCGTTCGCTGGATGCGCTGGAAGGCGCCCGGTTCCTCGATCCGGCGACCATCGGCGAGATCGCGGTGGCCTGCGCCCTCGGCTATATCGACTTCCGCCTGCCGGAACTGGCCTGGCGCGACACGCGGCCCAATCTGCGCGAGTGGTACGACGCCTTCGCGCGGCGCGCCTCGATGCAGGCGACGCTTCCGACATGAAGATCGCGGGCCGTCCTTATCGCACCATCTGGCCGCACCCCGACGAGGCGGTGGAGGTCATCGACCAGACCAAACTGCCGCACGAATTTGCCACTGCCGTTCTGCGCACGCCCGATGACTGCGCTGACGCCATCCGCAACATGGTGGTGCGCGGCGCGCCGCTGATCGGCGCCACCGCCGCCTACGGCGTCGCCTTCGCCATGCGCCGGGAACCTTCCAGCAGGGCGCTGATCGCCGCCATCGATCTCCTGCAATCGACGCGTCCTACCGCCGTCAATCTGCGCTGGGCACTGAAGCGCATGCACGATGCGCTCCACAACCGTTCGCACGCCGACCGCTTTCAGGTTGCCTGGGAAGAAGCGGCGGCGATCTGCGACGATGACGTGGAAGTCTGCCGTTCCATCGGCGTGCACGGACTTCCCATCCTGCGCGCAGCGGCGGCGGGGTTGTCGGGTCCGCTCCAGGTGCTCACCCATTGCAATGCCGGCTGGCTGGCGACGGTCGATTGGGGCACGGCGCTGGCGCCCATCTACATGGCGCACGACGAAGGCATCCCCGTGCATGTCTGGGTGGACGAGACGCGCCCGCGCAATCAGGGTGCCTCGCTGACGGCCTACGAGTTGGGCGCGCACGGCGTGCCGCACACCATCATCGCCGACAATGCGGGCGGCCATCTGATGCAGTGGGGCCGCGTCGATCTCTGCATCGTCGGCACCGACCGCGTAACGCGAAACGGCGACGCCGCCAACAAGATCGGCACTTACCTCAAGGCGCTGGCGGCGAAGGACTGCGCTATTCCGTTCTATGTGGCGCTGCCGTCCTCCAGCATCGACTGGACTCTGGCCTCGGGCGCCGAGATTCCCATCGAGGAACGCTCCGCCGACGAGTTGTTGAAGATGACCGGCCGCCTGCCGGACGGCAGTCTTGCGACGGTCGAGATCGCCGCGCCCGGTTCGCCCGCCGCCAATCCCGGCTTC
>PMKE01000028.1 GCA_003158585.1 Alphaproteobacteria bacterium
CGCCTCATACAAGGGGACCCAGGTGGTCCCAGCGGCTCGGTTATTGATGCTGTGCGCTGTGCAATCTGTGTCGAAATCGCGTTGCCTCGACGACCTGGGTCCCCTTCCCTCGCATTCGTGCTGATAGCACGAATGCTCGCCGGGGATGACATATGGTGTGCGCGTCAAACGTTGAACCTGAAGTGCATCACGTCGCCGTCCTGCACCACGTATTCCTTGCCTTCCAGACGGAACTTGCCCGCGTTCTTCGCGCCCGCCTCGCCGTTGCCAGCCACGTAATCGTCATAGGCGATGGTCTCGGCGCGGATGAAGCCGTGTTCGAAATCGCTATGGATGACGCGCGCCGCCTGCGGGGCGCGGGCGCCTTTCGCCACCGTCCAGGCGCGGGCCTCTTTCGGTCCGGCGGTGAAGAAGGTGATGAGACCCAACAGTTCGTATCCGGCGCGGATCAGGCGGTTGAGGCCCGGCTCCTTCAAGCCCAGGCCGACCAGGAACTCGTCGCGTTCGGCGGGCGGCAGCTGCGCCAGTTCCTCTTCGAGCTTCGCCGAGACGACGACGCAGGCCGCGCCTTCCGCCGCCGCCTTCTCCTCGACGGCTTTGGAGAAATGATTTCCCGTCGCCGCCGAGGCCTCGTCGACGTTGCAGACATAGAGCACCGGCTTCGAGGTCAGGAGGAACAGCTGGCGGTAAGCCTCGCGCTCGTTCGGCGCCAGGTCCGCCTGGCGCGCCGGCTTGAAATCGCGCAGCAGATCGACCGCCTTCATCATCAGCGCCAGTTGTTCCTTGGCTTCCTTCTCGCCGGAATGGGCCCGCTTCTCGAGCGGCACGATGCGCCGTTCCAGGCTTTCGAGATCGGCGATGATCAGCTCGAGGTCCACCGTCTCGATGTCGGCGACCGGGTCGATGCGGTTGTCGACGTGCTGGATGTCTTCGTCCTCGAAGCAGCGCAGCACGTGCACGATGGCGTCCGTTTCGCGGATCGAGTGGAGGAAGCGGTTGCCCAGTCCTTCGCCTTTGGAAGAACCGCGCACCAGCCCCGCGATGTCCACGAAGGTGATGCGGGTGGGCACGATCTGCGCCGATTTGGCGATCGCGGCCAGCTTGTCGAGCCGCGCATCGGGCACCGCCACCTCGCCGACATTGGCTTCGACGGTCGAGAACATGTAGTTGGCTTCCGCCGCCGCCACCGTCTGGGTCATGGCGTTGAAGATCGCCGATTTGCCGACGTTCGGCAGGCCGACGATGCCGCATTTGAAACCCATCAGTCTTCGTCCTTTTCCGGCTTCGCCTTCTTCTCCGGCGGATGAAGGATCAGCGCCGCTTTGTTCATAAAGCCGATCGTGTCGTTTTCGGCAAGCAGGGGCGCGGCCTCGGCGATGGCGGACAGCAACGGGACCAACCAATCTTCGTCGGCTTTGGCGAAATTCTGCAAGACGTGGCCGTGTACGCGATCGCTGGTGCCGGGATGGCCGACGCCGATGCGCACGCGATGGTAATCGGGGCCGAGGTGCTCGGTGATGGAACGCAGGCCGTTGTGCCCGGCATCGCCGCCGCCGGTCTTGGCCTTCAGCTTGCCGGCGGCGAGATCGATCTCGTCATGCATCACCACCACGGAGGAGGGGGCCAGCTTGAGGAAGCGCACCGCCGCCCCGACCGACAGGCCGCTGTCGTTCATGTAGGTCATGGGTTTGAGCAGATAGGTCTTGCGCCGTCTGAGTTTTCCTTCCGAGACGAAGCCCTGGTACTTGGCGCGCCACGGCCCGAAATCGTAGCTCTCGTGGATGGTGTCCACGGCCATGAAGCCGGCATTGTGCCGGTTGCGCGCATACTGCGCGCCGGGGTTGCCCAGTCCGGCAATGAGGAGCGGCGAATCCGACATACGGCAAGCTTACGCGCGCGGCGAGGTACCGGGCTACTTTTTCTCCGGCTTGCCACCGGCGGCCGGCTTGGCGCCGGCAGCAGGCTTGGCACCGGCGGCTGGCTTGGCACCGGCGGCTCCGGCAGCAGCAGGCGCGGCACCGGCAGCGGGTGCGGCTCCGGGCGCGGCGGCACCGGCGGCAGGCGCGGCACCGGGCACGGCTCCTTCGACGGGCACGGCCTCTTCTTCCACCACCGGCGCCAGCGCGGCGGCGGCAGCGGCGGCAGCAGCGGCGCGGGCCTCTTCGATGACGTGGGTCGGCGCCACGATGGAGGCGACCGTGAAGTTGCGCTCGGCGCTCGTCGGCTTCACGCCTTCGGGCAGTTTGAAGGCCGAGATGTGCAGCGAGTCGCGGATTTCGAGCTCGGATACGTCGCCTTCGATGTATTCGGGAATATTGTCGGCCGGGCAGATCAGCTCGACCGTGTGGCGCACGACGTTGAGCACGCCGCCGCGCTTGAGGCCCGGGGAACTTTCCTGGCCCCTGAACCGCACGGGAATGGGCAGCCGCACGGTGGCGCCTTCGGCCAGGCGCATGAAATCGACATGTACCGGCCGGTCGGTGACGGGATCGAGCTGCACGTCGCGCGGGATCACGCGGGTCTTCTTTCCGGCGATGTCGAGCCGGAACAGCGTCGTCAGGAACGAACCGCGCTCCATGTGGCGCACCAGCGTCTGCGCATCGACCGAGACCGGCGTGGGGGCGTCTTCGCCGCCATAGACGATGGCCGGGATCTGACCTTTGAGGCGCGCCTGATAGGCCGGGCCCTTGCCGATGCCCGAACGCGGCTCGACGGTGAGTTCCTGGATTTCACGCATGGCGGTAAGTCCTTGAAATTATATCGTTTCGTGCGGGCCCAAGAGCCCCACTGCCGCAAAGGGCAGGCTTGTAGCGGATGGGAGGCGCTAAGGCAACCGCAGCGAGGTCTCAGCGCTTGCGGTCGTCGAGCACGTCCTCGATGTAAACCATCTGGACGATCACCAGCAGCACCACGGCTAGGGGGGTTGCCAGGACGGCGCCCCAGATGCCGAACAAGGGCGCGAACGCCAGGATGGCGAGGAGGTTCAGGATCGGCGGCAGCGATACCGCCCAGCGCTGGAACAGCGGCTGGCTGATATTGCCTTCGATGGTGAGGACCACGAGGTAGACGATGGCGGCGTAGACCGCGAGCGTCGGGCTGACGCTGAGGGCGAGCAGCAGTCCCGGTATGGTGGCGATCAACGGGCCGATATAGGGCACGAACACCGCCACGCCCGACAGCACCGCCAGCGCGAAGGGCAGCGGCACGCCGATGATCGACATGCCGACGAAGGTCATCGCCCCCAAGAGCAGCATGTCGAAGGTCATGCCGAGCAGCCATTTCTGAAGGGAATCGCCCACGGCATCGAGAATCTCGCGCACGCGCATGCGCCGGCGCGGCGGCACCAGGCGCAGCACGCCGTTGAGATAGATAGGCGGGTCTGCGGCGAGATAGATGCCGACCACGATCATGAGGATCGCCTCGCCGATCCCGCCCAGGATGCCCCCCGCCAGCGGCAGGGCTTCCAGCAGGCGCGTCGCGGTGCCGGAGTTGCTGAGCAGCCCGCCCAGAAACTGCTGGCCGATCATCGAGCCGCCCAGCCATTCCTTGGCCGACTCGATGGTACCGGGCAGCTTGTCGGCGAGGGCGGAGAACTGCTGGCCGGCCATCGCCCCGAAGAAATAGAAGAAGCCGAATGAGATGGCCGCGATATCGAGCACGGTGATAAGCAGCGCCAGGCGGTCCGGCACCCGCAGCCAGCGCCCCAGCGGCGCAGCGATGTTGCGCAACGCCACCGCTACCACGATGCCGCCGAAGGTGAGGATGAGGACCAGCGACACCTGCCACAGCGCCAGCATGATGACGACGACCAGGGCGGTCAGCAGCACCCGACGGAAGAAAATGGTGTCGGCCGACGGCCTGTGCGGGATCTGCCCGCGGGGAGCGTCGAAATCGGGGTTGCTCATGGCGCGGCACGCTCAGCGACTCGCCCGAGACGATATACGGTTTTTCGCCGTTTTGCCTTCGCCGAGGACGAGGGGGCACTCAGTCGAACAGGCTGGAGACGCTTTCCTCGTGGTTGATGCGAGCGCCCGCCGATCAGGGGTGCGGGTCAAAGCGCCCAAGGCTCCCATACGCCGATAAGTGCGATGACGATGCAAAGCGGCACAACGATCGCCGCGCCTTTTGCCAAACTGCCGGTCGACTCTCGAAAACTGCCGCTGCGCACACCTCGAAAGGCCTCTTCGTTGGCGCGGCGTACAGGCGGCACAAGCCGGATGACGACATTTGTCAAAATCACGCTGATGAAGATCGCGGCCACAATTCCAGGGAATGCCATTAGGCCACCAGACGGAAAGCGCGGCTCAAACAAAGGGATAGACGGATGGACGATATGATAGAGAGCTTCGAAGCCGAATAACCACCCCATCGCAAGACCGCCGAGACCGGAAATCGCGATGGTCAATTGGAACAGCACCGCCCACCAAGGCAGTCGCTGGCGCGCTGCCTGGCGCTTCGGGAAGTCGGCCTGATAACTCCTGAGCTTTTTTATGACGCGTGACATGGGACGGCTCCCACCACTACATCAGTCGAACAAGCTCGACACGCTTTCTTCGTGGTTGATCCGGCGCATGGCCTCGCCGATCAGGGGCGCGATGGAGATGCGGCGGATTTTCAGGCACTTCACCACGTCCGGCGTCGCCGCGATGGAATCGGTCACCACCATCGACTTCAGCACCGAGGCCTGGATGCGCGCCACCGCCCCGCCCGACAACACGCCGTGGGTGGTATAGGCGCAAACGTCCTTGGCGCCGACGTTCATCAGGGCTTCTGCCGCGTTGCAGATGGTGCCGCCGGAATCCACGATATCGTCGATCAGGATGCAGGAACGCCCTTCGGGGTCGCCGATGATGTTCATCACCTCCGATTCGCCCGCCCGCTCGCGCCGCTTGTCGACGATGGCGAGGTCGGCACCGATGCGCTTGGCCAGCGCCCGGGCGCGTACCACGCCGCCCACGTCGGGAGAGACCACCATCAGATGGTCGCCCGCGCCCAGCGCGTCCTTGATGTCCTTCACCATCACCGGCATGGCGAAAAGGTTGTCGGTCGGGATGTCGAAGAAGCCCTGGATCTGACCGGCGTGGAGATCGACCGTCAAGACGCGGTTGGCGCCCGCCTGGGTGATGAGATTGGCGACCAGCTTGGCACTGATGGGCGTCCTGGGGCCGACTTTGCGGTCCTGGCGCGCATAGCCGAAATAGGGCAGCACCGCGGTGATGCGCCGCGCCGAGGCGCGCCTCAGTGCATCGATGATGATCAAGAGCTCCATGAGATTGTCGTTGGCGGGAAAGCTCGTCGATTGGATGACGAACATGTCCTCGCCGCGCACGTTCTCCTGGATTTCGACGAAGATTTCCATGTCGGCGAAGCGCCGCACGGCCGCCTTGGTGACCGGCACCTTGAGGTATTGCGCGATGGCGTCCGAGAGCGCCCGGTTGGAGTTGCCGGCGAGCAGCTTCATGCCCCGAGTCGTCGTCGTCTCGCTCATGGCCGCTCACCCCACCTTCTATGACGCTTTGGTGACCGGCTTTTAGCAAGGGGCAACCCCATTGTCATCCCGGGCGACCCCGGATTTGATCCGGGGGAGACCCGGGACCCACAGAGAAACTGACTCGGTGGGTCCCGGCTCTGCGCGATGCGCCGATACGCGCCGTTCGCTGCCGCTCACGGCCTATCGGCCATCGCTTGGCCGGGATGACAGGATTTAATGCGTCAACACGATCGCCGAAAGTTCCCGCCCATAATCCTTCTCGCCGCGGTGCGTGGCGCGGCGGAAGCTGTAGAAATCGGCCTCGCGCGCATAAGTGTCGGCCGAAAGCCGCTCAATTCGCGCGATGCCTGCGCCGCGAAGCCGCATCGCGACATAGGATTCGAGATCGAATCGGAAAAAATCTGCCTGATTGCTAGGCACGAAGAACGCGGCGTTGGCGGGTGCGGCGCCTAGGAAGGCGGCGCGGAATTCGCGGTCCACTTCGTAGCTCGCCTGCGCGATGCAGGGACCGATGGCCGCGGCGATGCGTCCGCGCACCGCGCCCAGTTTCTCCATCGCCGCCACGGCCGAGTCGGTGACGCCATCGAGCGCGCCTTTCCAGCCGGCATGCGCCGCGCCGATGACGCCCGCCTCGGTGTCGGCCAAGAGCACCGGCGCGCAATCGGCGGTGAGGATGCCCAGCGCGATGCCGGGAACATTTGTGACAGTCGCATCGGCTTCGGGGCTTTCGCCGATTTCCCACGGCGCGGTAACGCTCACAACCTTGGCGCTATGGATTTGATAGAGCGTGACCAGCTTCGCCCCGCCCAGCGCCTCCGTGGCGCGACGGCGGTTTTCCACCACTTTGGCACGCTCGTCGCCCGATCCCGGCCCGCAATTAAGCGAGCCGTAAATGCCTTCCGAAATGCCGTCTTGCCGCCCGAAGAAACCGTGGGCGACGCGGGGTAAAGCAAGATTCTTAGCGCGCAGAATGAGCATGGCGATTTCGTCCCACAAAATTCCGCTCGCCGGAAGGGGTCAGGAAAACCCCGGCGGCTGTGGGGTATTTTTCGGCACCAGCCCCAGTACCTTGAACAGGGCGCCCATTTTCTCGGGATTGACCAGCCGGTCCACGGCGGCGGCGATTTCGTGCGCCTTGGCCGGGTTGGCGAGCATAAGCTTTTCGGCGCGCGGCCCGATTGCCAGTTCGGCGAGGAAGTTGCACTGCGTCACGGGCCCGTAGACCGAGGAGCCGCCCGCCCGCGCCGCCGCGGCCAGGGCCATGAAATCGACATGCGCGGAAAGATCGCTGTCGCCGGGTTCGTCCAGCACGTCCGAGAATTGCCCTTCGGCCACCGCCTGCAGCGTCTCGCCGAAGCCGGGAGCGTCGTAGCCGTAATCGACGATCAAGGCGCCGCCGCCGCGCAGTTCGACGGTACGGGCGATCTCCTCGGCCAGCGCCAGCCCCGAGGGTGCGGTCTCGTAGACGCCGCCTTCGGGCGCTTCGTGACGGTCGGAGGGAATGAAGGAGGGATCGACCGGTACCGGCGCCAGCGCGAAGGCGAGCTTGTCGTCCTCGACCACCACCATCCGCTCGCACCAGCCGCGCGCGGTCCTGACATATTGGCGCACGGGCATACAGTCGAAGAACTCGTTGGCGATAAGCAGCAGCGGCCGGTCGGCGAGACGCTCGTCGAAGCGCTCCTGCCAGGAGATGCCGGCGGTATAGCTCTTCAGCTTCTCCCGTTGGGCGTCCCGGAGCATGGGGCTGGTCTCGACCAGCACCACCTCGGCGTCTTTCAGGAATTCGGGCGCGGCGGCGGCGATGGCGCGCAGGGCGTCGGCCATCAGCGTACCGCGGCCGGGGCCGAGTTCGACCAGGCGCGGGCGTTCCGGCCTGCCCTGGTCGTACCACACCTGTGCCGCCCACAGGCCGCACAGCTCGCCGAAGGTCTGGCTGATCTCGGGGGAGGTGATGAAATCGCGGCCGATGGTCTGGCGCACCGCATAGGTGCCGGCCTGCGGATCGTGCAGGCAGATGCCCATGAACTGCGCCACCGACAACGGGCCTTCCGCTGCGATCAGTTCCGCGATGCGGCCGGAGAGCGTGTTCATTTCCCTGTCCATTCCGGCTTCTTGTAAGCCGCCCAGAAGAAGAAGGCGGCGGCGATCCACATCGGGATCGACAGCAGCATGCCCATGCTGAACCAGCCTACGATCATCGATTCGGAATCGCGGAAGAACTCCGCGAAGAAGCGCGCGCAGCCGTAGCCGAGGAAGAAGATGCCGATGATCAATCCCGGCCGCTCGTGCAGGCGGAACTTGCGGATGCCGATCTGCAGCACCGTAAACAACAGGACGCCTTCCAGGAGTGCTTCGAGAAGCTGGCTCGGGTAGCGCGGCAGGGTTCCCGCCGGGCAGAAGCCGCCATAGGTCTGCATCACGGTGGGGTTGCAGAACACCATGCCGAGGGGCGAATGCGTGACCTTGCCCCACAGTTCGGCGTTGATGAAATTGGCGATGCGCC
>PMKE01000094.1:0-445 GCA_003158585.1 Alphaproteobacteria bacterium
CGTAGATTTCGAGGTTCTCGCGCATCGGTGCTTCGTAGAAATTGCCGCCCGCCCAGATCACCGCGCCCCAGTCGTTGAAGGTGGCGGTCTTGGCGTTGCGCAGAGTGGTCGCCGCCACCTTGAAGTTGGGGAACTCGCCGACCGCCTTGGCGATCATCTTCTTGAAGTTGGCCGGGTCGATCTTGGAGATGTGCTCGTCGAGGCCTTCCACCTCGAAGCCGAGGCAGGCGGTGAAGTCCTCTTCGTTGCCGATCATCACGTCGACGTACTTGGCGATTTCGCGGTTGATCTTCTGCGCGCCTTCCTTGCCACCCTGGCTCTTCCACAGCGAGGCGCGGTAGTTGAGGTCGTAGGCGACGATGGTGCCGTGCTTCTTGGCGGCCTGCACCGCCTCGATCACGGTCTGCGAGGTGTTGGGGGCGAGCGCGGCGAAGATGCCGCCGGT
>PMKE01000094.1:457-65748 GCA_003158585.1 Alphaproteobacteria bacterium
CCGACGCGGGTGTTGCGGCCGATGCCGTCGAACTCGCGCCAGATGATGTGCGAGGTGTCCACCCCGCCCTGGCAAATGAAATCCTCCACCAACCAGCCGAGGTCGTTCTTGGGCAGGGCGGTGACGACGCTGGAGCGCTTGCCCCAGCATTTGCGCATGGCGCGCGCCACGTTGTACTCGCCGCCGCCTTCCCATACCTGGAACTGGCGCGAATTGCGCACGCGGCCAAAGCCCGGATCGAAGCGCAGCATCACCTCGCCCAGCGAGACGCAATCCCACTTGCAGTCCGAAGCGGGACGGATTTTCAGGATTTCGTCAGCCATGTCTTACTTCCCACGGATTTTCTTGATCAGCGCGATGGTCTCGCGCACCTTGGTTTCGATGCCGGCATAGTCCTTGGCCTTCAGGCTCTCGGAGGTGATGAGCTTGGAGCCGATGCCCGCCGCCACGATGCCGGCGCCGAACCACTTGGTCAGCGATTCCTCGGTCGGATCGACGCCGCCCGTCGGCATGATCTTCGTCCACGGCATGGGGCCGAGCACCGCTTTGACGAATTCCGGTCCGCCCACCTGGGTGCCTGGAAAAATCTTCACGATCTCGACACCCAGTTCCTCGGCAAAACCGATCTCGGAGGCCGAGCCGCAGCCGGGGCTGTAAGGGATTTTGCGGCGGTTGCAGACCTTGGCGACGTCCGGGTTCAGCACCGGGCCGACCACGAAGTTGGCGCCGTTGGCGATGTAGATGCCCGCGGTCGGGGCGTCCACCACCGAGCCCACGCCCATGATGACGCTCTTGTCCGCCTTGGCGAAGTGACGCGTCACGTCCAGGAACACATGCGAAGCGAAGTCGCCGCGGTTGGTGAACTCGATGCACTTGGCGCCGCCGTTGGCGCAAGCCTGGATCACGTTCGTGCAGACTTCGACGTCGGGATGATAGAAGACGGGGATCACCCCCTGCTCCATCATCGCCGCGAGAACGGTCATCCGGTCTTTTGCCATTTCCCTTGGTTCCTCCTGCTCCGAGACTTTCCGCGCGGGGAGGTAGCACCCTGGCCCCGCCAAAGTACAGTTTTGACACCGGTGTCAATACCAGATTCCCGTCCGAGTCAAGCGGGTCGCGGGCGCGGCAGTGCTTACCCGGGTCCTACCGCAGCTCGCTCATCGCGACGGGGTCCATGTCGGTGTAGTCGAGATTCTCGCCTCCCATCGCCCAGATGAAGGCGTAGTTGGCGGTGCCCGCGCCGATATGGACCGACCAGGGCGGCGAGATCACCGCCTCCTCGTTGGCGACCAGGATGTGGCGCATCTCGCCGGGCTCGCCCATGAAATGGAAGACGCGGTCTTCCGGCTTGAGATTGAAATAGAAATACACCTCCGCGCGACGCTCGTGGCGGTGCGCCGGCATGGTGTTCCAGACGCTGCCGGTCTTGAGGAAGGTCACGCCGAGCAGCAGCTGGCAGGTCTTGCAGGTCGCCGGGATGATGTACTGATAGATGGTCCGCTCGTTGGCGGTCTCGAGCGCGCCGCGTTCGAGCGGCACCGCCTTGTCGATCGAGATCTTCACCGTTTCGGTGCGCGCATGGGCCGGCGTCGAGGCGAGGTAGTATTTGGCGGGCTTTGCGGCATCGGCGGATTCGAACACCACCTCAGCGGAACCTTGCGGCACATAGAGGCCGTCGCGCGGCTGCATGTCGTATTTCTTGCCGTCCACCGTGACCGCGCCGCTTCCGGCGCCCACATTCACGACGCCGAGTTCGCGCGCCTCAAGAAACGGCTTGCCCTTGGCGGATTCGGGCTCGGTCTTGGCGGGCAGCTTGAGCGCTTTGCCCAGCGGTGCCGCCCCGCCCACAACCAGACGTTCGCCGTGCGAGAAGAACAGCGCAATCTCCCCGGGCACGAACATGCCCGACACCAGATAGCGGTCGCGCAAGGTGTCGGTATCCGCACCCGCGATGCTGGCAGGATCGGTCGCGTAGAAAATCTTCTTGTACATATCTTTCCTCGTCCTTCGGCATCCGCCCGGGGTACTCGTCCCCTGGTGTTTACGCCCCCTGCACTCTTTATCAAAGCGGCCGGTAAGACTTCATCAAACACATTCCTTCAACCGGCCTTAAGGCCCGTGGCGGCAGAATGTGCCGGGGGTGAGGACATTGTCCGAAGCGAACGCAATCTCCAGCCAAACGCTCAGCCCGGCGGAAGCGCTGCGGCTCCTTGAGCAGCATGCGCGCGCCGCGCAGCACGAGCTGGCGGCCCGGACGGATGCCGGCCCGGACGTGCTGCATTATCTCGCGCAGAACGGGGCTGCGGCGACGCGCCGCGCGGTCGCGGCCAATCCCGCCGCCTCGGCGCAATCGAACCGCTTGTTGGCCGACGACACCGAAGACGGCGTGCGCCTCGAGTTGGCGCAGAAGGTCGGACGGCTGTTCCCCTCGCTGCTCGAAGCCGAGCAGACGCGCCTGCGCGATCTGATCGTCGAAACCCTGGAACGGCTTGCACGAGACGAGGAACCGCGGGTCCGCGCCATGCTGGCGGAAGAAATCAAGCACCACGACTGCGTGCCCAGGCACGTCGTCAAGCTCTTGGCGAGCGACGGCGAGACGGCGGTCCACACCCCGATCCTACAATTCTCGCCGCTGCTCGACGACCAGGATTTGATCGGGATCGTCGCCGCGGCGCGGGCGTCTTCGGTGCTCTCGGCCGTGGCGCGGCGCAAAGGCATCTCGGCCGGCGTCTCCGACGCGGTGGCCGCCAGCTTCGACGTCGAGGCCGTGGCGGCGCTGCTCGCCAACACCGACGCTTCGATCCGTGTCAAGACGCTCGACTGCATCATCGCGCGCGCCGCCGAAGTGGCCGAATGGCATGGGCCGCTGGTGTTGCGCGCCGAGTTGCCGCGCGGCGCCATCCGCAGGCTCGCTTCCTTCGTCGCCGCCGCGCTGATCGACGCGCTGGCCGGGCGAGACGGGCTGGACGATGCCACCCGCAGCGAGCTCAAAGAAAAACTCGAACAGCGCCGCAAGGCGGAAGCGCAAAGCGATGGTCCGGACCCTGTCGAAGCCGCAAGGCGTGCCGGCACGCTCGACGAAGCCTTCGTGACGGAGGCCATCGAGGCCTGCCACAAGGAAACTGCGGCACGCGCCTTGAGTGTGCTGGCCAAAATCGACGAAGCCGTGGTGCGGCGTATCCTCGAATCCGGCTCGGCCAAGGCGGCGACGGCGCTCGCCTGGCGCGCAGGGCTCTCGATGCGCGTGGCGTTCAAGTTGCAGACCTCGGTGATGCGGCTCAAGGGAAGCGCTCTGCTTCCGGCGCGCGGCGGCCTCGATTTCCCGCTGAGCGATGACGAAATGCGCTGGCATCTCGGCTATTTCGGGGTGGCGTGAGGCACTTCGTTCGCGAATGCCGCAACGCGCTTGCAGCTTGGCACCATCATTAACCACACAGCAGGTTGCTCAGTGAGGCGTCTGCGTTTCCGGCTTTCATCCCGCATGACAAACTGCCGCATTGGGCTTGCGCCAAACAGTCACGCGCCGTCTGTTGAAGCGGCGTTCCGTTGCGATCACTGTCTTTGGACAGTACTGTTAGGCATCGATATTGTTGAGGCCGGATATGAGTAAACCTGTTCTTGTAATGCTCCTTGCGGTCGCGATGGCTGCGCCGATCTGGGCGGCAGACGACCCAGCCGCATCCGGCCAAGCTGGCTCGCAGCCCCCGACCGCTGCCGAGAACTCGTCGGGCCCCGATACTGTCGTCTGCAAGAACTTTCCGCCGCCGACGGGCTCCCGAATTGGCGGTCGGCGAATCTGTCATACGGAGCGCGAATGGGAGCAGCTTCAGTTTGAGGCGCAGCAGGCTCTCAAGCGCTTTCAGGGCGCGGGCGCCGTTTCGACACCCAATGCGGGCGGGAACTGAGCCCGTCGCCGGTTCCGGGTCGCCGATCCAGTGATGCCTTTTACCAGCTCCCTACGCCGTGCTAAGAAAAGCGCGCCGCGGGCGTAGTTCAATGGTANNCCCGCTCCAAGGCTTAGCTGAAATCGAACAGGTTTTTTTACAGCTTTTTTACAGCTTTTGTTCGCATTTCGAGCTAAGGCCCTCGTCAGATCTGCACGAGGTCACGTCAGGCGCGCAGCCAACCGTAGTCATGAAGTCGATATTCGATTGACCGAACGGTGCAGGTCCCAACACGTCAGGGCACACCTAATCATCACGACGCTCATTTGGTGGTGCTTTACCCAAGAGCTTGGTTCGGACTTTCCCGTCGTCGACGTAGAAAAATCGGAACTGCTCTCCCACGAGATTCGCGCAGAGTGCGGCAGTATCTTCAACGTCTTTGCGCTTCATCGACTTTGGATTCTGCTTGAAGCGACAATGGTAGAATGCGGTCCAAAAGATCGCCGCATCGTCGAAATTTATCTTCCCCGCAGGACCAAGCACAGAGAAACATCCACTCTTCAAAAGTAGCTCCTTTGCGAACACGCTATTGGTGGCCAAGCAGGTTGAGAGAAAGACGCGACGGCCTTTCACGTGCGGAGCTAGCATGTGTGCAAATTCCTCCGCCGCGATCATTTCAGTGGTGACGTAGAACTCGTTGATATTGCCGTGGCAGGATATGTGAAGGTAACGATAATCCGATTGTCCAAACTCTGCTAGGAGTGCCTCAAGCTCGTCGCGAGTGCGAACGTACGAATAATGAGGCCGCTTACCTGACAGCCTTAGCGTCCGCGAGATGATTTCGCCTTCCTTGTATGTGTCCTCGTCAAAAAAATTCAGGCTCTCGACTATGCATACAGACGCTTTTGTCGGTTGTTGCAGTCGTCCCATGTCATCACCCCTTCGTCAGGACTAAACAGTGGACTGCATCCAACAGAAATGACTTCTGCAAACCGGATCGCCTTCCCGCGGCCGGTTGGTCGGAAAGCAAAGCTCCCACTTCTTGGAAGACTGGGATCAAAATACTGGGGACAGCTTGGGAAACACCTTTGATCCCAGTTCCCGTTTTACGGCCCGCGCAAGGAACCGTTCGAACTCTCTCTGAGGAGGAAGAACAAATCATCCAGCGAATGTGCCCATCGGGTACCTAGTTCCGCGCGTTGTGGCCTCGGGGGCTATCCCAAAACCCACACTCCTCTTCTCTTAATCTCCTCCCGAAGGTTTTTGAGTGCGCCGGGTGCGACCTCTTTTGTCTTCTCCGACTCGGTGACCAAGTATGCCACCCCCAAATTTCTCACTGTAAAGCTTTTTTTGGCCAGGCCAGTCTTCAGGTGCTTAACGAACAGGCGCGCACGCGGCTGCAGTGGTACCAAGAGAAATGTGAGGGAGGGAAAAATCCTCATCTTAAAGAGTCCTATTTCAGTGTCAGCGCAATCTCGCGCCATGTGTTAAAATGGTAACGCTAGTTCAGCGCTTCAAGTCGAAGAGCCGCGCTTGGGTTATTCCCAGCGTCTTTCGGGCTAACGCTTTTCCGGCGGCTGAAACGCCGCAACGGCTGACCATCGAATATGCATGGTCTTGCCCGCCCCAACCGCCGTAATGAACTCGTCGCCGTTGTAAACGAACCGTATTTCTGCATGGACTGCTATAGTGGGTAGCATGGATACTTCTTGAAATGACAATCCACGCTCTTTGGCGATGTTCTTCAATTGGTATTCAAAGAAACTACCAGTCGGCTGTTCCACATCGCCAACGAAGTTGGCTGACCACAATTGAGGACACGGAATGTGGATTCGCTCAATTTCTTGGATAGGAAAGAGGCGGCCCCGCTCACGAAGCTTCTCTTCTGCTTCATAGGCACTTGCCAGAACCTTCGCACCTTCTTTTGTCGCGCTCTGTGACAGCGCGTTTTCGAGAAGTCCGAGAGCTACAGCCCCACCAATTGCCCATCCGGGCGAACCCCAAAATCCAATTCCTGTTGAAACGCCGCCAAGCAGTGTCGCCGCCTTTTGTTTAAGGGCGGCCACGTTGGCCACGGCGTCTGCTTCATAAAGCATAATCTGCTCAATGAACCGCGTGTCACCCCCGCCGAGGCTAAGCTGTAGAGATTGCGGATCGCTCATTGGATTTCGCCCTCATTTATGGCCTATGACCTGATGACGGGGTAACGGAAGTCGTGGGGTCGAAGTAAAAAAACATCGCAGCCCCTCACGGTAACTTAACAAGAGAGGGGATCGGATACCACTTATCTCATTTGATCAGATCAGTTTTATGCCGCCAGATCGGATCTGGGCCACCCTGCGACTCCTTATCCCCCTCCCTGCCATTTCGATTTTCTCAATCGCATCACGCGTCTCCGCGCGATTGTTGAATCCTTATCCCCCTCCGCCGGAACGGCCTTACAATAGTTGCATGACGAAGCTCGTTCTTTCTCGTGCGGACTTGTCCACCGTAGCCTTGGCGAAGGTGGATACGCCGCATCTCATCCTGGAGGCAGCGGCGCTGCGTACGCATCGCCGCCAAGGGAGGAGGGAGGGGGGTATCCCCCAATACCGTCGAAACAATTATCTTGCTGTGGCGCACGAAAAATCCAATTGGGGCAAGAACAAGAGCGGCGCAGGCCTGCCGGCCGGCTTGTCCGGCGAAGCCTTGGCGAAGCCGGAAGCTGCGCCGAACTGGGGCAGAAACCAATATCACGGCGCAGCGAAGGCCGGCGCCCCGCGCGGCAACCGCAACGCCGCCACCGAACTGGCGGCATACCATCGCAAGGTCCGCGAGCTTCTCCGCCGCAACCGCGCCCTGATCGCCGTCATCAACGCTGCGGCCGCCGAAGAACGGGCCAAACGCCCCGCCGTCGTGATCTATCATGTGCGGCACATCCGGAACGGCGTCGTCATCCGCGAATACGTCAAGCGCGTTCCCTGCCGCGCACCGTCCCGGCCGTCGCAGGAAGCGCGGCAACCGGCCTCAAGAATCCCCCTGTGCGAGCAGCGTCGAGAGGCTATAACCCTTCCGGTGCCCGCCGAATCCGCGTGCGGGCCGCACGCTCATCAGGGTACGGACAATGGCGAATGTGGCGGTGATCGGCGCCCAGTGGGGCGACNNGACGAGGGCAAAGGCAAGATCGTGGACTGGCTCTCGGCGCGCGCCGACGTGGTGGTGCGCTTCCAGGGCGGGCACAATGCGGGCCACACCCTGGTCATCGACGGCGTCACCTACAAGCTGTCGCTGCTGCCTTCGGGCGTGGTCCGCCCGGGCAAGCTGGCGGTGATCGGCAACGGCGTGGTGGTCGATCCCTGGGCGCTGACGGCGGAGATCGAGAAGCTGCGCGGCCAGGGCGTTTCCGTCACGCCCGAGAACCTGATCGTTGCCGAGAACGCGGCGCTGATCCTGCCGCTGCACCGCGAGCTGGACATTTTCCGCGAAAGTTCCAATTCCGTCCAGGCGCTCGGCACCACCAAGCGCGGCATCGGCCCCGCCTACGAGGACAAGGTGGGCCGCCGTGCCATCCGGGCCGTGGACCTCAAGGACCTTTCGACCCTGCCCGGCAAGATCGCGCGGCTCCTGGCCCATCACAACGCGCTCAGGCGCGGCGTGGGCGCGGCGGAGATAAGCGCCGAGGCGGTGCTGAAGGAACTCACCGAGATCGCGCCCAAGGTACTGCCCTATATCGGGCCGGTGTGGCGCACGCTGGATGCGGCGCGTAAAGCGAACAAGCGGATTCTGTTCGAAGGCGCCCAGGCGGTGCTGCTCGACGTCGATCACGGCACNNGGCACCTATCCCTTCGTCACCTCCTCCAACACCGTGGCGGGACAGGCGGCGGCGGGCTCGGGCATCGGGCCGCGGCAGATCGGCTACGTGCTCGGCATCGTGAAAGCCTACACCACGCGCGTCGGCGAAGGCCCCTTCCCCACCGAGCAGAAGAACGAGATCGGCGAGAAGATCGGCAGCCGCGGGGCGGAGTTCGGCACCGTGACGGGGCGCAAGCGCCGCTGCGGCTGGTTCGATTCGGTGCTGGTGCGCCAGACCATCGTCACCGGTGGGGTGGACGGCATCGCGCTGACCAAGCTCGACGTGCTGGACGGTTTCGACGAGATCAAGGTGTGCGTCGGCTATCGCCTGAAGGGCAAGGTGCACGACTACCTGCCCGCCGATGCCGTCGAGCAGGCCGCCATCGAGCCGGTCTACGAGACGCTGGAAGGCTGGAAGGAATCGACGCGCGGCGCGCGCTCCTGGGCGCAGCTTCCCGCGGGCGCCATCAAATACGTGCGCCGCATCGAGGAGCTGATCGACGCGCCGGTGGCGCTGCTCTCCACCAGCCCGGAGCGCGAGGACACCATCCTGGTGCACGATCCTTTCCTCGGATAAACCCCACAGAATTTGCGCACTTTTGCCGCGAAAACGCGGTTGCCGATCCGCCATTGCGCCTGTATGCAGTGAGTCATGTCAAAGCAGTTCAATTGTTCGAAATGCCCGGGTTATTGCTGTTCGTACCAGATCATTCCGGTCACGCGCCGCGACCTTCACCGCCTGGCGGAACACTTCGGCATCGGCTTCACCGAGGCCAAAGCCCGCTTCGTCGTCAAGAACGACGACGAGCATCTGAAGGACGGCGAGTTCAAGATGCGCCGCAAGGCCGACGAGCACTTCGGCAAGATCTGCCGCTTCTTCGATACCGAGGAGCGCCGCTGCACGGTCTACAAGGCGCGGCCGCACATCTGCCGCGCTTATCCGACCGGTCGTTGCGGCTATTACGACTTCCTGGCCAGCGAGCGCGCCACGCAGGACGATCCCGAGCTTATCGCCACAACGTGGAACGACTAATCAACGCCACTTGACCATGTGATTGAGCGGGCCGTGGCCGTGGCCGAAGCCCGGCGCGTCGGCGATTGCGGCTTGCACGTATTCGCGGGCGTAGCCGACGGCCACCGGCAGCGGCAGGCCCTGCGCCAGCCCGCAGGCGATGGCGGTGGCCAGCGTGCAGCCCGTGCCGTGCGTATGGCGCGTCTTGATGCGGGGGAACGCGAGAATGTCCTCGCCGCCCTCCCACACCAGCACGTCGTCGATGGTGGCCCGCGTCGAATGGCCGCCCTTGATGAGCGCCGCTCGCGCACCCATCTCAATCAGGCGCCTCGCCGCGCTCCTGAGATCGGCGCGCCCCGTCCCCTTCATACCGGTGAGGCGCTTGGCCTCCGGGATGTTGGGGGTCACCAGTGTCGCCAGCGGCAGCAGGCGCTTGCGGATGGTCTCCTCGGCGTCACGCGTCAACAGGGCGGCGCCGCTGGTCGAGACCATAACCGGGTCCACCACCACCGGGATGCCGCGCGCGTATTTTTTCAGTGTCGCGGCGACGATATTGACGATGGCGGCGTTTGCCAGCATGCCGGTCTTGATGGCGTCGGCACCGATGTCTTCGAGGCAGGCGACGATCTGCCGTCGCACGATTTCCGGCGGCACCGCATGAACCGCCGTGACGGCTTTGGTGTTCTGGGCCGTGATCGCCGTGATCGCCGTCATGGCATAGACGCCGAACGCCGCCGCCGTCTTGATGTCGGCTTGAATGCCGGCGCCGCCGCTCGAGTCCGATCCGGCGATGATGAGAAGGCGTGCCGGCTTCACGCCGCCGCTTCCTCGATGGCCGCGGCGATGTCGTTGACGACGGCCTGGACCAGCTTCTCGTCGTCGCCTTCCGCCATGATGCGGATGACCGGCTCGGTGCCCGACTTGCGCACCAAGACGCGCCCGTTGCCTTTGAGGCGGGCTTTGCATTCCTCGATGCGCGACTTCACCGCCGCGTCTTCGAGCGGCGCGCCCTTGCGGAAGCGCACGCTGTGCAGCACCTGCGGCAGCGGCTCGAACAGGTGGCAGGCTTGGCTCGCCGGCTTGCCCTCCTTGGCGATCGCGGCCAACACCTGCAAGGCGGCGATCAGCCCGTCGCCCGTGGTGCAGAAGTCGGAGAGCACGATGTGGCCGGACTGCTCGCCGCCGACGTTGCAGCCGCCCTTCTTCATCTCCTCGATGACATAGCGGTCGCCCACCGCCGCCCGCGCCAGCTTGAGGTCGAGACCCGCGAGATAGCGCTCCAGTCCGGCATTGGTCATCACCGTGCCGACTACACAGCCGCCCTTAAGCATGCCGGACTTGCTCCAGCTCCGGGCGATCAGCGCCAGGACTTGGTCGCCGTCGATCAAGCTACCCTGCTCGTCCGCCATCACCACCCGATCCGCGTCGCCGTCCAGCGAAAGCCCGAAGTCGGCGCGCACCTCGCGCACCTTCTTGCACATGACTTCAGGTGCAGTGGAGCCGCAATCGAGGTTGATGTTGGCGCCGTTCGGCTCGACACCGATGGGGACGATGTCCGCTCCGAGTTCCCATAGAACCGCCGGCGCCACCTTGTAGGCCGCACCGTGCGCGCAATCGACGACGACACGCAGGCCGTCGAGCCTCCGATTGCGCGGGAAGGTTCCTTTGACGAGTTCGATGTAACGGGCCTGGGCATCGTCGATGCGCTTGGCACGCCCGATCTTGGGAGAAGGCGCCAGTCCCTTTTCGAGCCCGTTCATCATCAGGGCTTCGATCTGCTGCTCGCGGGCATCGGAGAGCTTCTGTCCGTCGGGACCGAACAGCTTGATACCGTTGTCCGTGTAGGGGTTGTGCGAGGCGGAGATCATCACCCCGAGATCGGCCCGCAGAGACCGCGTCAGCATCGCGACTCCGGGAGTGGGCAGAGGTCCGAACTGGAACACGTCCATCCCGACCGAGGTGAAGCCGGCCACCAGCGCGGATTCGACCATGTAGCCGGAGAGCCGCGTATCCTTGCCGATCACCACGCGATTGCGATGCTCACCGCGGGTGAAAATGCGCCCCGCCGCCATGCCAACCTTCATGGCGATCTCCGGCGTCATCGGGAAGGTGTTTGCCGGGCCGCGGATGCCGTCCGTGCCGAAGTATTTGCGGGTCATCGCTTGAAGCCCTTTGTTCACACGCCAAGCGCTTAAGTCACTATAGCAAACGACGGAGAAGATTAACTTGACGTTGTGTTACCGGTTAATGCAGCAGCCCATACGGCAAGGCCGTCGGCCAGGGCGGCCGGATCGTGGGTCCGGATATAGTCCGCCCCCTGCAAAACTGCAAAAAGCTCGCCTGCCAGCGTAACTGAGCCGGCCTCTGCGGCACTGCGGTTAGCCAGCCGCCTGAGGAACGATTTGCGGGAAAGAGAGATCAGAACCGGCAGGTCGAAGGCTTTTTTCAGTTCCGGCAGACGTCGCAAAACTTCGAACGAAGCCTGTGCTTTCGAGCCCAGGAACATGCCCATGCCTGGGTCGAGGATCAGGCGCGACCGCTCGACACCGGCACGCTCCAGCACAGAAATGCGCGCAACGAAGAACTCCAGGACCCGGTCGAAAATGTTCTCAGGCGGGATATCGACGCGCGTTGCGTGACCGCGTTCCTGCACGGCGTGCATCACGATCAGTTTCGCGCGACTGTCCGCGAGCGCAGGATAAAGCCCCGGCTCCGGAAAACCGTGAATGTCGTTCAGATAGTCGACGTTCTGCGTCAAGGCCCAGCGTTGCACCTCGGTCGAGAAACTGTCGATCGAGAGGGCGATCCCCTCTTCCTTCAATGTCTTCACCAACGGCGCAAGACGAGCGATCTCATCCGTGGGTGCCACCGGCTTGGCATCGGGATTGCTGGCGGCGGCGCCGAGATCGAGTACGGCCGCTCCATCCTTCACCAGTTTTCGCGCATGAGCCAGCGCCGCCTCTAGCGAAAGATAACGACCGCCATCGGAGAAGGAATCCTCGGTGATGTTCAAGATGCCGAGAATAGCCGGAAGCCGGAAGCGAACTTCCGGCTTCCGATTTCCGATTTCCGGATTCTGGATCACCGCCCCGGTTGCGGTTCGGGCGCGATGATGCCGCCAGGACCGCTGCGCGGCACGCCGGCTTGCGGCACGCTGGGTCCCGGTCCGCGTTGCGGCTCAGGCTCCTCATAAGGCGTGCGCACCGGCGGAATGCCTTTGAGCAGAGCCACAATCTCGTCGCCCGACAGAGTTTCGTATTCCAGGAGCCCGTTGGCCAACGCCTTCAGATCGTCCATCCGGTCGGTCAGGATCTGATGCGCGCGGCGATAGCAATCATCGATGATGCGGTAGATTTCGGCGTCGATGCGCTGTGCCGTCGCCTCGGAGACATTTTGCGTACGCGAGACGCTGTGACCGAGGAACACCTCCTCCTGGTTCTCGCCGTACTCGATGGGGCCAAGTTCGTCGGAAAGGCCGAAGCGGGTAACCATAGCGCGCGCCATGCGCGTCGCCTTTTGAATATCGGAAGACGCGCCGGTCGTCACTTGGTCGTGGCCGAAAATCAATTCCTCGGCGACGCGTCCGCCAAAGGCGACGCAAATGTCCGCAAGAATCTTCTTGCGGCTTAAGGAAAGTTGGTCGCGTTCCGGTAGGCGCATAACCATGCCGAGAGCGTGACCGCGCGGAATGATTGTCGCCTTGTGGATCGGATCGGTACCTTCAATGTTGATCGCCACAATCGCGTGGCCGCCTTCGTGGTAGGCCGTTAGCCGCTTTTCTTCTTCGCTCATCACCATGGAGCGCCGTTCGGCACCCATCATCACCTTGTCCTTGGCGTCTTCCAATTCGCTCATGGTGACGACACGCTTGCCCCGGCGGGCCGCCAGGAGTGCAGCCTCGTTTACCAGGTTGGCGAGATCGGCACCGGAGAAGCCGGGTGTGCCGCGCGCGATAACGCGCGGATCGACATCGGACGCCAGTGGAACCTTGCGCATATGGACGCGCAGAATCTTCTCTCGGCCCGCGAGATCGGGATTTGGTACGACGATTTCGCGGTCGAAGCGGCCGGGGCGCAGCAGCGCCGGGTCAAGCACATCGGGACGGTTGGTCGCCGCTATGAGGATCACGCCTTCATTGGTCTCGAAGCCGTCCATTTCCACGAGCAACTGGTTGAGAGTCTGCTCGCGCTCNNGAACATCTCGACGAAATCGGAACCTGAAATCGTGAAGAAGGGAACGTTTGCTTCACCGGCGATGGCGCGTGCCAAGAGGGTCTTACCCGTACCCGGGGGGCCGACCAGCAGCACGCCCTTGGGGATGCGTCCGCCTAGGCGCTGGAATTTCTGCGGATCCTTGAGGAAGTCGACGATTTCCTTGAGGTCGTCCTTGGCCTCGTCGACGCCCGCGACGTCCTCGAAGGTGACACGACCCTGGCGCTCGGTCAGGAGCTTGGCGCGTGATTTGCCGAAACCCATCGCCTTGCCGCCGCCAGACTGCATTTGGCGCAGGAAGAACACCCAGACCGCAATCAGGAGCAGCATGGGGAACCAATTCACCAACACGCCGAGAAGCGTCGGCATACCCTCGTCGGCCGGCGCCACGGTGACGTCGACGTTGGGGTGCTCTTTGAGCATGTTCCAAAGGTTCTGATCGTTGGCCGACACCGTGGTGGTGAACTTGCCGCCGTTGTTCGCCAGATCGCCCTCGACGCGGTCGCCGGTGATCTTGACCTTCGCGACTTCGTTCTGGCCGACCTTCTGGGTGAACTGCGTGTACGACAAGGCCTGCGCGCTGGCCTTCTGGCTCGAACCCTGGAAGAGGTTGAACAGCAGCACCAGTAGCAGCGCGATCAGAATCCACACCGCCAGATTTCGTAGATTATTCAAGGGCATCCTTTCACCGGACCTCTCGTCTGAGCAACGCAAGCCTGCACTATAAATAGGGCGGTTCTGCGCCGTTGCCAGACATTAGAAACGTTAAGGAATTTGAGCCGCGACGGCAATGATTATGGCCGAACGACATTAAAAGCCTGTTTCGCTGCTTTCGGCTGTTTTTTCCCTGTTTTACGGGACCTTTCCTCAACGTCGACAAGCAACAGGCCGCTGCCTCGCGCCGCCAGACGCCTTGGCGCCGGTGCAATCCTGCAACCGTGCAGGGTGCGTCCGGCCCCGATCGATTCGGACTTGATGGCGTCGAACAAGGCTTCCAGGCGCTCGAAGCGCGGCCTGTAGGCGGCACGCGAAACGACCATCAGAACGCCGGCGAGTACCCTGAGGCCAATTTCACGCGGTGCCGCGGTCAGAGCCCGGGGATCGAGAAGGGCGACATTTCCTTCCTGCCGGCAGGCTCTGAGCAGTACGGCCTCGCTCACCGCATCGAGAGCGGCGCGGGCGCGGCCGAGATGCAGCGCCGCATCGGCGATACGCCGCTTGGTCAGCCCTGCGGCCTCAAGCGCTGGCCAGGCATTCCTGATCTGGACTCGAGCAAAACGCCGGTCGTCGTTCATGGGATCGTCGAGCCACGTATGTCCCCGGCTCGCGAGGTGGTCGCGCAACTCCTGCCGGTCGAAACCGAGCAGCGGGCGGACAAGTTTCAGTTCAGGGTAGTCGGCATCGGGATAAGGCGCCATCGGACGCATCGCCGAAAGCCCATCGACTCCGCTGCCGCGCGCCAACCGGAGCAGAAAGGTCTCCGCCTGATCGTCGCGGGTGTGGGCGACGTAAAGCGCCTTGAGGCCGTTCCGCCTCGCCCAGGCACCTATGAGACGGTAGCGCACCGTTCGCGCGGCAGCTTCGACGTCGGCGCGCGGAACTTTGCCTTTGTGCGCAAGAACCTGCCCGCGCAATCCGGCCGCCTTTGCCCAAGCCATGACCGTCCGCGCTTCGGTGCGCGACTCAGGCCGAAGGCCATGATCGACACAGAGCACGACCGGAGGCGGGCGTTTCGCTGCCGTGGCCCAATCCCGCAGCAGTAACATCAGCGCCAGTGAATCGCTGCCGCCGGAAACGCCGACGGCCACCGGCCACGGCGCATCGGTTCCGGCCATCGCCTCGGCAAAGCGGCTTGACAGCTTCGGGTCTGCGTTACTTGCAGGAGGCCGCCCGCGCGGTGGCGGCCTGCGAGAGGACCGAGGCGGAGGCTTGCTTGTATTTGCTCTTGATGGCGCCAAGTGTCAGGCAACCTTCTTTCTTCTGGCCCAGGGCAAGAAGCGACTGGCCCAGCTTCAGCATGCTATCGGCTCCTTGCGGACTTGTCGGGAACTTTTTGATCTGTTCCGCAAAAGCCTGGGCCGCCGCGGTGTAGTCCTTCTGAACGAACGCGATGCTGCCCACCCAATAGATGGCCTGCGGTGCGAGGCTGTCTTTGGGATTGGCATCCGCAAACGCGCGGAAAGAGGCGCGGGCTTCGTCGTACTGCCCCTTTGCAAGCATGTTCATGGCCTGGTCGAACTGCGGCCGGTTTGATTGCGCTTCGCCTTCGGACAGCGTGCCCAAACTGCCGCCCGAACTTCCCGCCGGGCCGGAGCCCTGCACCTGTCCGCCGGGCGTTGCGAGTGTCGCCAAGGCCGAGGAGGCATCGCAGGGCAGACCGGTGCCCGACTGGTCGCCAGAGGTCCCGGCGCTCACCTGCTGCGCCACGATCGTGCAGAGCTTGTAGTCGAAGTCCCGCTTCTGGCTGTCGATCCGGTCGTTCAGCTGCTGCAGGCGGTGCGTAAGCACTTCGTTTTGACCGGTCGCTTGCTGGAGTGACAGCTCGAGATCGTGAAGGCGCCGCTTGAGGTCGCTGATCTCGGCGTCCTGATCGGTCTCGTGCTGGAGACGTGCGGCCTTTTCTTCGTCGCTCTCGCCGAACAGCGCGGCGAGTTGAACACCGCGCCATTGCGTACGCGGCGCTGCGTCCGACGCGGTCGGTGCCGCGAAAGCCGCTACAGAACAAACTACAATCAGGGCCGCCAGCGCGGCAGTCAGTCGACATCTCATGTTCATCACCGGAGCTTAGACCCAACCTTAGCCTAAATGCGGCCCAGGACGAAAAGGGGGCGCCGTGGCCGGCGCCCCCTCCCGATATCCCCTCCTGACGTCAGATCAGGAATTCGCGCCGGATGCGATGATGGTCACACCGCGACGGTTCTGCGCCCAGCACGACTCATTCGAATCCGTGCATATGGGACGCTCTTTGCCATAGGAGATGGTGTCGACGCGTCCGGCCGAAACGCCGAGGCTTACGAGGGTTTCCTTCACCGCGTTCGCCCTGCGCGCGCCGAGCGCGAGGTTGTATTCGCGCGTGCCGCGTTCGTCAGCATGACCTTCGATTGTCACGCGGACGGACGGATACTTCGCCAGCCACGCCGCCTGGCGCTGCAAAGTCGCCATGTCCGGGGCCAGGATTGCGTATTTGTTATAATCGAAGTGGACCGTATCGCCGACATTGACGCGGAGATCCTCCGCGCTACCGGGCACGATCGACGGCGCCTGTGTCACGATGGGCGCCTGCGGCTGTGCCGGCTGGGCCGGCGGCGGTTTCGTCTCGCATCCCGCGAGCACGACGGCAAAGGCAATGGCGGCCAATTTCAGACCGGCAGAGAAATTCTTCATGGCTGTCCCAACTCCTCAGGCACGAGCGCGATTGTTACCGACGACTTCAGAACGGCGCGCCACGGTTTGCTACCTCAAAAAACCCTTACGATGCGTTATTGTAAGGATAATACGCCTATTGGATCAAGGGCGACCACGCCGGATCGGATGCGTCTCCGGGCGTAGCGACACGTCTTTGGTTGCTGCCGGTGACATCGATCGACCAGATTTGGGACCCGCGTCCGCCTTGAATAGTTCTGGTAAACATCAACACACGCCCGTTCGGTGCCCAGGTAGGACCCTCGTCCTCCCAGCCATTCGAAAGCACGCGTTCCGTTGTGCCGTCCGGTCGCATCACGCCAATACGAAACGCGCCGTTCGACTGCTTGGTGAAAGCAATGAGATCGCCTCGCGGACTCCACACCGGCGTGCCGTTGCGGCCTTCGCCGAAGCTGACGCGATGCTGGTTAGAGCCGTCGGCGTTCATGATGTAGATCTGCTGCGAGCCGCCACGGTCGGACTCGAAAGTGATCTGCTTCCCGTCAGGCGAGAACGATGGGGATGTATCAATCGAAGGATCAAAGGTGAGCCGGGTCGTTTTGCGGGTCCGCAGGTCCATTACATAGATGTCCGAATTACCTCCCTGCTCAAGCGACATGGCAACGAAATTGCCGTCCGGTGAAAAGCGCGGGGAGAAGGTCATATTGGGGAAATCCCCCAGCTTCTCCTGCCTGCCGCTCTCCAGGTCGAAAAGGTAAACGCGCGGCTTGCCCGCGATATAGGACATATAAGCGATCATCTGCGCGCTCGGGTTGAAGCGAGGCGTCAGCACGAGATAGCCGTTGGTCAGGAAACTGGGATTGGCTCCGTCCTCGTCCATGATCGCCAAGCGCTTCTTGCGGGAGAGTGCCGGTCCGGACTCCGAAATGAAAACGATGCGCGTGTCGAAGTAGCCCTTTTCACCCGTGATGCGCTGATAAATGGCGTCGGAGATCATATGCGCAATGCGCCGCCAATTTACCGGCTGGGTGTAGAACTGGAGACCTAGCATCTGGTTCTCGCCGTAGACGTCCCACAGACGAAAATCGACGCGCAGTCTTCCGTCCGCCTGAAGGGCCGCCTGACCGGTCACCAAGCCCTGCGCCGTGAGAACGCGCCAGTTGGAGAAGTTCGGCGCGATATTGATGTTCGTAATCTGCTCAATGAAGGATTTGGGATTGAGCGGCTTGAACAGTCCCGAACGCTCGAGATCGGCGCGCACCACTTTTGCGATGTTCTGGCTGGCACCGGTGTCGCCGGGGCTGGCTGCCACAAAATCGGGAATGGCGATCGGCAGGGGCTGGATATTGCCCTGGTTGACGTCGACCTGGAGCACCGCGCGGGCGGGCGCAGCAACGATCATCGTCAACAACACCGCGAGAACCCAATTCCTCATCGTCTTTCTCCCAAGTCACTGTCCCAGTACATCAGCCGGGTAAAAGGTGAACAACACGTCGCGCCAGTCATTGTACCTGTCTGCGGGCAAACTATAAGGCGCGCACATGTAAATCGCCCGCTGCGCCGCGTCGGCCGCCGCCCTCATATACGGATCGCGTGCGACCGCCGCGGCCGAGTCTGCCGCCAATTGTGGCGGCTGTGCGACAGACCCGTCGCGGCGAAGGAATAGCTCGAATTTCACAATGAGTCTCTCAGGATGCGGAGACCCGACGGGGGGGCTCCAACACCTGTAAACCTCGCTTTTCAGGATCGCTTTCAGATCCGCTGTCATGGCCGACTGCTCACCCACGCCCTTGATGTTGCGGGTCCCGGCCCTGGCATTCGGGGGAGGATGCTCGGCCAAAGAGGCAATCAGCTTGTCGACGTCCGATTGCGCCTTCATCGGGGGGGCGGGTTTGACATTCGGAGCGATGTCGATCTTCGGCGCCGCCAAATCCGGCTGAGGCGCCGGTTCGACCATGGCGGGTTCGGGCGGGGGCGTCACCGGCTCCGGTGCGGCCATCGGGGCGATGTTCGTCCGGTCCGCCACGGTCACCAGATCGACGGGCACCACCGGAATGTCCTCGATCACGAAGTCCATTTTATGGGTCAGCGTGATGAGCAGCGCCGCGACCACGCCCCCATGCAGCAACGCGGAGACGATGAGACCGATAAGGGGCGCTTGTCTGCCGGCTGTCGCGCTATTTCTCATCTGGCTTCGGTTTCGGTGGACCGGTGACGAGGCCGATATGCGTGAAGCCCGCAGCGTTCAGCGCTCCCATCACCTGCATCACGCGCCCGTAATCGACCGCCGCGTCGCCCCGCACGAGAACCCGCTGGTCGTAGCCGTTCGCGGCGATGGCGGTCAGCCTAGGGACGAGCTGATCGTCCGCAATCCGTGTGTTCTGCAGAAATATCTGGCCATTGCTCTTGATCGTCACGGACAGCGGTTCGTTGGACTGTGTGAGAGCTTGCGCTTGCGTCTTGGGCAGATCGACGGGAACGCCGGCCACCAAGAGCGGCGCCGTCACCATGAAGACGATGAGCAGCACCAACATCACATCCACGAAAGGCGTGACGTTTATCTCTGCAAGCGGACGGCGGCGTTTGGAACGCCGGCCCTTCGCGACAGACTGGATGTTCGATGCCATCTCACCGCGCCTTCTCGTCGAGTTGACGCGATAGGATCGCCGACAGCTCGTCCGCGAAGGCGTCCAGACGGTTGGCGTAGCGGCCGATTTGGTTCACATAGTGGTTATAAAAGATCGCCGCGGGGATGGCGCAGAACAGACCCATCGCCGTGGCGAACAGCGCTTCGGCGATGCCAGGCGCCACGACGGCCAGCGTCGTGTCGTGCCGGGCGGCGATTGCCGTGAAGGAATTCATTATGCCCCATACCGTGCCGAACAGCCCCACAAAGGGCGCCGTCGAGGCGACGGTGGCGAGAAAGCCGAGACTGCCTTCGATGGCGTCGGCTTCGCGGGAGATCGTGACGCTCATCGCCTTCTCGACACGGTCTTTGACACCGGCCACGGCGGATTCTTTCGGTGCGCCGTGTTCGAAAGCCCGCCGCCATTCGCGCACGCCGGAGACGAACACGGCGGCGAAGGGATGATCGTTCTGCGACGCGAACTTCGAGAACAGTTCGTCCAGCGATTGCCCGGACCAGAACACCTTCTCGAATTTAGCGGCCCGTCGCCGCAAACTCGCAAGAGCCAGTCCTTTATTGAAGATGATCGCCCAGGACACGACGCTCGCCACCGACAGGAGGATGAAAACGAGCCAAATCAGGGCGTCGGCGTGCTCGAGTATGTTGGAGATGGAGATACGGCCGGACGGAACGTTGCTCCCGCTGCCGGATACATCCACATTCGTCGTCGGCGCGGCGAGCGGAGCGGTCTGAGCCGGTTCGCCGACAGGTGCCGCACGCGGTCCCTCCTGCGCCAAGGCGGGCGAGGTAAACGCCATCGACAAAGCGATCAATAACGCCGGTAGAATCGCGGCGAATCCCCTTTTTATGGTCATGTAACGCAACCTCATGCGGGTCCCCCGGGACCGGATTATGCCGGGCGCGGAGAGAAAATGCTCATCCAAAGTTGGCCATAGTTAGGCCATCTATCGTTAAGCCTATGTTTCGCCAAGAAAAGGCTGAAGTTTGTCGCGTACTTCCTGCGGGATACGCCGCGGCTTTCCGGTCACGGTCATGATGCAGGCCTCGACGAAACCACGGGTTAATAGTGTGCCGCCGCTGGTGATCAACTGCTCCGCGGTCAGGCGGGCGCCTGTCAGTGTCTTCGTAGTGGTGCGAACCTCGATTAAATCTTCGACACGCGCCGGCCGGAAGTACTCCAGCGACACTTTGCGCAGGGTCCAGGCCGCGGGTTCCGGCTCGTCGAGATAGGCAACGCGGACACCCGTAGAACGGAAGTACTCCGTGCGGCCGCGCTCCATAAACCGCAAGTAATTCGCATGATACACAACGCCTGAGAGGTCCGTGTCCTCGTAATAGATACGCACGGGCAGGATGTGGACCTTGCCCTCGAAGCGGCCTTCAAGCATCGCCGTCCTCGTCCGCGAAGAGGCCGAACTGCGACGGATCTCGCGCGGGTGCCGGCAGGCCGAGATGCGCGAAGGCGTTGGCGGTCAGGATGCGGCCGCGCGGGCTGCGCTGCACGAAACCCTGCTGAAGGAGGAACGGCTCGATGATCTCCTCGATGGCGTCGCGCGCTTCGCCCAACGCTGCAGCGATGGTCTCGATCCCCACCGGCCCGCCGCCGAACGAGCCCGCCAAGAGCGAGAGATAGCGCCGGTCGAAAGCGTCGAGGCCGCGTCCGTCCACTTCGAGGCGGGTGAGGGCTGCGTCGGCCATCCTGGCGTCGATGCGCGCATGGCCACCGACCGAGGCAATATCCCGCACCCGCTTCAGCAGGCGTCCGGCGATGCGCGGCGTGCCACGGGCGCGCCCGGCGATCTCGCGAGCGCCGTCGCTGGTCAGCTCCAGGCCGAGGACGCGTCCGCCGCGCTCGACGATCGCCAGCAATTCCTCGGCGGAATAGAAGTTGAGCCGCACCGGTATGCCGAAGCGGTCGCGCAAGGGCGTGGTGATGAGGCCCGAGCGCGTGGTCGCGCCGATCAGGGTGAAGGGCGCAAGGGTGATCTTGACCGAGCGCGCCGAAGGACCTTCGCCGATCACGAGGTCCAGTTCGAAATCCTCCATCGCGGGGTAGAGAATCTCTTCGACCGCCGGATTAAGGCGATGGATCTCATCTATGAAGAGCACGTCGCGCGGTTCGAGATTGNNCCGGAGGTCGAGCGGAAGTTCACGCCCAACTCGCGGGCCACGATCTGGGCCAGGGTGGTCTTGCCCAGTCCCGGCGGGCCGGAGAACAGCACGTGGTCCAACGCCTCGCCGCGCGCCTTGGCCGCCGCGATGAAGACGGATATGTTTTCGCAGGCCTGCTTCTGGCCGACAAATTCGGAAAGCCGCTTGGGGCGCAGCGAGGCTTCCAAGGTGTCGTCTTCGCCGCGCTCGGGGGCGACAAAACGGTCGGTCGGCTTTGCGGTTATTGGCATCTATCGTCCCATAGAACGCAAAGCTTCGCGGATCAACGCGTCGAGGGCGGAACCTTCTCCCAGATCGCGTACCGCGCGCGCGATGGATTCGGCCGCCACACCCTGAGAATAACCGAGCTTGACCAGCGCCGCGACGGCATCGGCTTCCGGCCCACGGAGCGCGATCGCGGCTTCGCCGGGATGGCCGCGCAGCATCATAGAGGGCGCCTTGTCCTTCAGCTCGGTGACAATGCGTGTGGCGAGCTTGGGGCCGACACCCTGGGCGCGACCGATCATGCCCTTGTCGCCCAAGGCGATAGCGCGTTCGAGGTCGCGCGGGCTGAGGGTCGAGAGCACGTTCAGGGCGACGCGCGCGCCGACGTTCTGCACGGTCTGGAGCAGGCGGAACCACTCGCGTTCCTCGGCGGTAAAGAAGCCGTAAAGGCGGATGGTTTCGTCGGTGAGGCGCGTTTCGATCATCAGAGAGATCTGCGCCCCCGCAACCAGCCTGGAAAGCGTGGAGGACGGGCAATGCACCAAGTAGCCGACGCCCGCGACGTCGATCAGGGCGTGATCTTCGCCGACAAAATCCACGGTTCCGGTCAGTTTGCCGATCATGCGAGAGCCGCCAGGATGCGCGCCCGCGTTCCCGCCAGATGGGCGTGGGCTATTGCCGCAGCGAGCGCGTCGGCGGCGTCGGACGCCTCCACTCCGCAGGCAGGGAGCAGGCGCTTGACCATTGCCATAACCTGCTCCTTGCCGGCATGGCCGACGCCGACCACAGACTTCTTGATGTGGTTGGGCGCGTATTCGGCGATGTCGAGTCCGGCTTGCGCCGCGGCGAGGAGCGCGACGGCGCGGGCGTGGCCGAGCTTAAGCGCCGCCGAGGGATCCTTGTGTACGAAGGCCTGCTCCACCGCGATGGCGCCGGGGTGCAACTCGTCGATGATCCGCGCCACTTCGCCGTGCAGCTTCATCAGGCGCAAGCCGAGGCTGTCGCCCGCGCGAGTGACGATGACGCCGTGTGCGACATGGGAGAGCTTGGTGCCCTCGACGTCGATCACACCCCAACCCATACGGCCGAGGCCCGGATCGAGGCCAAGGATGCGGACGACGGTCATACCATCTCCCGAGAATCGCAGCAGGAGTGTAGCGCAACTTAGGTCCGCGCCGTTACTCGCCTAGCTTCGCGAGAAGCGCCTCGGACAGCTCATAATTGCCCGTGACACGCTGGACGTCGTCGTGGTCGTCGAGGGTATCGATCAGCTTGATCAACGTCTCGCCCACATCGTCTTTCACGGGAATGGTGTTCTGCGGCCGGAAGAAGATGCCCGAGGAGACCGGCGGGCCGAGCTTGGCCTCCAGCGCATCGCGGACGCCCGCGAAATCCTCCGGGGTGGTCAGGAACTCGTGCCCTTCTTCATCGGAGATGCATTCCTCCGCTCCGACTTCGAGCGCCGTTTCGAGCATGGCGTCTTCGCTGCCCTTGTCCGCGGGATAGGCGATGACGCCGACCCGGTCGAACATGAAGGACACAGAGTTCGTCTCGCCCATCGCTCCGCCGAATTTCGAGAAGGCGGCGCGCACGTCCGCCACGGTGCGGGTGCGGTTGTCGGTCAGGCATTCCACGATGAGGGCGATACCGCCCGGGCCGTAGCCTTCGTAGCGTACCTCGTCGTAGTTCTCGGCATCGCCGCCCTGCCCCTTCTTGATGGCGCGCTCGATGTTGTCCTTCGGCATCGACTGGCTGCGCGCCGCAATGACGGCGGCCCGCAGGCGCGCGTTATGGTCCGGGTCAGGCAAGCCCATCTTGGATGCAACGATGATTTCGCGGGCAAGCTTGGAGAAGAGCTTGGAGCGCTCCTTGTTCGCCTTGCCTTTGCGGAACATGACGTTCTTGGCGTGGGAGTGGCCGGCCATCGGAAAACTTCTTCTATGAGGGGTTTGGCGGGCGCTGAGATAGCCGGGTAGCATGGAGGTTTTCAAGCCTCGCACTGGCGGCGCCGGAGCATCTATGCCTGGAGGCCCAGCCGGCCCGATGCACAAGGCATAGATAATTATTTTCCAACCTCTGCCTCCCCCCTCGGAGGAGGGAAGGTAAGCCGGCATGAAGACCCAAACATCAGATGGGTATCGAATCGGCCGTGACAAGGTCCCAGCGATTCGCAGCCCGCTCAGAGCCGCCGGTCGAAGCGTTGGCGTTCGACGACAGGCACCGGTACCTCCCGACTTGCCGGCAGAGAAAGCAGGCGTCCGCCGTTGCGGGCCCACTGAAGATAGGCGGCGAAGACAAACTGAAGGCCGACCCCAATAACGCACAACGCCGTCTGCAGCCATGCGTTCTGCCCGTCCAGGAACGACGCCAGGAGAGTAAGGCTTGAGAGCAGCGCACCGAAGCAGAAGACCTGCAATGAGGATTGCCCGCACCAGACGACAAGCAGCGTAGGCCAGTAACGCAGCAAGGCCCCGCGGGGCGGCAGTAATCGGCCGACGACCAAAGCAAGCGCCAACAAACTGACGATACGCAGGGGCTGGAGCGAACTCTTATCGAGCGGCAGATCGGCCGTACGGAGCAAGGGGATGGCGGGGTTTATCCCATACAGAACGATGCTCAACTGGAGGACGGCGATTATTCCCGTCAGGGCTGCGGCGGCCCAGAACAGCAGCCGGGAATCGAGGAACGCCATCTGCCCCTTCAACCTCGGATGGCCGAATACGGCGCCGAGCACGAAAAGGAACTGCCAGGCGAAGGGATTGAAGAACCAGTGTTCGCCGATGGTGATCGTCAGATTGAGGCTGAAAACCTGCACTGACAGCCAGAGCGCGAAGGAAGGCACGAGCACATACCACACGTTCCGAGCCAATCCGGCGAGCGCCAGCGGGAAGAACGCCAGCAACAGAACATAGGACGGCAGAATATCCAGATAAGCGGGCTGGAAACGCAGGATCAGCGCCTGTCCCACCATCTCCAAGGGATATTCGAAGAACTGGGAGATGCGGAAGGGCGCAATCAGGTTCCAGTCGGCGTTCAACAACAAGAAGACGCTGACCTCGATCAGGATCAACGCAAGCAGCAGGAGCTGGGCGGCGTAGACGACCAAGGCACGCCGCAGCACCCTGCGGGCTGCCGCGAAGAAGCCTTGCTGCATCATGAGGCGTCCGTAGACGAGCGCCGCAACGAAGCCGGAGATGAAGAAGAACACCTCGGCCGCGTCGGCAAAGGCATAGGCGTGCAGCGTGTACGGTTCGAAGATGTTCTTCGGCACGTGATCGATGAAGATGATCAGTAGCGCGAGACCGCGCAGAAAATCGATGCGCTCGTCGCGCCTTGACGTGACGGCCCTTGCGATCATCCCGGTGCGGATGCTGTTGAAAAAGCTACTCGACAAACAAAGATCTCCGGAAGCGGACCGCCGCGGCGGCGGTCGTCCGTGCGGCGGGCGCACTCTCGGGTAATCGGCAGAAGAAAACAAAGTGAATCTTTTGCCGCGCCGGTGCCAGATGTCGCGTGGCTGGCCGCGAAAATACGTATTACCGAGGCTCTATCTGCCTCTATCGCCCACAAAAAACATCTTAAGTGAGGTGAGCCTGGGTCATTGCGGCAAAATCTTGGCGTCGAAAAAAAACGAACTCGCGTTCGGTGTTCACCCCATTTCCACGACGACCTGATTCTCTGCGGCCAGCTTGTCGGCGGGGATAAGGTTGCCCGGAAGCGGCGAGCCATTCAGGACGAGCTTCTTCACACCCTTCTGGACGCCCGCGGGATTGCGCACTTCCACATGTACCTTCCTGCCGCGGAAGAGGCGCGTCGCCTTAAAGCCCTTCCACGAGGCGGGTATGCAGGGATCGATCCTGAGGCCGCCGTAATCTGGCCGGATGCCGAGGATGTATTGCGTAGCAGCGTAATACGACCAAGCGGCCGATCCGGAGAGCCACGGCACGCGCGAGGCGCCAGAGCGCGGGCTCGCCGTCGAATGCGTGAACTGGCAATAGACATAAGGCTCGATCTCGCGGATTTCGGCGCGCTCGTTCCAGGCGGCCGGCATCGTGGCGCGGAAATATCGCCAGGCGAGGTCGCCGTGACCCAGCATAGTTTCGGCAATTACCGCCCAGCCTTGGATGTGGGTGAAGATGGAGCCGTTCTCTTTCATGCCTGGATTAAAGAGGACCGCGCGCATGACCTGCATGTCGGTCTCGACGAAGGGCGGTGCGCAAATCATCAGCCCGTTCTCGGTGGCGAGCCTCTCCTGCATCGCCTGCATGGCGGAGGCCGCGCGCCCCGCGTCGGCATGCCCGCTCAGCACGGCCCAGGATTGGGGGCTGAGGAAAATGCTGCCTTCTTTGTTCTCGCGAGAGCCGAATTTGGTGCCGTCGCCGCCATAGGCGCGCAGATACCAATCGCCGTCCCAGGCGTATTCGCGCAGGGCACGATCGAGACCTTCAAGGCGTTCTTCCGTCCAGGCCTCTTCGTCGCCGATGCCGAGGAGGCGACAAACTTCGATATAAACCGCCAGCGCATAGCGGAGCTGGAATCCCACAAACACCGTCTCACCCTTCTCGCCGAGACGGATGCAATCGTTCCAGTCGGCTGAGAGGCCGCACGGCAACCCGTGTATGCCGACGCGCTTCAGATTGAACGCGATGGCCCGCTTCAAATGACCGAGCACCGTGTCCTCGCCCTTATCCGCATAGGGCAGCACCTTGTGGAAGAAGGCGACATCGCCCGTTTCCTTGACGTAGGCGGGGACGGCGTTGAACAGCCACATGCAGTCGTCGGAGCGGTATTCCATCTCCCTCGGCGCCTGCTCGTGACCCGGGTGGTGGGCGAACTGCTTGACCACCGGCATGGCCCCACCCGTGGAAACCTGACCCGTGATCATCAACTCGAGACGTTTCACGGCCTCGGCGGGAATGGCGTGCAGCACGCCCAGCATGTCCTGCACGGTGTCGCGATAGCCGAGCCCGTCGCGTTCGCCCGCATAGATGAGGCTCGCCGCGCGCGACCAGGCATAGGTGACGAGGCAGTTGAACGGCCCCCACATCGCCAGCATGGAGTTGAAGGCGGGATCGGGCGTTTCGGCTTCGAACCCGGCCATGCGCCCGTGCCAATAGGCCTTGAGGCGCTTCAGTTCGTCGTCGACCTTTGCGGGGTTCTTGAATTCGGCGGCGGCGCTGCGGCCTTCCTCGCGCGCCCGACCCACGCCCATCAGGACGAGGAATTCCTTCGTCTCGCCGGGCTTGAGTTCGATATGGGTTTCGAGCACGCCGCAACCGTTGTCGCCCACCGCCAGCGAATTGGTGCAGCGACCGCGCTCTAAGACGGCGGGTTTCGCATAACTCCCGTAAGGCCCCAGGAACGCGGTGCGGTCGGTGTCGTAGCCCGCGACCTCGGCGCCGACGAGGGCTAGGAAGCTGTGGCGGCCCTGATCGGGTTCCTCGAAGTTCTCCGGCTTCAAGGGAATGTGGACATTGGTGCCGTGGTCGATGATGCCGTCTTCGACGGACATCCGCACGATGAACTGCGAGTACTGGAGATTGACGAGGTCGTTGTAGGCGCTCCAATTGCCGGCATATTCGACATAGGTGAAGGCGGCGAGCCGGCGCGGCTTCCTGCCCGTGTTGGTGAGCTTGACGCGCCAGCATTCGAAATCGCGGCCGAGGGGGACAAAGTAAGTCGTCTCAGAGCGGATGCTGGAATATTCCGAAGCGATGACGGTATAGGCGCTGCCGTGCCGGCATTCCGACTTGAATTGGTCGAGCGGCTTGCCCACGGGTTGCCAGGAGGCAGACCAGTAATCGCCGCTTTCTTCGTCGCGAAGATAGATATATCGGCCCGGCTGATCGAGCGGCACGGCGTTGAAGCGCAGACGCGTGAAGCGGCCTTGCGCCGCGGATTTGTAGAAGCTGTAGCCGCCGGCATTGTTGGTGATGATGGCGCCGTATTCGGTGGAGCCGAGATAATTGCTCCACGAGCGGGGCGTATCCGGCCTTGTGATGACGTATTCCTTGTTGGCGTCGTCGAAATAACCGAATTGCATTTTATGCTTCTCGTTGCGCGCGCATCTCTGCCAGTTCTGCGGAGATCTTCGGCATCTTGGATTCGAGCCGGTAGAAGGACATCCCCGTCGCGCAGATCAAGACGACAATGGCCGGAGCTACCGCCATCAGAATCCGGATGCCTTCCTGCGATTGCAGGGTCTGCACGACGTTCGCCCGGTAGCCGGTGTATTCGAGCAATGTAGCCGCCAGCCAGCCTCCGATCACCCAGCCGAACTTGTTCGACATCCCCGAGGCGGAGAAGATCAGCCCGGTCGCGCGACGGCCCGTCTTCCACTCGGAATAGTCGGCGGCGTCCGCGAACATCGCCCAGAGCAGCGCCGCGGTGGGGCCGGTCAGGACCGAATAGAGGATGTGATAGACGTAGAGAAGCCCAAGCTGGCCGGGCTTGACCCAGTAGGAGGCGAAGAGGGCCGCTGCAGTGAGCACCATGCAACCGATGAACGCGTTCTTCCGCCCGGTGTACGGCGTCACGTACTGGATCAGGAAGATGCCTAAGATCGAGAAGACGATGCCGACCACGATGAACAGTCCTGCTCCCACCGCGCCGCCGAGCTGCACGGTGGTGCCGGCGATGGTCAGGACTTCATCGCCCATGTAGTACTTGAAGTAGTAGGTGATCGCGGCGCCGCGAATAGCGACGAAGCACACGATGGCAATGCCAATGAGGCACAACACCAGCCAGTGGTAGTTCTTCACGAGATCGGTGAGGTCGCGCACGGTCGAGGTCTTCTGCGTCACCATCGGCTGGACGCGCTCCTTGGTCAGCGCGAAGCAGGCCAGGAACATCACCACCGCCACCGCGCCGTAAAGACCGAGTGTCGCCTGATAGCCGACGGCCTCGTTGCCCTGGCCGAACTTGGCGACGAGCCTCATGGTGAAGAACGCCACGGCGAGTCCGCCCAGCTGTGCGAAGGTGAACCGCCACGAGGACGCGCTGGTGCGCTCCTGCGGGTCCGCCGAAATCACGCCCATCAGCGCGCCATAGGGGATGTTGATGCCCGAGTAGACGACCATCATCAGCGACAGCGTCACATAGGCGTAGATCAGCTTTCCGGTCGGATCGAAGTGAGGCGTGGTGAAGGTGAGCACGCTCATGATGCCGAACGGCACCGCCATCCAGAGCAGATAGGGCCGGAACTTGCCCCAGCGCGTCTTGGTGCGGTCCGCGACCATGCCGACGATGATGTCGAAGAACATGTCCCAGATTCGGGTGATCAGGAGCATCAGCGCCAGCGTGCCGGCCGCGAGCCCGTAGACATCGGTGTAGAAAATGAGCTGGTAGTAGATAAACGTCATCCAGATCAGATTGGAGGCGCCGTCGCCGAGCCCGTATCCGAGCTTTTCGAAAAGCGAGAGCTTATGCGTTTGCTGCGCCATGACGGTCCCCCCGGAAGTTCAATAGACAACGCTTACCGAGCACAGACTAGCACGAGACGCGGCGGCGGCTACACCTCCCCGAGTCGCAGCCGGTGCCATGGCCGGAAACCCCACGCTATTCGTCGCTGAACCGCTCGAAATCGGGCAGCAGGGCGATGATGCCGAGCAGCGCCGCGATGATTCCGAATGCTATCCAAGGGAGCGGGATCATGCGCACAGCATCTCGGGTTCGGAGACAAAAGGAAACGGGGGCGCGGCGAAATTCGGGTAAATATCTTGCTCGTGACGCAACGGGGCACAGCGTTTCCGCGCCGCGCCGAATAATTCACCACTGCCTGTTTGCTGAGCGCACATCAGGTCAGCGCTTCCGCCATTGTGCGCATCTGAATCTGGATGATGCACGGGCAGCAAGCGCAACGGTGCTAATCGAAGCGATAGGAATCCATCCTGAGCGATCCGAAGGTCGCGCTGGAGTGCAACCGTGTGACCGTGCCGCCGCCCGCACTATAGGCGACGAACAAAGGTACGAGATGCTCTTCGGTAGGATGAGCCCGTGCGGCTTCGGGTGCTCGGGTGCGGTAATTCACGAGGTCGTCTTCGCGCCGCTCCATCAGGGCGCCGTGCATCCACGACGCGAATGCGCGCGACCAGTCGGGTTCCGGGCCGCCGTTCCAATCGATGGCACGCAGATTATGCACAAAACCGCCGCTGCCAAGGATCAGCACATCCTCGCGCAACGGCGCCAAGGCGCGGCCTAGCGCGATATGGTGACCGGCTCCGAGCCTACTCTGCACCGAAAGCTGAACCACAGGAATATCGGCCGCGGGATAGGCCAGCATCAGCGGCACCCAGGCGCCGTGATCGAGCCCGCGCCTGCGATCGAGTCCTGCATCGAACCCCGCGCCGCTCAGAAGCAGGGCCGTCCGTTCGGCAAGCGCCGGTGTGCCCGGCGCTTCATAGCGAAGCTCGTAAAGTGGTTTCGGAAAGCCATAGAAATCATGGATGGTTTCGTTCCGTGCGACGGCGTTCAGGGCTGGTGTTTCGGTATCCCAGTGGGCCGAGACAGCAAGGATGGCCGAGGGCTTTTCAAACGCACCGCCAAGGCCGCGCAGAAAGTCACGTGCCGGGCAATCGTCGAACGGCAGCGTGGGGGAGCCGTGGGAAACGAACAAAGCTGGCAGCATGGCGGCGACCTCTTGTTCAACTCAAATGGGATGCTGCGAGCCGAACTGCAAAACGTGTCATCGCGCCGTCCTCCAGATGTTTCCGTTACCATATGTCTCGCGATGCAAGCGCACGCCATCTGCTGCGCACTCGCGTCAGCACAAGGGCGCGCAACTGTCGCCAGAATTTACAGTTTTCAAAGTCGACACCATCGTCATTTTCCTAACTAATTGGAATCCGTCAACTTTCCTGTTTGGCACGTACTTTGCGAAATACGCATCGCAACATAATTCCTAGGGGCTATAGAAATGTCCATTAAAGTTTCCATTTGGCTGCGTAGGGCAGTGATCGCGGCAGCGGCCGCGTTCGCTATGCAGGCGGTACCTGCGAGTGCCGGCACGATCATTCTCGAGGGCAGCGATGCCATCGGGTTCCACTGCGCGTTCGGCGATGCCGGTGCCTGTACGTATCGCGACGAGGCCTGGACGGCCATCGGCGGTGCTGATTCGCGGCCGATCGCCGTGTTCGGCAATACGGTGAACGGCAGCGCGGTTGGCTCCGGCACGCATGCCGTCGTGGATTTTGCCAACGTCGCAGCAGCGGGAAGCCTGAGCAACTACGTTGCACTGTACTTCCTGGCCGGGAGTGGCTGCTGCACGGAAGACGACTCGCTCATCATCGGCAATGAAGCGGCCGTCTCGGCGTATCTGACGGCAGGCGGCACTGTCATGATCGAAAACTACATCGGCGGTCCGGCGTGGGACTTCGCGGTCGGCACAGGCGGCACGGGTAATGCCCATGTGGCAGGCGTCGGCGGCGGCCTGGGCGGCGGAAGCTGCGATGATGGCGAAGCGGTCACGGCAGATGGCATGTCCAACGGTTTCGTCCAACCGCCAGTGCTCAGCTGCTGGGAACACCAGGGTTACGAAAAGAGCTTCTATGCTGCGCTTGGCTTCACGCATAGCTTCTTCGATGCAGCTCCGTCGATGGGCGGTGCGGCAGGCTTCTCGGGTCTGCTTTCCAGCGGCGTGACAGTTTCGCACGATACGCCGGAACCGCTGACCCTAACGCTGTTTGGCGCCGGACTTGCGGGCCTCGCGGGCCTTCGCCGCCGCCGGAAGAAGGCTGCGTAAGAACTTTATTCCCAACTGGAAAACGGCGGCCCTTGTGCCGCCGTTTTTTTGCGTGCCGCAGGCGCGTTTAGTCGAGCAGTTTGTAACTCACGAAAGCGAACTGCCGCCCGTCCGGGGACCACGAGGGAACGTTGAGCGTCCCCTGTCCGCCGATCAGCCGCGCGATCACTCGCGGCGCGCCACCGATGGTCGGCACGACGCGCAACGTCACCTGCTTGTTCGGCGGATGATCGCCCACGGCCACGTCGGTGCCGAAGGAGATAAAGACGATCCAGCGCCCGTCGGGCGAGGGATGGGGAAACCAGTCGCGCGTCTCGTCCTCGAAGGTGAGCTGCTCGGGATCGTCGCCGTCGGACCGCATGCGCCAGAGCTTCATGTTCCCGCTGCGCATCGAGTTGAAATAGATATAGCGTCCGTCAGGCGAGTAATCGGGGCCGTCGTCGAGGCATTGCGTTTCCGTCAGCCGTCGCTCAGGTCCGCCATCCACCGGACAGGTGTAGATGTTGAGAATGCGGCTGCCGCCGCGCGCCGCGACATAAGCGAGCGTCTTTCCGTCCGGCGACCAGCCGTGCCAGTAGGACGGTCCCTCCGGTGTGACGAGAAGCGGGGCGCCGCCCTCGGTGCGCAATAGCGAGATGCGCGATTGGCCGTCGGGATTCGACTTGTCGCTGAGGGCGATCGTGCTGCCGTCGGGGGACAGGCCGTGGTCGTTGTTGAGCCCCACGAGCGGGCCCGTGTCGATCTTCTCGGGCGCGCCGCCGCCAACAGGAAGGCGATAGAGCAGCCCTGAGCTGTTGAAGAGGAAATGGGAGCCGTCGCGCGACCAGTTCGGCGCCTCGATGCGGCCCTCGGTGCGGTAGACGGCATGGCGCACGCCCGATGCAAAATCCATGACTTCGAGCGTGCTTTCGATCCTGCCCAACGGCGTCTCCCTGCGTTCGGCACTTCGACTCGCCAAGCTCGCTTACAAGCCTGTACGGCGTCAACACATGCGAAGCGCGCACAACCGTTGCGCGTTTTGGCTGGACGCGTTTGACGTATTCGCGGATGACGACGCCGTTCCGGATTTGCCTCACATGGTAGATCACGACGACGGGGGGTAAGCTGTCGCAGGCCAAGTCAACGACCGGGATATTCCGATAGGATGTCACGGCAGATATTCGAATTAAGTATTGTGTCCCCGTAAATATAACACCGGGCATTCACTCAGCAGTGAACAATGATTTCACACTCCACGCTCGCGGGTACTGACTACAGAGGATCCATGGCCGCGGTGAACTGGCCCTGCATGTTCAACGCCCCCATCCGGTAGTCCTGCCAATTGGGATAAGCGTTGGGTTCCCAGTAGAAAACACCGAGACCATTGGCGCCAAGTGCCTTGGTCCGCGCCACTATGTCGGCAATCATCGCCTTTGCAGTCGCTGCGTCGTCCCAGGGAAAACCGATCTCGACTACCATGACCGGTTTGCCGTAGCGGAAGACCATATCGGTCATGGTCGCACCGATCTGGCCGTTGCGCGAGGCCCAGTCGGTGGCGCCTAAGTTCGGATAACTCGGGTAATGGGAGAGACCGATGACATCGACCTTGCCGCCGGCTGCGATGAAGTTGTCGAAGAACCAGCGGCAACCGGCGTCGTCACCGCTGTTGGCCACATGGATGATTACTAGGGCATTAGGATAGACGGCTTTGGCCGCGGCGTAGCCTTGGTTGGTCAGGGCGGCAATGACGTCGAAATGCGGCGTCTGGGCGTCGGGCCACATCAGCCCCGCGTTGATCTCGTTGCCGACCTCAACCCAGCTAACCTCGATCCCGGCGCCTTTAAGGGCGGTGAGGACGTTGAAAGTATGCTGATAAACATCATTCTTGAGCTCCGCCATATTGTGGGAAGCCCAGGCGGCGGGTTTGATCTGGTGGCTCGGATCGGCCCAGGTGTCTGAATAGTGGAAGTCGATCATAATCCTCTGACCAAGTGCCGCGACTCGCCGCGCCTTAGCCAGGACATCGGGAATTGTGTTGTAACGCCCGGCCGGATTGACCCAAACCCTGAGCCGGATCGCATTGACGCCGAGATTGGAAAGCAGAACAAAAGGATCGGTTTTAACTCCAGCGGCGTTGTAGAAAGCGGCACCCTTCGCTTCCTGTTCAGTCACCCAACTAATGTCTGCACCTGAGGCGAACGGCGTCCTTCCGTCAGATCCGGAACTAACCAAGCTCGTGCCTGCGCTGGCGCCGGGTACTAGGCCACCGCATGCGCCAAGGACCACAGCGAGAAGCGCCGCGGCCAAGACACAGGCTATTGCACCCAAGTGGCCACGATCAAACCGCGCTTTCATTTTGCACCTCGCCTGATTTCTTCCTACGCCCCAGAGTTCCAAACGTTTAGTCCTGGTATTTAGTAGAATGGATTGAGTCTGAAACGGTCCGGGCCCTTTGTCCAGACTTTGCAGATGTTGACCTGATTGCGTGTTTCGGTAACTCCCGGACAGTTGTGAGGACCGGTATTCTGGGGCGCCATTCTGGCATTGTTCACTCTCAGTAAGTATCCCCCAGCAAAGCCGGGGGCTTTAGGAAGAGAGCCGCTTAAAGCGGCTGGGAGAAGAAATCGGGGTCGGAGTGAATTTGCATGCCGCAAGACCAGCTCCGACCCCGCATCAGATGGGCTAATCGTTCAATCGCTTTGTTTCAGACTACGGTTCAAGGTGCGCGAAATCACCGCCCATAATTGACGCCATCTATGGCGTCTTTGGTCTGATCTATAGCTGCATTGATATGCCTGATGGCGCCCCGCCGGTATGGACCGGCCGCAGAATTGTCTTCGGGGCGGTTCACGTTGCTAAGCGCTTCCCCGAGTAATTCAAGCGCCTTTTGCAGCCGGTCTTTTTGCGTGGGCGGAGCGTCCGCCGGCGGATGGATGTCGAGGTTCTTGTCGTCTATGCTCGCGGCATGTTTGATGTCGCCGATCGCGGCATTGATATCCATTACCGCGCCGTCTGCTGCCACACTGGCGGGCGCATTGGTGGCACGATGGTTGATCATCCAACGCGCGGTCTTCAGTTCGGTCAGGGCGTGAAGATAGCCTGGGTGTCGTCCGGGCGTCATGGCATAGGCCGTTCCACACAGCGTGAACACGGTAACGACCGCCGCAAGGCACATACAGCTTTTATTCAATGTAACCTCCTTCAAAGCACTATTGTCGGACCCCAAGCAGCGGATAGTTGTCACTAGAAAAAAGAAACGACAATGCGGTTCAATAACGTCCTTGCTCTTACTTGTCATTTGCACCCAAACCACACGCAGATGGATCGGGCCATGCAAAGACGCGGCATTTAGACTCCCGCGCAGTTGATGGCTTACAATACTTTAGGTTGTTGGCCCGCGAAGCAGCATGAACGCTTGTCCGGATTGGAACCAGTTTGCGCCCGGTCGGCTTATTGAAGGAAAGTCCACTTATGGCCGCGCATCTACGCCATTCCGGTCAGGGCCCATAGGTCCGGTGTCGGTCCCATTCTTGCCGTTGCATTTCAATTGGGAGGATTGCGGCGACAGGGGCCGACTTACGGAACGTGAGGCGAATAGTGCTCCCGCCACAGAATTCCGTCCGGCTTTCTCACAAAGATGCCGGACAAATATTTTTACGAGAGCGAGCTTGTTTCACCTGGATAACCCGCACTCACGGGCCAGGACAAACAAAGTCTGTGTTTGCCGATTGAGTCCGAACCCTAGTTCGAGATGTACCGGATGATGACTTTCTGTGCGGTCTCCAGAAATGAAAGGAGATCGGCGGGCGCCTCAGCGGACATAGCGGCGGCTCCGGCCGTCTTGCCTTTTGCCATCTGCTGACCGGCCGCACCGCCGAACTGACCGGCGGCCACCAGACAGGCGGCCACAACCGCTCCTGTCGTTATCGCGTGTATCCTGCTCATGGACCCCTCCTCGGGCGGGAAACAGCCATAAAACACCCGATAATTGCGGCATTTTCTGGATCGTGCCGTTCAACAACGCGTGTTCGCCGGGGGAAGGTCGGATGCGGCGGCAATCACACAGAACAAGGCAATAACCGGTTGCGGCAAGTTGGAAGGTTGACTCATTGGTCATGTTCCTGATAGATGATAATGAGAATGGATCGCAACTAAATGGACCCCCGTTATAATGCTTCCTGACAACCCCTTTACTCAGAAGCGCTCGCCGCTCGGCAGCGAAAAGATCGGCTATCGCGGCAACATCAATGCGATCGTCAGCCGTGACGGCAGCAATGCGCTTTCGCCCGATGAACTTGAGCGGCGTCTGATCGAACTCGGCTTCATCGAAGGGGCGACGGTGGAGATTCTCCACGAAGGTATTATCGGCGGCGATCCGATTGCGGTGCGCGTCGATAACGCGACGGTTGCGCTCCGCCGCCGCGAAGCGATGGCGATCCTCGTCGATTAAAGGGCGTTCCCATGAGTGTGATGACCGACGCTGGCACCTGCCACTGCGCCCTGGTCGGCACGCCGAACAGCGGCAAGACCGCCCTCTTCAACGCCCTCACCGGCAGCCGCCAGAAGGTGGCGAATTATCCGGGTGTCACCGTCGAGCGCAAAGCCGGCGTTGTGCATACGCCGTCGGGGCTATGCATCAGGGTCATCGACCTGCCGGGAACCTATTCGCTGCGCGCCCGTAGCCCCGACGAAGTCATCACCCGCGACGTGGTGCTAGGCAAGCTGGCGAGCGAAACCCCGCCCGATCTTCTGGTCTGCGTCGCCGATTCCACTAATCTCAGGCTGGCCATCAGGCTGGTGCTGGAGCTAAAGCAAGTCGGGCGGCCGCTGATGCTGGTGCTCAACATGTACGACATCGCGAAGAAGCGCGGTGTCGAGATCGACACGGAAGCGCTTTCCAAAAGACTCGGCATTCCCGTAGTTACGGCCGTAGCGGTGCGCAAAAACGGCATCGATGCGGTGCTGCGCGAGCTGGACGGGCTGGCCCTGAGACAGTACGCCGGTGACGCGGCCACCTGGCAGCCGCCGAGCACGGCGGAGCTTCGCAGCGGCCAGCATGAAGCCGACGCCATCATCCGCGCCACGGTGAGGATGCCTGCGGGGTCCGACACGCTTACCGCCCGGCTCGACGCGGTGCTGCTGCATCCGGTTGCGGGGCTCGCCATCCTCTTCGCGATCCTGTTCGTGATGTTCCAGGCGGTATTCACCTGGGCCGCGCCGCTGATGAATTTGATCTCGTCCGGCTTCAACGCCTTGGCCGGGTTGGTCGCCGCCGCGGTTCCGGCCGGCATGTTGCAGAGCTTCCTGGTGGACGGGGTGATCTCCGGCGTGGGCAGCGTGATCGTGTTCCTGCCGCAGATCCTGATCCTCTTCCTGTTCATCCTCTTGCTCGAGGACCTCGGCTACATGGCGCGGGCGGCGTTCCTGATGGACCGCATCATGGGCGGCGCGGGCCTGCACGGGCGCGCTTTCATTCCGCTGCTTTCCAGCTTCGCCTGCGCCATTCCGGGCATCATGTCGACGCGCGTGATCGACAGCCACAGAGACCGGCTGGTTACCATCCTGGTGGCGCCGCTGATGACCTGCTCGGCGCGCATCCCGGTCTACACCCTGATCATCTCGGCCTTCATTCCCGCAACCACGGTGTGGGGCGCGTTCAGCCTGCAGGGACTGGTGATGTTCGGCCTTTACGCGGCAGGGATTGTCGCCGCGCTCGGCGTCTCCGCCGCGGCCAAGTTCATTTTCTGGCGCGACCAGCCGAGCCCGCCCTTCATGATGGAGCTGCCGGACTACAAGCTGCCGCGGCCCAAGAGCGTGGCGATCGGCCTCTTCATGCGCGCCAAGGCCTTCCTGGTGCGCGCCGGGACCACGATCTTTTCCATGATGGTGCTGATCTGGTTCCTGGCCACTTTCCCGCGCCCGCCCGCCGGCGCCGCGGGACACGCCATCGACTACAGCCTCGCCGCGTGGCTCGGACGGCTGATCCATCCGCTGCTGGAGCCCCTGGGATTCAACTGGCAGATCAGTGTGGCGCTGATCCCCGGCATGGCGGCGCGCGAAGTCGCCGTGGCGGCGCTGGGCACTGTCTATTCGATCTCGGGCGGCAAGGCTTCTGCCACGCAGATCGGCCACATGCTGGCGGGACAGTGGAGCCTCGGCACGGCGCTCTCCCTGCTCGTCTGGTACATCTTCGCGCCGCAATGCGCCTCGACGCTGGCAGTCATCCGGCGCGAGACCGGAAGCTGGAAGTGGATGGCTGTCACCTTCGGCTACATGCTGGCGCTGGCCTACATCGCGTCATTCGCCACCTATCACATCGCTGCGGCGCTCGGTGTGGGCTGAAAACGAGGCACGCTCCGTCTAGCTTACACCGCGGCAAGTGGTGCAAAGTGGCGACTCGGATTCGCAGGGGGAGGAACGCGTGACTGGCAAGACGACTGGGGTGGTAATGGGCAGTCTCATGGCGGCGGTGGCGGCGCAGGCGGGCCAAGCCGATCACTACACGACGAACAATCTCATCAGCGAACTGGATAAGCTCAAGGCCCAGGCGGCCGCGACGGGCGGAACCAGCGAAACGCTGCAGCGCTATGCCACCCATTACACGATGCTCGCCTATCGCACCAAGGACGGCTCCGCGGAAATCCACCAGCAGTTCGCCGACATGTTCTACATCGTGCGGGGCAGGGCGACGCTCGTCACAGGCGGCACGCTGGCAGGCGCCAAAGAAGAAAGCCCCGGCGAACTGCGAGGCACAAGTGTGGAAGGCGGCGTACGAACCACGCTGGGGCCGGGCGATATCGTCAACATTCCGGCCGGCACACCGCACCAGATGCTGCTCGCCCCCGGAGACGAAATTTTCTTTTTCGTGACCAAGGTCAAAGAGCACGACTAGGAAGCGTTCGTAGCGCGGCGTTCTTAACCTTCCAAATCAAGCGCTTGAGCGGCGGCTTGGCGCTTTGCGCCCGACCCGCAGAATTGCCGCATTGAGTGCCTATATAATTGGGGCACTCTTCGAAGGCGTTTTCGGGAGAAGGGGGGCCGATGCGCAAGTTCTGGAAAGGGATTCGCTGGGGCGCGTTCTTCCTTGCGCTCGTGGTCGATATCGTCCTGTTCTACACCGCCAAGCCGTTCAGCGCGAACAGCTTCATCGCGACGGGGCTGGCGTCCCTCATCATGTTCCTTTTCTTCGTGCGGCTCGCCAATCTGTTTCGCGGCGGTTCGCGAATCCGCGGCATACTGGAAGAGAACGAGGTCAAGGTGCACGAAACCTGCGTGCACTGGGTCCGCCTCCTCGGCAACATCCGCGCAGACAAGACCGCCTATCGCTGGATCGGCATTCCTCTGCTGATTGCTGTGGCGGTGACGTTCACCGAAGCGGCGTGGCTGGTGTGGCTCGCGGCCTTCAAGCTGGGCGCCGATGCGCCCTGGTTCATGGCGGTGGGGGCGCCGTTCCGGTTGTTGCCCAACAACGGGGTGCTGGTTGGCTTTTACATCCCGCTGATCTTCTCCATCCCCTTCGCCATCTCGCATGTGGCGGACTGGAGCACGCACCGCTACGTCATCACGCCGCTGCGCATCATCATCCATCACGGCATCTTCGACTACCACATGCACGGTATCCTGCTTTCGCGCGTCGTCGATGCGCAGCAGGACTACACGTTCTGGCAGCAGATGCTGAACTACGGCGACGTCGTGTTCCGCGAGACCTCCGGCGAGGCTGAGACGCTGGAATGCGTCTGGGGGCCTAAGAAATTCGCCAAGCTCGCCGTGCGCTACAGCCACGCCTTGGAAGGCGCCACCCCGCGGGGCGTAGAGGATATCGAGGGCGGCTGAAGTGCTGATAATTTGTCAGTTCTGACGCCGTCCGGGGGTTTCCCGGCTGCCTTGTTCGGCCGCGCAGCGCGCCGGTAACACAGCATCTCCAGCACCTTACATGGTCCCCTGGTCAAAATTGCCGCACACGTCACCTTCAGCTTGACTTACATTGGAATCATTCTAATTATAATACTGCAACCACCGAGGAGAACCAAACCGTGCTGAGTGTTGGCGACAAGTTTCCCGAATTTGCAGTGAAGGGCGTTGTATCGACCGATCCGAAGACTGCCTTTGCCGATTTCACCCAGAATTCCGACGCAGGCAAGTGGAAGGTCGTCTTCTTCTGGCCCAAGGACTTCACCTTCGTCTGCCCGACCGAGATCGCAGGTTTCGGCAAACTCACCGGCGACTTCAAGGACCGCGATACGGTGATCTACGGCGTGTCGACGGACAGCGAATTCGTGCACCTGGCCTGGCGCCAGAACCATGCCGACCTCAAGCACCTGCCGTTCCCGATGCTTTCGGACATCACGCGCGGGCTTTCCACGGCGCTGGGAGTGCTCGACGCCGCGGCCGGCGTCGCCAAGCGCGCCACCTTCGTGGTCGATCCCGAGGGCATCATCCGCTTCGTCTACGTCACCGACATGAGCGTCGGCCGCAATCCGCAGGAAGTCCTGCGCGTGCTCGACGCCCTGCAGACCGACGAGTTGTGTCCATGCAATTGGCAGAAGGGCGAGGAAGTTTTGAAGCCCGCCGCGTAACTGCCATGACGACCCATGCCGATGTATCCCCCCTCCCGTCGGCCGGGGTCATAGTGCGAGACCCCGCCGGCCCTCCCCCTCCCTGCCGGCGGGGTCTTCCTTTTCCGCCTCATGCTTCGACAGGCTCAGCATGAGGGTCGATCAAATACCTTCACCCTGAGCCCGTCGAAGCGTGACCATACGAGGACCCAATGTCGATCGAAGCCCTGAAGGAACGCCTGCCCGAATACGCCAAGGATCTGAAGCTCAATCTCTCGACGCTGGCGGCTGAGCCCTCGCTCAACGAGCAGCAGCGGGCGGGCACCTTCATCGCCTGCGCGCTGGCTTCGCGCAACGAAGCAACAACCAAGGCGCTCTGCGCCGAGTTCGCCCCCAAGCTCTCGCCCGAGGCGCTGACGGCAGTGCGCGCCGCCGCGGCCATCATGGGCATGAACAACATCTATTACCGCTTCGCGCATCTGGCGAGCGCGCCGGACTACAAGACCATGCCGGCCAAGCTGCGCATGAACGTCATCGGCAAGCCCGGCGTCGACAAGGCCGATTTCGAGCTGTGGTGCCTGGCGGTGTCGGCCATCAACGGTTGCGGCGCCTGCATCGACAGCCACGAGAAAGTGCTGCGAAGCGCCGGAATGACAGCCGAACAGGTGCAGGCCGCCGTGCGCATCGCCGCTGTCGTGCATGCCGTAGCAGCAACGCTCGACGGCGAAGCCCATTCGGCGGAGTTTGCGGCGGTAACCCTGACGGCTTAATCCTGCTCCGCGCTTTCATGTCTCCTTTGCCCGGCTTGTGAACGGGTGGACAGTGTTGCGGTCATCCCGCAGGAGATATGTGATGCGCATCCTTTTTTCAGCGGCACTTGTTACGGTGCTCGCACTCGCCTGGGGACCGGCGCTCGCGCAGGACGGCGGCGCCATGGGACAGCTCGAAGACGCCACCAGCGGCAACCAGACGCTGACCCAGACCTACGGCGACAACAGCCCCAGCGAGACTTGCCCCGACGCTTGCCCGGACGGGGGCGATACCGACATTCCCGAACCAAGCCCGCCGGAGCCTGTCGAAGACGACAACGGCGGCTGAGAGTAACGCCTTAAGATCAGGATAATTTCAGAGCGTAGGCAGCGCCTGCTGCAACCGGCCGCCGATGCGCACGGGTTCGATGCGCACGGCGAGGCCTTTGGCGTCGGTGACGACGAAGGCCGCGCACAGCGTCGCCGGGCCCATCGCGGGCGTGAAGCGGCTGCCGTGCATTTTCTTGAGGAAGCGCTGCACCGGCTCGTACTTCTCCATGCCGATCACCGAATCGTAATCGCAGCAGGCACCCGCGTCGGTGAGATAGGCGGTTCCGTTCGGCAGCACCTGCGCGTCGGCGGTCGGGATGTGCGAATGCGTGCCGACGACGAGGCTGGCGCGGCCGTCGCAGAAATGGCCCATCGCCATCTTCTCGGAGGTCGCCTCCGCGTGCATGTCGATGACGACGGCATCTGCGCCCTCGCCCAGCGGACAGGCGGAAAGTTCCGCCTCCGCCGCCGCGAAGGGATCGTCGATCGCATCCATGAAGACGCGCCCCATGAGATTGACAACGAGCACGCGCGCGCCCGCGCGGGTCTCGTAGAGGCCCACGCCTTTGCCCGGCACGCCCATGGGATAATTGCGGGGCCTGAGGATGCGGTCCTCCTCGTCGATGAAGGAGAGGATTTCCTTCTGGTCGGCCCAGTGGTTGCCGGTGGTGATGCAGTCGATGCCGGTGGCGAAGAGATCGTCGGCCAAGGGGCGCGTGAGGCCGAAGCCGCCCGCTGCGTTCTCGCCGTTGGCGATCACGAAATCGAGCTTCAACTGTTCCCTGAGGCGGGGCAATTCGGCCGCGACGACGTCGCGTCCGGGCCGTCCTACGATGTCGCCGACGAAGAGGATATGCATGGGCTTCTCATACCATATTGGGCCGCGCTGGCCAGCGGTGGCTGCGGACGGCGACCCAGCGTGACATAGCGGCAGATTGCTTTCCGTCCGCCCGCGCCCGATAGACGCCGCCCGGAGCCCGGCCATGATTTCGAGAGCAATCCTGCGCGTTATCGTCGTAATCGGCGTCATGGGTGCGCTGCTGTTCTTTTTGGCAGGCACGAGAGACTGGTTCGGCGCCAAGCTGTTCCTGGCGGCGATGGGCGGCGGCGGTCTTGCTATGGACTTGTATCTGATCCGGACCGACCCGGACCTGTATCGCGAACGCACAAGCCGGCAGGACAAGCCGCGCTCCGAACGCATCCTTCTGCCGCTGCTGAACCTTGTCTTCTTTCTCTGGCTGGCGGCGATGGCGTTGGACGTGCGCTGGCACGGCACGGCGCAGATGCCGCAATGGCTCAACCTTGCGGGCGGTGCGGTCATTCTGGCCGGGTTCCTGGCAAATCTGCGCGTCTTCCGCGAGAACACTTTCGCCGCCGCGATCGTCAGGGTGCAGAAGGAGCGCGGTCACAAAGTCGTCACCACCGGACCTTATGCGCTGGTGCGCCATCCCCTCTACGGCATCGGATGTCTCGTCTATCTGGCCGTGCCGTTCGTGCTGGGGTCCTGGTGGGGACTGGCGGGCGTTCCGGTGCAGGTCTTCCTGATGGCCGCCAGAGCGCTCGCCGAGGAACGCATATTGAAGGTGCAGCTCGAGGGCTATGAGGACTACATGGCGAAGGTGCGCTACCGCTTCGTACCGTTCGTCTGGTAACAAGAACCGTCACGCGGATCGCTAGGCCATGCAGGTAATCGTCTTCGACTTCTTCGGCGTCATCTGTTCAGAGATCGCGCCCTTCGTGCTGCCCAAATACATGTCGAAGGAAGACGCCGTCGCCTACAAAGCCACTATCGTGGGCGATGCGGACGTGGGACGCATCACGCAGGACGAGATGTTCGCCAAACTGTCGAAGCTGGCGCATGCCCCGCCGAAGCAGCTCGAAGAGGACTTCTGGTCCTTCGTGCGGATCGACGCCGAGATTGTGAAACTGATCGAGGAGTTGCGTGCCAAATACCGCGTGGCGATGCTGACCAACGCCATCGTGCCCTTCTTCCGCCAAGTGACGGCGAAACACGATCTGGAGAGGTTGTTCGAGACGATCCTGGTGTCGTCCGAGGAAGGGCTCGCCAAGCCCGATCCCGCTTTCTACACGCTGCTTACCGAGCGCATGGCGGTGCGGCCCGAAGACTGCCTTTTCATCGACGATAACGCAGTCAACCTCGACGGCGCGCGCGCCGCAGGAATGAAGACACTGCTGTTCGAAGGCGTGGAAAAACTCAGACGCGACCTGGCCGCTCTATAAGGCCGAAATTTCGCTCGCCGAAAGCAAGTGGACAGGACCGCCGTCGCCGTTGGATGTCGATCCTCACGGGCCTGCAAGTGCAGGTGGGCGCCATATATCCGAGGCCACGGCCCCGGTCAGGGACAGCTCCCGGTGAGTACCATTAAGGCCCCTGGGCATCACGCTCCTGACGCGCGGGGCAGTACCTGTCCAAGGACCAATCTAGGCAGCCTTGAGCTTTGCAGCAATGCCCTCGATACGTTTAACCGCATTTTCCAGTGCGTTTGCAGCGATACCCTCGGATTTCTCGACCCGGTTGCCGAGTTCTTCGCGCGCCGCCTTCTCCTCGGCGAGCTCTTGCTTGAGCGTCTCCAGCTGCGTCTTGGCGACGTGGTGCTCGTCGGCGATCAGCAGCGCCGCCATCAGGATCAGGCGCTGGTCGCCCACCTGGCCCACCGAGCTAAGCAGCTCGCGCACCTTGGCATCCACATCGCCCGCGAGCGACTTCAGGTGTTCTTCTTCCCCTTCGTCGCAGGCAATCGTGTAGGCGCGGCCGTTCACCATGACATTGACGAGGGGCATGTGGTTCTCCGTCTCAGGCGAATTCGCTATCTTCCCAGCGCGGCGCGGATCTCAGCGATGGCGCCGTCGAGCCGGCCTTCGACCTCCTCGGTCAGGCCCGAGAGCGAACGCGCTTCCTCTTCCAGCTCGGCGACGCGCGCAATTAGATGCTCGCGCTCACCCTTCAATCCTGCGACCGCCTTCGAATCGGGCACCTTCGAGAGCGTCGCCTGTTCCAACGCTTCCAGGGCTTTGGCGAGGCGCTCCGCCGCCACTTCCAGTCTGCTCAAAGACGCCTCCTCTTCCAACGCAGGCAAGGCCTTAGAAAGGACCTTAGACACGCGCAGGAATTGCGGTCAACGCGTTGCCGCGCAGGTTCCTGTGGGAAGAGCTTGACGCCTCAGGCAAAGGCTCGTTTAAGGCGCGCATCAAGCGTGAAGGGTAGCTAGATGAACAGCAGTAATTCCCCCGGCCAGGGGCCGACCGCCAGCCAGCTCGCCAACGCCATCCGGGCCTTGTCTATGGACGGCGTCCAGGCCGCCAATTCCGGCCATCCCGGCATGCCGCTCGGCATGGCCGACGTGGCGACGGTGCTATTCTCTAAATTCCTCAAATTCGATGCCGGAGATCCGGGCTGGCCGGACCGCGACCGTTTCGTGCTGTCCAACGGACACGGCTCGATGCTGCTGTATTCGCTGCTCTTTCTCACGGGCTACCCCGGCATCACCCTCGACAATTTGAGGAGGTTCCGCAAACTGGACAGCCCCTGCGCCGGTCACCCCGAGCACGGAGCCATCCCCGGCATCGAGACGACCACCGGCCCGCTCGGCCAGGGCATCGCCAACGCCGTCGGCATGGCGCTGGCGGAGCGCATCCTGAACGCGCGATTCGGCGACGGGCTGGTCGACCACAAGACCTATGTCTTCGTGGGCGACGGCTGCCTGATGGAAGGCATCTCGCACGAGGCGATCGGGCTTGCCGGGCATCTCAAGCTGAACAAGCTGATCGTGCTCTACGACGACAACAGCATCACTATCGACGGCGCACGGTCGCTGTCGGACACCTCGGACGCACTGAAGCGTTTCGAGGCCGCCGAATGGGCGACGCGGCGCGTCGACGGCATGAAGCAGGACGAAGTCGCTGCGGCCCTCGAATGGGCGCAGAAGAGCGACAAGCCCGTGCTGATCGCCTGCCGCACCATCATCGGCTTCGGTGCACCCACGCGGGCAGGCACTTCCAAGGCGCACGGCGAACCTTTGGGCGCCGAGGAAATCGCCGGTGCGCGCAAGGCCCTCAACTGGCCCTATGAGCCGTTCGTTGTTCCCGAGGACATCCTGGCCGCATGGCGCGCGCTGGGCGCACGCGGACGCGCCGCCCGCGACGCTTGGCAGAAGCGCAAGGACGGCGCTGCGCCCGACCTCAAGGCGGCCTTCGACGACCTCCAGAAGGGCGACGTTCCGCCCGCGCTCGACAAGGCGATCAACGAACTCAAGAAGAAGATCAGCGCCGAGAAGCCCTCCGTCGCCACGCGCAAGGCTTCGGAAATGGCGTTGGAAATCGTGAACGCAATATGGACCGCCACCATCGGGGGCTCGGCGGATCTCACGCCTTCGAACAATACGCGGACCAAGGACCTCAAGGATATCGTGCCGGGCGATTTCTCGGGACGCTATATGCGCTACGGCATCCGAGAGCACGGCATGGCCGCCGCGATGAACGGCATGGCGCTGCACGGGGGCATCGTGCCCTACGGCGGCACCTTCATGGTATTCGCCGACTATTGCCGGCCGTCGATCCGGCTGGCGGCCCTGATGGGCATCCGTGTCATTTTTGTGATGACCCACGATTCCATCGGCCTGGGCGAGGACGGCCCCACCCATCAGCCGGTCGAACAGCTGGCCGCCCTGCGCGCCATCCCGGGCCTTCGGGTCTATCGTCCGGCTGACGCGGTCGAGACGGCCGAGTGCTGGGCGCTGGCACTGGCGGACAAGAAGCACCCCAGCCTCATTGCACTATCGCGCCAGAACCTGCCGACCGTACGGTCCACACACACCGACGAAAACCTCACCGCCAAGGGCGCCTATGAAGTGGCGGGCGCCAGCGGCGCGAAAGTAACCTTGCTGGCAACCGGCTCGGAAATCGAGATCGCCTTTAAGGCGCGCGAGCTTCTCGCCGCCGAAAACATTGCGGCGCGTGTGGTCTCGATGCCGTGCTGGGAATTATTCGAGCAACAAAGCGAAACATACCGTGAGAGCGTGTTGGGTCCGAACACCGTCAGGATCGCGATCGAAGCGGCGGTAGGCATGGGTTGGGACCGTTATATCGGCCAAAAAGGCGCTTTTGTGGGCATGCACGGCTTCGGCGCCAGCGGCCCTTACAAGGAAGTTTATGCACACTTCGGCATCACCGCCGAAGGCGCCGTGGAAGCGGCAAAAAGGGCATTGAAAGGCTGATCCGTCGGTACTAAGTGAGCCTCGACAACTGAAGGATTCGAAGGAGATAAGTCATGGCAATTCGTGTTGCTATCAACGGTTTCGGCCGTATCGGCCGGCTGGTGCTGCGTTCGATCGTGGAAGCCGGACGCCGCGACGTGGAAGTCGTCGCCGTCAACGATCTGGGCCCGGTTCCCACCAATGCGCATCTGTTGCGTTACGATTCCGTACACGGACGTTTTCCGGCGGACGTAACGGTTGATGGCGACACGATGATCGTGGCCGGCCAGAAGATCAAAGTCACCGCCATCAAGGAGCCGACCGAGCTTCCCTACAAGGACCTCGGCGTCGACATCGCGATGGAATGCACCGGCAGATTCTCGGCGCGCGACAAGGCGGCGCTGCTGCTCCAGGCGGGTGCCAAGCGCGTGCTGGTCTCGGCCCCATCGGACGGCGCGGACCTGACGGTGGTCTACGGCGTCAACCACGACAAGCTGACCAAGGAACACCTCGTCGTCTCCAACGCCTCTTGCACGACCAACGGTCTCGTCCCGGTCGTCAAGGTGCTGAACGATTTGTTCGGCATCGAGAAGGGCATCATGACGACGATCCACTCCTATACCAACGACCAACCGACGCTCGACCAGCTCCACAAGGACCTCTATCGCGCCCGCGCCGCGGCGCTTTCGATGATCCCGACCACCACCGGCGCCGCCAAGGCCGTCGGCCTGGTGCTGCCGGAACTGAAGGGCAAGCTCGACGGCATCTCGGTGCGCGTGCCGACGCCGAACGTCTCGCTCATCGACCTCAAGGTCGTCACCAAGAAGCCCACCTCGAAGGACGAGATCAACGCCGCCATGAAGGCTGCGGCCGCCGGCCCGCTCAAGGGTATCCTCGACATCGTCACGGAGCCGCTGGTCTCGCACGACTTCAACCACATGCCGGCCTCGTCCTACTTCATGCCGGACCAGACCAAGGTGATGGACGGCAATCTGATCGGCGTGTACGCGTGGTACGACAACGAGTGGGGCTTCTCCAACCGCATGGTCGACACGGCCGTCGCTATGAGCAAGTTCATCTGATCTAAGCGAGGGGCGCTGCGGCGCCCCTCACTCTTTTAGCGTATCCGTAGTGTAGCGATCTCCGAGAGCGGGGAGCGCACGAACATAGGACAAGCCCAATGACCACTTTCCGCACCCTCGACGATCTTCAAGTCGCAGGTAAGCGCGTGTTGGTGCGCGCCGACCTCAACGTGCCGATGAAGGACGGAATCGTCACGGACAGCTCGCGCATCGACCGGCAGGCCCCGACCATCCGCGAACTCGCGGACAAGGGCGCGCGCGTCATCGTCTGCTCCCACTTCGACCGCCCGAAGGGCAAGGTCGTTCCTTCCATGTCACTGAGGCCCATCGCCGGCCCGCTCGCCAAGGCGGTCGGCCGTCCGGTGGCCTTCGCCGAGGATTGCGTCGGACCGGTGGCCGAGGCGGCCGCCGCCAAGCTGAAGGACGGCGAGGTGCTGCTCTTGGAAAACACCCGCTTCCATGCCGGCGAAGAGAAGAACGATCCCGAACTCGCCAAGCAGTTGGCGAAGCTGGCCGACATCTACGTCAACGACGCCTTCTCAAGTGCCCACCGCGCGCATGCTTCGACCGAAGGGGTGGCGCATCTCTTGCCCTGCGCGGCCGGACGCTCGATGGAAGCCGAGTTGAAGCATCTCACCAAGGCCTTGAACGATCCCGAGCGCCCGCTGATGGCGGTGATCGGCGGCGCCAAGGTCTCCACCAAGATCGCGCTGCTCGAAAACCTGGTGAAACGCGTCGAGACGCTGGTGATCGGCGGGGCGATGGCCAACACCTTCCTCGCCGCCGAGGGCGTCAAGGTCGGCAAATCGCTTTACGAAGCCGACCACCTCGAGACGGCGCGCCGCGTCATCGCGCTGTCGACCGAAAGCGGCGCGGCGATCTTGTTGCCGACCGACGTCGTGGTCGCCAAGGAGTTCAAGGCGGGCGCCGCCACGCGCACGATCCCCGTGGATCAGGTTGCTTCCGACGAGATGATCCTCGACATCGGCCCGGCCAGTGTGGAAGCCTTCGCCAAGCGTCTCACCACCACCAAGACCGTGGTGTGGAACGGCCCGCTCGGCGCCTTCGAGACCCCTCCCTTCGAGAAGGGAACCGTCGCAGCCGCCAAGCTGGTCGCCGAGCGCACCAAGGCGGGCAAGCTGCTCTCGGTGGCGGGCGGCGGCGACACCGTCTCGGCCCTTAATATGGCGGGTGTGGCGGGTGATTTCTCTTATGTCTCGACGGCGGGCGGCGCCTTCCTCGAATGGATGGAGGGCCTGGAGCTGCCGGGCGTCGAGGCGCTGATGGTCAAGGAGACCAAATAGGTTTCGGTGTCCTTATTGAGATAACACACTGTCATCCCGGCCGCGCGATGCGCTAGCATTGCGTGAGCCGGGAACCACCCGGTAACCGGCTCGGTGGGTCCCGGGTTTCGCATTCTTCGAACGAAGAATGCTCGCCCGGGATGACAGAATTATTTGTCGGGCTAACTCGAACTGGACGTGATGCCATGACCGACGCCGTACAGGAAATCCTGAGCTGGTATGAGAGCGACAATCCGGGCGTGAAGACCAATCTGGCCCGCATGCTCTATCACGGCCGCCTGGGTGGAACGGGCAAGCTGGTCATCCTGCCGGTCGACCAGGGCTTCGAGCACGGACCCGACCGCTGCTTCGTGCCGAATCCGCCGGCCTACGATCCGCGCTGGCACTTCCAGCTGGCAATCGAGGCGGGGCTGTCGGCCTTCGCCTCGCCGCTCGGCATGCTGGAATCGGGGGCGGCGACCTATGCCGGACAGATTCCCCTGATCCTCAAGGTCAACAGCGCCAACCTGCTCTATCCCAAGGAGGGACCCAAGACGCAGGCGGTGACTTCGACGGTGCGCGACGCGCTGCGACTCGGCTGCACGGCGGTGGGGCTCACCATCTATCCCGGCTCGCTCAAATCCTACGAAATGTTCGAGACGGCGCGCGAGTTCGTGGCCGCGGCCAAGGACGTGGGCCTGCCGACGGTGATCTGGTCCTATCCGCGCGGCGAGGATCTCACCACGGAGGCGGAAACCGCCGTCGACATCTGCACCTATGCGACGCAGCTGGCGGCGCTGCTCGGCGCCCACATCATCAAGGTCAAGCTGCCGACGCGCCACGTCGAAGCCAGGGACGTGAGCGAGCTTTACAAGAAAGGCAATGTGCCCATCGAGACCTTGCCCGACCGCATCAAGCTGGTGATGAAGGCCGCCTTCGACGGACGGCGCATGGTGGTGTTCTCGGGCGGCAGCAAGAAGAACGACGCCGAAATTTTTGAGGAAGCCCGCGCCATCAAGGCGGGCGGCGGCACCGGCTCGATCATCGGCCGCAACTCCTTCCAGCGCGAGAAGAGCGAGGCACTCGAGCTGCTGGGCAAGCTCATCGAGGTGTATAAGGAATAGAATTGCCTACCCCTTGTGGGGTGGCCGAAAAATGCGAAGCGTTTTTCGGGTGGGGGGCGGTGCACGATGCAAATGCAAGCCCCCCACCCGACGCGCTTCGCGCGTCGACCTCCCCACAAGGGGGAGGTAAAATCGAGCCGCCATGACCGAACGCTGTCGCCTTTATCTCATCACGCCGCCGAAGATCGAGCTTGCCGTTTTTGCGGAGACGTTGAACCGCACGCTGGGCGCGGGCGATGTCGCGTCGTTGCAGTTGCGGCTGAAGGATGTGCCGGACGAGGAAATCGAAAAGACAGTCGAGGTGCTGATGCCCGTGGCCCAAAACGCGGACGTCGCCTTCATCCTCAACGACCGGCCGGATCTCGCGGGGCGCTTCGGCTGCGACGGGGTGCATATCGGCCAGGAGGACGGTACCTATGCGGCGGCACGCGCGGCGGTGGGGCCGGAGCGCATCGTCGGGGTCACCTGCCACGCCTCGCGTCATCTGGCGGTGGAAGCGGCCGATGCAGGTGCCGATTACGTCGCCTTCGGGGCCTTCTTCCCCACACGGACGAAAGAACCCAAAGTGTACTGCGATCTCGATACCCTGAAATGGTGGGCGGAGCTGATGGTGGTGCCGTGCGTCGCCATCGGCGGGATCACGGTGGAGAACGCGAAGCCCCTTGTCGAAGCGGGCGCCGATTTTCTGGCGGTTTCGAGCGGCGTGTGGGACCATCCCGATGGTCCGGCGGCTGCCGTCAAGGCTTTCAACGCATTGTTCTAATTCGATATTTTTGACGCATCCGGGCGGCGTTGTGTTGCCCGGGGGCGGCCTTTATGTAGGCCGCGCCATCTCATGAGGACGACATGACAACGCATCTCAAACCTGGCGTCGTGACCGGCAAGGAATACCGGCAGTTGATCGCGGCCTGCAAAGAAGGCGGCTATGCGCTTCCGGCGGTGAACGTCGTCGGCACCAACGTCCTCAATGCGGTGATGGAATGCGCGGCGAAAGCCAAGTCGGACGTCATCATCCAGATGTCGAACGGCGGCGCCCGCTTCTTCGCGGGCGAAGGCCTGCCCGACCAGCACAAGGCGCGGGTGCTGGGCGCCACATCCGTGGCGCAGCACGTGCATCTCCTGGCGGAAGCCTACGGCATCTGCGCCGTGCTCCACACCGACCACGCCAATCGCAAGCTGGTGCCGTGGGTGGACGGGCTGATCGACCAGAGCGAAATGTATTTCGAAAAGACCGGCAAGCCGCTGTTCTCCTCCCACATGCTCGACCTCTCGGCCGAACCGCTGGAGGACAACCTCAAAGAATGCGCGCGCGTCTTGAAGCGCCTGACGCCGCTCGGCATGAGCCTCGAAATCGAGCTGGGCGTCACCGGCGGCGAAGAGGACGGCATCGGCCACGAGCTTTCGGAAGGCGACGTCGGCAATCCCAAGCTCTACACCCAGCCGGAAGACGTGCTGCGGGCCTATGAGGTGCTGAGCCCGCTCGGCCACTTCACCGTGGCGGCTTCGTTCGGCAACGTGCATGGCGTCTATGCCCCCGGCAACGTCAAGCTGCGCCCGATCATCCTGAAGAACTCGCAGGACCTCGTCGCCAAGACGCACGATCTGAACGCCAGGCCGCTCGACCTCGTGTTCCACGGCGGCTCGGGTACGCCCAACAATCTCATCCGGGAAGCGGTGGGCTACGGCGTGTTCAAGATGAACATCGACACCGACCTGCAGTTCGCGCTGGCACACGCGGTCGCGGCGCAAGTGGACAAGAATCCGCGCGCCTTCAAATATCAGGTCGATCCCGACAACCAGAAGCCGTACAAGTCCATCTACGATCCGCGCAAATGGCTGCGCGCGGGCGAACTTGGGGTCGCGGAGCGCCTCGAAGAGGCGATGCGGGACCTGGGTTCGGTGGGCAAGACGCTGGCCCAATAAATCCTGTCATCCCGGTCAAGCGGTGCGAAGCACCGCGTAGAACCGGGACCCACCTTCCAGACGGCGCGAGTTTCATAGTGGGTCTCGGGTCTCCCCCGGACGATGTCCGGGGTCGCCCGGGATGACATTTTGCTTCGTGGCTGATAGAACCCGCGCGCGCATTTTCAGACCAAGTATTTCCGCGCCGGAGCGCCATTTACATGTCCAAGATCGCAGGAAACGAAATCCGCCCGGGCACGCTAATCGAGCACAATGGCGGGCTGTGGATCGCGGTGAAGACCCAGGCCGTCAAACCAGGCAAGGGCGGCGCCTATAACCAGGTCGAGCTCAAGAACATCGTCACGGGCACCAAGCTGAACGAACGCTTCCGCTCCGATGCGGCGGTGGACGAAATCTATCTCGAAAAGAAAGATTACCAGTTCCTCTACGCCACGGGCGACATGCTCACCTTCATGGACATCCAGACTTACGAGCAGATCGAGTTGCAGCGAGACTTCATCGGCGACCGCGCGCTGTTCCTCCAGGACGGCATGAAGGTCATGGTGCAGAGCTACGAAGGCAGACCCCTCAGCGTGCAGATGCCCGTCCACGTGACGCTGACGGTGACTGAAGCCGACCCCGTGCTGAGAGGCGGCACGGCGGCGCCCTCCTACAAGAACGCGGTGCTGGAGAACGGACTGAAAATACTGGTGCCGCCGTTCATCGACGCGGGCGCCAAGATCGTGGTTTCCACCGAGGACGGTTCGTATGTGAAGCGGGCTGAAGCCTGATGCCCTACCTTTCCCCCGCTCTGAACGTCATGGTGATGGCCGCGCGGAAAGCCGGTCGGCCGCTGATCCGCGACTTCGGCGAACTGGAGAACCTTCAGATTTCCCTCAAGGGGCCGGCGGATTTCGTTTCCAGCGCCGACGAGCGGACCGAGCGCATCCTGATCGAAGAGCTTTCGCGCGCCCGCCCCGGCTACGGCTTCTTCGCCGAGGAAACCGGAGTGCGGGAAGGTCCCGACAAGTCGCACCGCTTCATCATCGATCCCATCGACGGCACCACGAACTTCCTGCACGGCGTTCCCATCTTCGCCATGTCCATCGCCCTCGAACGCGAGGGCCAGCTCGTCTCCGCCGTGGTCTACAATCCGGTGACGGACGAGATGTACGTGGCCGAGAAGGGCTCCGGTGCCTATCTCAACGACAAGCGGCTCAGAGTGGCGGCGCGCAAATCGCTGGCCGAGTCCCTCATCGCCACAGGCATTCCGTTCATGGGGCGCGGGGACCAGGCGCAGCACGACCGCTCGCTGGCCGAAGTCCGCGCGGTGATCGCCAGGACCACGGGCATCCGGCGCTGCGGCTCGGCCGCGCTGGATCTGGCCTCTGTCGCGGCGGGGCGGTTCGACGGTTTCTGGGAGCGGGGCCTCAACCCGTGGGACATCGCCGCAGGTGTTCTCCTGGTCCGCGAGGCCGGCGGCGTCGTCACCGATGCGGACGGCGGTCCGTCGCCGCTGGAAAAAGGCGAAATCCTCGCCGCCAACGAACCCCTGCATCCGCAGATTCTGAAACTTCTGAAAGAAGCCGCCCCGGCCCGTACGGGTTGAGGGCAGAAGGCGGGGCGTCTATGTTTCGCAGGCAGTCCGGCCCGTTTGATTCGATGCGATCTGTCTTGGCTCTCACGACGCTTGTGGCGATCGCCGCGCTCTCTTCGGCGGCGGCGCAGAGCTATGAGAGCGTCACCGTCAATCCGGGCGGCACCAGGGTGCTGATCGATCCGGGCACCGGCCAGACGCGCGTCGTGCCGCCGCTTCTCATGCCGGGCGAAGGGCAGGAGACGATCAGGCTGCGTCCGCCGGGACATCATCGCAGGGCGCGGACGGCAGCGCGTCCGGCTGCACCTGCAAGCGTTGCCTCCGTTCCGAGCGTGCCGCGCACCGCAACGGCTGCCCCTGTGCAACGGGCGGCGCCATCGAGCGGCTTGGCGGACTTGACCGATCTGGCGACGCAGGCGCCCACGCCCCCGCCCACACCGCCGCCCCCGCGCAGGCCGCCGCCGCAAGTACAGCCGCCGCGCCATGCCGCCGTTGTCGAAACGCCGCCGCCACCAGCCAAGCCGGTCGTGCAGACGCGTACTGCCAGCATCGAGACGCCGCGGCCGGTCCGGTCGCGCGCAGAAGGCGGCAAGGCGCGCGGCGTCATCACTTTCGCCGCGAACGCCAGCGATCCCTCCACGACGGCGGTCGCCACCGTGCGGTCGCTCGCGAGCGAGCTGAACAACGCGTTGACGAACAGCGGGACCCGCGTGGAGATCAAGGCCTATGCGGGCGAACGGGGCGAGAAATCCTCGGATACGCGGCGCATGTCGCTCAAGCGCGCCCTCGTCATTCGCCAGCTTCTGATCGACGACGGCGTGCCCGCCGAACGCATCGACGTGTTCGCCCTGGGCGGCGTCGAAGACGACGGCCCGACCGACCGCGTGGACATCTTCCTCAAAAGCTAGGGCCGGTTGCCCAGTTGCGGCAGGCCAACTAGACTTCCCTCAGCGTTGACGCCGAGGGGGACCCTTACCGTGACATCTCGAATTGCAGTGGGCGCGATGGCGCTGGCGATCTTCGGCGTGCTGCCGGCCGAAGCAAAATCCACCATGGAAACCGCCGGGACGGTGGTCGCCATCACCCTGCCTGCCATTGCCGGCGGCCTTACCCTGGCAAAGCGCGATTGGACGGGAACCGCCCAGTTCTTCGTCACCACGGCGCTGACCGTGGGCACGGCCTATGGGCTGAAGCATCTCTTACGCGAACAGCGGCCCGATCATTCCGATTTCCATTCGTTTCCCTCCGACACCAGCGCGCTGGCCTTCGCGCCCGCCCAGTTCCTCTGGCAGCGCTACGGTTGGCAATACGGCCTGCCGGCCTACGGCGCCGCCGCTTTCGTGGGATGGTCGCGGGTCGATGCCAAGAGACATCACTGGTGGGACGTCGCGGCTAGCGCAGGGATTTCCCTGGCATTCAACGAGCTCATCACGACGCGCTATCACCCGCGGTTCGAACCCTATGTCACAGCCGACGCCGACGGCGTGTATGCGGGCCTGACCTACCACTTGTGATCAACCCGCGCGCACGTCGTCGAGGCGGTCCACCGTGCGAAGCGGCGGAAACAGCTTCATCCAGATCGCCACCACGCCGAGCGTGCCCAATCCGCCGATGACGACCGCCGGGATCGTCCCGAATAGGGCCGCGGTGATGCCGGATTCGAACTCGCCAAGTTCGTTCGAGGCGCCGATGAACAGCATGTTCACCGCGCCGACGCGCCCGCGCATGGCATCGGGCGTCGAATAGCTGACCAGCGCATGGCGCACGAAGACGCTGATCATGTCGGAGGCCCCGAGCACGAACAGCGCGATCAGCGACAGGTTGAAGTTCCGCGACAATCCGAAGACGATGGTGGCGATACCGAACACTACCACCGCCGCAAACATCTTGACTCCGATAGCGCGCTCCAGCGGCCATCGCGCGAGTCCCAACGCCACCATCGCGGCTCCCGCTGCGGGCGCGCTGCGCAACAAGCCGAGGCCGATCGGTCCCACATGCAGGATGTCGCGTGCGAAAATCGGCAGCAGCGCGGTGGCGCCGCCGAGCAGCACGGCAAAGAGATCGAGGGAAATCGCGCCGAACATCACGGGACGCTGCCGCACGAAGCGCACGCCTTCGACGACGCGCGCCAGCCGATCCGTTTCCCCATCGTGCTTGTGCTCGTAGCGCCGGCCTCCGACGACGGCGATGAGCAAGGCGGCAGCGGCAAATCCCGCTACGCAGACGCCGTAGGTCGCATTCGCTCCGAAGGCATAGAGAAAGCCGCCGAGCGCGGGTCCTGCGATCACCGCCACCATGAAGGTCGAGGAATTGAGCGCGATGGCGCGCGCGAGTTTCTCCGGCGGCACCAGGAACGCGACCAGAGATTGGCTGGAGGGCGAGGCAAAGCCCCGCGCCACGCCGAACAGAACCATCACCGCGTAGAAGGCAGTGGCGTTCTTGACCTCGGCGATATTGAGCAGAAGGAACAGCGCGCCGCAGAGCCCCTGCATGACGAGGGCGGCGCTCAGCACGCGCCGCTGATCGAAGCGGTCCGCCATCTCGCCGGCCGGCAAGGTGAAGAGGAACATCGGCACGAACTGGCAGAGGCCCACCAATCCGAGGGCCAAAGGCGTGCGCTCCATGTCGTAGATTTGCCAACCGATGGCGACGGACTGCACCAGCATGGCACTCGTCGAAAGAAACCGCCCGACCTGGAAGAACGCGAAATCCCGCTTGCGGTACACCGTTGTATCGGCGCCGCTCATTCCCGGCGTTGCCAATCCGCGCGTGCGATACTCCAGATGTCGCACACATAGTTCCTGCCGCCGATCACGATGTTATGGCGCGGACCTTTGGTCTCGCCCAGCCTGCGCGCCACAGCCTGAGAGGCCTTGTTCTCGGGATCTATGCAGGAGATCAGCCTGTCCACCGGCTGGGTGAGGAAGGCGTAGCGCATGGCGGCAGCGGCAGCTTCCGTCGCGTAGCCGTGGCCCCAATAGGGCTTGCCGAGCGTCCAGCCGATTTCGAGGCCCGGCCAGCCCTCGGGATTGATCATGCCTACGCGGCCCATGAAGGCGCCGTCCGACTTGCGTTCCACAGCCCAGGTACCGTAGCCGCGCAGCACCCAATGGCCGACGGCGGTGGCCATCATCCGCCAGGCATCCTGGCGCACCATCGGCTCGCCGTGCAGGTAGCGCACCACGTCTGGATCGGCCATGAACGCGGCGAAGGCGTCGAAATCCTCGTTGCGGAGTTCGCGAAGCACAAGCCGTTCGGTTTCAAGACGGGGGATCATGCGTGCTGGTTAGCGCAAAGTGGCGAGCGCAACAAGCCGCCCGGACTCCTTAGCGTTATTGCAGGTGAATCGTGATTTCGTTGACGCCGTCTACGACGACGAATTTCGTGCGGTCAAAGCCGGGAGCGGAGAGGAACGGGCGCGCATCGCGCGAGAAGCCGAAGCGTTCGAGCGGCAGACCCAGGAAATTCTGGTCGAACTTGCCGTTGCGGTTGGCGTCCTGGAACGCCTTCACGCCATAGATGCCCGGCTTGATGTCCGTCAGCGTGACGGTCGTTTCGGGTGCTACGGCGGGCACGTTGGCGCTGGCAAGCGGGGCGTCCGAATCCTTCGACCACGACGCTTCGTCATAGAGCGACAGACTCAAAGTGCCGCCCTTGGCGCCGATGTTCTCGACCTTGACCGTCAACGTGGCAGCCTCGGCCGCAAACGGCACGAGGGCAATCAGCAGAGGGACAAACCGTCGAAACACACATTACTCCGGGGAAAGTCAGCCCAATCTGGGATCGAGCTTGCGGCAGGCGTCGATCAGAGTCTTCACCGAAGACGCGGACTTGTCCAAGGCGGCTTGCTCTTCCGCGGTCAGTTGCAGCTCGACGATGCGTTCGACGCCGCCCGCCCCGATCACCGCCGGCACGCCGACATAGAGGTCGTGGATGCCATATGGCCCGTCGACATAGGCGGCCACCGGCAGGACGCGCTTCTCGTCCTTGAGGTAGCTCTCTGCCATCTCGAGGGCGGAGGAAGCCGGCGCGTAGAAAGCCGAACCGGTCTTGAGCAGGCCTATGATCTCCGCACCGCCGTCGCGCGTGCGCTGGATGATGGAATCGAGGCGCTCCTGCGTGATCCAGCCCATCTTCACCAGTTCCGGCAGCGGCACGCCCGCCACCGTGGAGAAGCGCGGCATCGGAACCATCGTGTCGCCGTGCCCGCCGAGCACGAAGGCGGTGATGTCCTCGACGCTCACCTTCAATTCGCGGGAGAGAAAATGACGGAAGCGCGCGCTGTCGAGCACGCCCGCCATGCCGACGATCTTCTCGTGCGGATGGCCGGAAAACTGGCGCAGCGCCCACACCATCGCATCGAGAGGATTGGTGATGCAGATGACGAAAGCTTCCGGAGCAAAGGCTTTGATGCCCTCGCCCACCGCCGACATCACCTTGAGGTTGATGGTCAACAGGTCGTCGCGGCTCATCCCCGGCTTGCGCGGAATGCCGGCCGTGACGATCACCACGTCCGAGCCCGCGAGGTCGGCGTAGGAGTTAGAGCCCATGAATTCGGCGTTATAGCCCTCGATGGCACCGCCCTGGGCGATGTCGAGACACTTCCCCTGGGGCAGCCCGCCGACGATGTCGAACAGCACAATGTCGCCGAGTTCCTTCAATCCGGCCAAGTGCGCGAGCGTGCCGCCGATCTGTCCGCTGCCGATCAACGCGATTTTGTTGTGAGCCATCATCACGTCCTTTCGAGCTGATCGCTATTAACGTGCGCGAGGTGCCGGGGCAAGCGGAAGAGAGAACACAAAAAAAATACGGCCGGACGGATGCCGAGGGCACCCGACCGACCGATATTTTCTATCACCGAAGCGGCGATCAGATCGACTGCTTCAATTCCTTCGCGGCGCGGAAGGCAACTTTCTTCGACGCCTTGATCTTGATCGCTTCGCCGGTGGCCGGGTTGCGGCCCATACGCGCCGCGCGCTTCCTGACCTGCAGGATGCCAAGCCCATTGAGGCGCACGCGGACGCCCTTCTTGAGGTGCTTGGTGATCGCGCTGATTGCGTCGTCCAAGTACGCCAACGACGCCTTGTTCGACATATCGTGCTTAGGTGCCAACTGCGCGGCCAACTGGCGCGTAGAGACCGTCTCGACTTTGGGCTTCGCGGCGGCGACGGGTGCGGCGCCGGGAACGACTGCGGCTTTTGCCATTGGAATTTTCCTCTGCGAATCAAAAGAGACCTTATTCTAAAGCATTTTCTGCAAACACAAGACGGGAGATGTGCAAAAAACTGCGGAAAAATGGGCTATTTCGGGGGATGAAGCGGGTTTGCGCCGTGCGGCGCGTTGAATCACGCCCTTCCGCAGACGGGGGCGTCCTCTTCGGAAGCCCATATTTTCGGTATTTGACGAACCTCGGCGGCACTTCAAGCAAAGCCTCTCTCCCGATCTACGCCGTCATTGGCGGGCGACGACTTCACCCGTGGCGACAGCCTAGGCCGTCTGACGCGCAGACGAAGCCCTGCGTAAGGCGGCGATGCCGGGGCACATGGAAGTAGTCGCCGCGCTTTTCTCAATCATCCTTTTCCCGAAGAGCGGGTAAACACGTTCTGCACTTTATTATCATTATATGCTATACACCCTTATTGCCGCATTATTCAGATTACTTTGGGGTTTGCTTGCGGCAACCCTGCGCGCTTTGTACCCTAGTTTATTCGTGTTCGAGTTCGGCGACGGATTCGAGTTCCGCGTTTGTTTGGGGCGCATGCGGAAAACAGTCGCCGCCGCCGCGCGGGGCTTGATGTGATTGCGTCCGGTAAACACGCACTGGTGATCCTGGACAAGGGTTCGGTCCCGTTCTGCTACTACGAGAACCCGCATTTCCATTCCCGCGCAGAACCGCAATGGATGCCCGCCGCCCTGCTGACGCGCATCGTCGGATATGCGCGCAAGAAGCAAATCGCCCTTACCTTCCTTTTGGGAAAGACGCGGCCGCCGGCGCAACTCGAACGGCTGATCGCCTCCCACGCCAAGATCGTTCCGCCCCCGCTCCACGAGGTCTATCCCGACGCGGTGTTGGTGCTAGACGCGGAAGAGCGTTCCTCCTTTGCCGCCTTGAGCAGGTCTCTCGACCGGAACGTCATCCTGCGCGTCTCCAGCCCCAAGGGATGCAGCGACCTCGTTGAATCCCTCATCGGCAAATTCAGGCGCCTCAGCCTGCATCTGGTGGGCCAGGAGTATTTTGGGGCGGCGGAACTTGCCGCCTACGAACGCGAGTTGAGCAAGATCTCCAAAAAGCTGGCCGAGCAGTTCCGCGACGGCGAGACGCTCGAGTTCAACGTCCTGACCGACCGGATGATGCTGACTGTGATGCGCAACTGCGGCGCGGGCATCGATCACCTGACGATTGCGCCCAACGGAAAAAGTTACATCTGTCCGGGGTTCTATTACGATAACGAGGAAGACTTCGTCGGCGTGTTCGACGACAAGACGGGGATTGCCGCCGGGCCGGTGCGCGGCACCGAGCTTTCGCGCGCGCCGCTCTGCTCGCGCTGCGATGCTTTCCACTGCAAGCGCTGCATCTATCTGAACCGGAAGACGACCCTGGAACTGAACGTTCCCTCCGAGCAGCAATGCGCGGTCTCGCACGTCGAACGGAAAGCCTCGCGGCAGCTGTTGACCGGCCTCGGTTCTCTCGAGCCCTTCCGCAGGATGCCGCGCATCCCGGAATTGAATTATCGCGATCCGCTCGAATGCATCGACGCCCCGCCGCGCGATGCCGGGCAGCGCGCTACCGATCCGTCCACCGATCCGATGCTGTGAGGCCCCGCATGCCGAAAAAGGTCAAAGCGAAGAAAATCCCGGCCAAAAGCGCCCCGATGGAGCCGAGCGCCGTCGTCGTCGGCAAGGTGAGCCTCAAGGAGCGCGACGAGATCCAGGCTCTGTTCGAGCGCCGCAACGGCCTCCTCGAACTTGTCCAATCCCTGTCGCAGAACGGCAGCGGCATGCTGGACAACGCCGCCTTCTACGAAAAAGTGGTTGCCGACCTCGGCAAGACGACCACCCGCTTCAAGAAGTGGTGGGACGAAAAAGCCAAGGCATACGGCTGGCAAGGCAGGCCCGGCTGGCAATGGTCGATCGACTTCGACAGCTGCCAGATCAGCCTGAACAAACCCAATAAGTCCTGACGAAAAGGAATACCGACATGTCGAAGAAAACGGAATCCGGCAGCAAGATGGACCGCCGCGGCTTCCTGAAATCGGGAGCGAAGGTCATTCCTGCACTGGCCGTGCTTGGGATCGGTCTCACTGCCGTGTCCACGCCGGCGCGTGCCGACTGCTTCGGCTCCTGCAATGCCTCGTGCGCCGACAACTGCGTCGAGAGTTGCAAGGGCGACTGCATGGGCGACTGCAAGGGTACCTGCGGCGGTTGCGACAACACCTGCACGAGCGACAGCAAGTAAATCACGCGCTTCCGAGGCGCCGACCTGGGTGAGGAATTTGCCATGACGCGGAAACTCGACCGGCGCGGCTTTCTCAAGAGCGGAAGCAAGGTCATCCCTGCCATTGCATTTCTCGGGCTGGGCCTGGGGGTGCCGCTGCCGGCGCGCGCCGATTGCGATTCCGGATGCCAAGGCAGTTGCTCCGGAGGTTGTGACGGAAGCTGTACCGGCGGGTGTCAGGACAGCTGCGAAGCACAATGCGCCGACAACTGCTCGGGCTCGTGCAAAGCGGCCTGCGCGACAGATTGCGAGTCGAGCTGCACCGCCGCGTGCGCGGCCGACTGCGTAACCAGCTGTCAGGGCGAATGCAGAGGGACGTGTGAGACAAGCTGCCAAGGCAGTCTCACCGCACCATCCAATTAAGCCTGATGCCGATGATGGGAATTGACGAAACGAAAGGTGAGTGATCCGCGTACGATTTTCTGCAGAACGGGAAAAATCGAGGGCACGACATGAAAAAACAGTCCAAAACCGGCAAGAACCTGGACAGGCGGTTGTTTCTCAAATCCGGCGGCAAGGTGCTTCCCACCTTCGCTGTCATCGGGCTCGGGCTCACCGTTCCGCTGATCGCGCGCGCCGACTGCGAAGGCAGTTGCGAGGGCGATTGCTCGGGAAGTTGCGAGGGAAGCTGCTCGGGCAACTGCACCGCCAACTGCGCCAACGACTGCTCCGGCGGCTGCGAGAACGGCTGCATGGAAAGCTGCACCGCCAATTGCATGAACGAATGCGAAGGCGCCTGCTCCGGCTCCTGCAAGGACGACTGCCTGAACGAATGCCTGCACACTTGTATCGGTAGCTGCAGTTTCTATTGCACGGCCGCCTGTCAGAGCAGTAGCCAAGGCTGAAAAAGCGCCACGGCCGCGAGATCGGCGGGATCAAGTTTGTTACGCTCCCGAAGTCACGGGAACACCGCGAGGATAAGATGGTGGAGCTTCGGGAGCCGAGACGGGAAGAGCGCCCAAAATCCTGGCAGGAAGGACGCGCCAAGACGGTGACGTTCATCGTCACCGAGGATTGCCAGCTTCGCTGCAAGTACTGCTACCTGGCGGGCAAGAACAAGACCAGCAAGATGAACTTCGAGATCGCGCGGGCGACCATCGACCATCTTCTGCGCAATCGCGAGCAATTCAACGAAGGTTCGGTGATCTGGGATTTCATCGGCGGCGAGCCGTTCCTGGAAATCGACCTGATCGACCGCATTTCGGACTATGCGAAGCTGCGGATGTACGAAACGGACCATCCCTGGTTCAACAACTACCGCTTCAGCTTCTCCACCAACGGCCTGCTCTACGGCAAGGACAAGGTCCAGCGCTACATCGCCAAGAACCGCAGCCACATCTCGATCGGCCTCAGCATCGACGGAACGAAGCGCAAGCACGATTCTCAGCGCATCTTTCCCAACGGCCGGGGCTCCTACGACGCGGTGGCCAAGAACATCCCGCTATGGCTGGCGCAATTCCCCGCCGCCTCGACCAAGGCGACGATCTCCCACGACGACATCCCCTTCATCAAGGAAAGCGTGGCGCACCTATTCTCGCTGGGCATCAGGGTCGTCAACATGAACGTCGTCAACGAGGACGTCTGGCAGGACGGCGACGACAAGCTGTTCGAGAAGCAGCTCATGGAGCTGGCCGACACCATCATCGACAACGACCTGACACGCGAACACACCTGCTCGCTGTTTTCGAGATTCATCGGCAAACCGCTCAGCCCTGAGGACGACCGCAACTGGTGCGGCGCCGGCAAGATGCTGGCAGTGGACAGCGACGGCATTTTTTATCCCTGTGTGCGTTTCGCGCCCTACTCGCTGACGCACCAGCTCGGCAGGGCCATCGGCAACTGCTACGACGGCATCGACCGCAACAAGCTGCGCCCGTTCCTGGCGATGACAAGGCGCTCGCAGTCGAGCGAAGAGTGCCTCGGCTGCGAGGTCGCCAGCGGCTGCTCGTGGTGCAGCGGCTGCAATTACGATGTGTCGAAAAGCGCGACGATCTACGAACGCGCCACGTTCCTCTGTAAAATGCACAAGGCGCGCGTCAGAGCGAACCGGTATTTCTGGAAAAAGCTGGACAAGCAGACGCGCGCCGCGCCGCGTTGAACGGAGCGTAGCGCGCGAGTCCGTAAATCGTTGCGAGTGCAAACCGGCCGGGGAGCCGTCAAATGCCGATGTTCAATCGTCGCCAAACCCTGGGGTCCTTCCTGACCGGCGCTGCCGCGCTCGCTGCGCCGGGAGCACACGCCAAACCGCGGGGTACTGCGGCGGCCATATCCGCCTCCGGTTTGGAATGGGCCGCGATGAAATGGGCGCGCGGCATCGAAGGTCAGCGAAAGGCCGACCTCGGCAACGGCACGTTCCTCAATCCCATCCTGAGCGGCGACCACGCCGATCCCAGCATCCTGAAGGAAGGCAACGACTATTACCTGACCTTCTCGACCTTCGATGCCTATCCCGGGCTCGCGATCTGGCATTCGCGCGATCTGGTGAACTGGCAGCCGGTCGGTTCCGCGCTGAAAAAGCCGATCGGTTCGGTATGGGCGCCGGATTTGTGCAGGCACGAAGGGCGATACTACATCTACATCCCGACGCGCGGTGCGCAGCGCAACACCATCTGGGTCATCACCGCAGAGAACATTCACGGACCCTGGAGCGATCCGGTCGATCTCGATCTGCCGCGCCACATCGATCCCAATCATGTCGTCGGCGAAGACGGCAGGCGCTATCTAGCACTGAGCGGCGGCGACCTCGTCGCCTTGACGCCGGACGGCATGGCGACCGCGGGCGCCGTGGAGCACATCTACGATCCGTGGCGTTATCCCGAGGATTGGGTGGTCGAGTCCTTCTCGCCCGAGGGACCGAAGATCTTTCGGCATGGAGAGTATTATTACATGCTGACGGCCGTCGGCGGCACGGCAGGACCTCCGACCGGCCACATGGTTGTCGCAGCGCGGGCGCGTTCGTTGCACGGCCCGTGGGAGAATTCACCGAACAATCCCCTGGTGCGGACCACATCGGCGGCAGAGAAGTGGTGGTCGCGCGGCCACGCCTCGGCAGTGGAAGGGCCTGACGGAAGCTGGTGGCTGATCTATCACGGCTACGAAAACGGCTTCTGGACGCTGGGCCGCCAGACGCTTCTGGCGCCCATGAGCTGGACGAAGGACGGCTGGATCAGGGCCGGAGGCGGCGATCTCTCGCATCCGCTGCGTAAGCCGGTGGGCGGCAGCGCCGTGCCGCACGGCATGGCTTTGTCGGACGATTTCAGGGCCGACCGCTTCGGCAGCCTGTGGAGCTTTTACGATCCTGCCACGAACGAAATGGAGCGCGTGCGCCATGATGCGGGCTCGCTCGTTCTCAAAGGCAAGGGAACCCAGCCCTTCGACAGTTCGCCCATGAGTTTCCGCGCAGGAGATCTTGCTTACGAAGTCGAGACCGGGATCGAGATTTCCGGCGGAGCGCAGGCGGGGCTGCTGCTGTTCTACAGCCGCAGACTCTATTGCGGGCTCGGCTTCGCAGCCGACAAGTTCGTGATGCACCGTTACGGCCTGGAGCGCGTTCTGGCAAAGTCCGAAGGGATCGCAAGCCGTTTGTTCCTGCGCCTGCGCAACGACCGCAACATCGTCACCATCCATTACAGTCCCGACCGGACGCATTGGACGAAGTTCGGCGTGCAGATGGAAGTCTCAGGCTACCATCACAACACGGCAGGCGACTTCCTCTCGCTGCGACCTGCCGTCTATGCGGCCGGACCCGGAGAGGCCCGGTTCCTGGGAGTGCAATACAGGGCGTTGTGAGTGCGGGCGGTTACGCCTCGGTGTTGCCGGTATCGGCGCTGTCCTTGCGCTCGGCGATACGGGCCGACTTGCCGCGGCGGCCGCGCAGATAATAGAGCTTGGCGCGACGTGCACGGCCCTTGCGGACCACGATCACGGAATCGACCAGCGGCGAATAGATCGGGAAGACGCGCTCGACGCNNTTGATCCCCTGGCCCTGACGGGCGATGCAGACGCCTTCGAAGGCTTGCAGGCGCTCGCGCGTCTTGTTCTGCTTGGTCTTCTCGTCGAAGGTGATGTCCACCACCTTGACGTTGACCTTCAGGGTGTCGCCGGAACGGAATTCGGGAAGCGGATTGGCGCGCAGGGTCTTCATCTGCTCGGCTTCGAGCTGCTGCAACAGGTTCATAAAAAGTCTCCGCGCGTTATTCTTCTGTGACCACGATGGGCGTTTTTCGTAGTTTGAGCCGGGCGCTATAGCCTAGTGCCTGCTCTTTTCATAGAGGGACCAAAGATCGGGTCGCCGCAGGCGTGTCAGGCGCTCGGATTCGGCCTGCCGCCATTTGGCAATTTCCTTGTGATTTCCATTGGTTAACACCTCCGGAATGGAGCATCCTTCGAAGGACTGCGGCCGTGTGAACTGGGGGTATTCCAAGAGGCCAGCGGAGAAGCTTTCCTCGGCCGGCGAGGCTGCCGCACCGAGCACGCCGGGGATCAGCCGCACAGTGGCTTCGACGAGGGCCATCGCCGCGATCTCGCCCCCTGCCAGCACGAAATCGCCGAGCGAAATCTCCTCCATCCCGCGCGTCTCGATCGCCCGCTCGTCGAGGCCTTCGAAGCGCCCGCAAAGCAGGATCGCGCCCGGTCCTTCCGCCAGCGCCTTGATGCGCGCCTGGGTCAGCGGCGCCCCACGCGGCGAGAGATAGATCAGCGGGCGCCCCGCTCGTTCGACGGCATCGACTGCCGCCGCGGCAACGTCGGCACGCATCACCATGCCGGGACCGCCGCCCGCCGGCGTGTCGTCCACCGTGCGATGCTTGCCGAGGCCGTGCTCGCGGATGTCGCGAAACTCAAGCGACCAGAGGCCCGCCTCCAGCGCCTTGCCCGCCAGTGAAACACCGAGCGGCCCGGGGAACATCTCCGGGAACAAG